>NZ_KB913029.1:4837242-5168697 GCF_000384115.1 Sporichthya polymorpha DSM 43042
CGGTTGTCGCTGGTGAGGTCGGGGAGGTAGCGGCGCCGGCCGAGGATCGTGGAGGTGTAGCCCTCCATGCGGGCCTGGTCGACGACGGCACGCAGGTAGTCGCGCACGCCGCCGAAGCGCTCGAAGTACTCGTCCATCAGCTCGCGCGCCTCGTCGGTCGAGATGTTGAGCTGCTTGGACAGGCCGAACGGCGAGAGGCCGTACGCGAGGCCGTACGACATCGCCTTGATCTTCGCGCGCATCTCGAGCGTGACGCCGTCGGCGGGGACGCCGAAGACGCGCGACGCGACGGTCGTGTGCAAATCCTCGCCGGAGGCGAAGGCCTCCTGCAGGCCCTCGTCCGCGGAGAGGTGAGCCATGATCCGCATCTCGATCTGGCTGTAGTCCGCGGTCATCAGCGCTTCGTAGCCCTCGCCGACGACGAAGGCGGTGCGGATGCGCCGGCCCTCCTCGGTACGGATCGGGATGTTCTGCAGATTCGGGTCGGTCGAGGACAGGCGCCCGGTCGCGGCGATCATCTGGTTGAACGTCGTGTGGATGCGGTGGTGGTCGTCGAGCATCGGGATCAGACCGTCGACCGTGGACTTCAGCCGCGTGACGTCGCGGTGCCGCAGCAGCGCCTCGAGGAAGGGGTGCTCGGTCTTCGCGTAGAGGTCGGCGAGCGCGTCGGCGTCGGTCGTGTAGCCGGTCTTGATGCGCTTGGTCTTCGGCAGCGCCAGTTCGTCGAAGAGCACGACCTGCAACTGCTTCGGCGAGCCGAGGTTCACCTCGTGCCCGATCGCGGCGTACGCGGCCTGCTCGGCGGCCTTGACCTCGCCGCCGAAGTGGGCGGACAGGTGCGCGAGGTACTCGGCGTCGGCCGCGATGCCGATGCGTTCCATCTCCGCGAGGACGCCGACCAGCGGCAGCTCCACCTCGGCCAGCAGCATCGCGCCACCGCGGGCGGTCAGCTCGCCGTCGAGGTGCTCGGCGAGGTCGATGACGGCCCGGGCGCGGACCATCGCCGCGTTCGCGGCCGCTTCCTCGTCGCCACCGTCGAAGGAGAGCTGGCCGCCGTCGGCGCTGTCGTTGCGCAACTCGCGGTGCAGGAAGCGCAGCGCGAGGTCGGACAGCTCGAACGACCGCTGCCCGGGCAGGGCGAGGTAGGCCGACAGCGCGGTGTCGGACGTGACGCCGGCGAGCGTCCACCCGTGCGCCGCGAACGCGAGCATCGGGCCCTTCGCGTCGTGCAGCGCCTTCGGCCGCGACGCGTCGGCGAGCCACGCGGCCAGCGCGGCGTCGTCCTCCGGGGAGATCGTCGCCGGGTCGAGGAAGCAGGCGGTGCCGTCGGCGGCCGCGAGGGCGATGCCGGTCAGCGTCCCGGTCCCCCGCCCCCACGTGCCGGTGACGTCGACGCCGGTGCGGCCCGCACCGCTCGCGTGCTCGGCCAGCCACTCGGCGAGCTCCCCGGAGGCGAGCACCTCGCCGGCGACCTCGAAGCCGGCCTCGGCCTCGGGTTCGGCGGACTCCAGCGTCGCCCACAGCCGCTCGCGCAGGACGCGGAACTGCAGGGTGTCGAAGACGCGGTGGACCTCGTCCCGGTCCCAGTTCTGCAGCGCGAGGTCGGCCGGGCGCACCTCGAGGGGGACGTCGCGGACCAGCTCCGTGAGCTGGCTGTTGGTCATGACCTGGGTCAGGTGCGCGCGCAGCGCGTCGCCGGCCTTGCCCTTGACCTCGTCGGCGCGGTGAATCAGCTCCGCCAGCGAGCCGAACTCCCGGATCCACTTCGCGGCGGTCTTCTCGCCCACCGACGGGATCGACGGCAGGTTGTCCGACGGGTCGCCGCGCAGCGCGGCGAAGTCCGGGTACTGCGCCGGGGTCAGCCCGTAGCGCTCCTCGACCGCGGCCGGGTCCATGCGGGAGAGCTCGGACACCCCGCGCTTGGGGTAGAGCACGGTGACGTGGTCGCTGACCAGCTGGAAGGAGTCCCGGTCGCCGGTGAGGATCAGCACCTCGAAGTTCTCGGCCTCGGCCTGGACCGCGAGGGTCGCGATGACGTCGTCGGCCTCGTAGCCCTCGGCGGTCACCACGGGGATCTTCAGCGCGTCGAGCACCTCGCGGATCAGGCTGACCTGGGGGCGGAACTCGTCGGGCGTCGAGGTGCGGTTCGCCTTGTACTCGGGGAAGGCCTCGCTGCGGAAGGTCGCGCGCGAGATGTCGAAGCACACGGCCAGGTGGGTGGGGGCCTCGTCGCGCAGCGTGTTGATGAGCATCGAGGTGAAGCCGTAGACCGCGTTGGTCGGCGACCCCGTCGTCGTGGAGAAGTTCTCGACCGGCAGCGCGTAGAACGCCCGATATGCGAGCGAATGCCCGTCGAGCAGCAGCAACCGGCCAGCACGTCCGCTTCCGGCACTTTGACCGGGGATCTGGCCGGGGATGTGGTCACTCACCGTGCGAACCTACCGCGCGCCTCTGACGATTCCGGCCCCCCGCCCGCCTCGGGCGGGCATGATCGACTCCGACAATCAGCTCCGACAAAACGTGACCGACGATCCCCAGGGAGGCGGGACGGTGTTCCGCAGGCTGGCCGGCGTGCTGGCGGCGTTCGTGCTCGCCCTCCTGGCCATACCCCTCCTCGCGAGCCCCGCCGCGGCCGAGGGCGAGGACGTGCACGGCCGACTGCGCAACGGCGACGCCGCGGTCGCGGACGTGCGCATCTTCGTCACCGACCCCGCCGGCAACCAGGTCGGGGAGGCCCGCAGCGACGGCGAGGGCAACTGGGCCGTCCCACTGCCCGGTCCCGGCGAGTACACGGTGACGCTCGACACCGAGACGCTGCCCGAGGACGTGAGCCTGCGGAATCCGGACAACACGAGCGTCACCCGCTCGATCGTCGGTGGCCAGGCGGCACCTCAGCTGTTCCCGCTCGGCGAGGGGCGGGCCGTCGCCAAGTCGGACACGATCGAGTGGGTACAGCTGACGGCCGAGGGACTGCGGTTCGGGCTGATCCTCGCGCTCGCGGCGGTCGGCCTGTCCCTGATCTACGGCACGACCGGGCTCGTCAACTTCTCGCACGGCGAGCTCGTGACGCTCGGCGCGATGGTCGCGTACTGGTTCAACGTCGAACTCGGGATACAGCTGCTCCTCGCCGGGGCGCTGACGGTGCTCGTGTGCGGCGTGGCCGGCGGGGCCCAGGACGCCCTGTTCTGGGGACAGCTCCGCAAACGCAAGACCGGTCTGCTCGCGATGATGATCGTCTCGATCGGTCTCGCGCTGCTGGTCCGGTACGTCTACCAGTACCTGTTCGGCGGCGGCTTCTCCTCCTACGAGGACTACCGGACCCAGCCCGCGCGCGAGCCGCTCAACCTCGGTTTCGCCCTCGCGCCCCGCGACTACTGGAGCATGGGCATCGCGGCGGTCGCCCTGGTCCTCGTGCTGTGGGCGCTGGTGGGCACGCGCCTCGGCAAGGCCACCCGCGCCGTCGCCGACAACCCGTCGCTCGCGGCGGCGTCCGGCATCGACGTCGACCGCGTCATCCGCGTGGTGTGGGCCGTCGGCGCGGCCCTGGCCGCCCTGGCCGGCATCCTGCTCGGTCTGGCCCAGCAGGTGAACTTCGCGCTCGGGTTCAACATCCTGCTGCTGATGTTCGCCGCGGTGACCCTCGGCGGTCTCGGGTCGGCGACCGGCGCGGTGCTCGGCAGTCTGATCATCGGGTTGTTCATCCAGCTGTCGACGATCTGGGTGTCCCCGGAGCTGAAGAACGTCGGCGCTCTCGGCGTCCTGATCGTGATCCTGCTCGTGCGCCCACAAGGCATCCTCGGCCGCCGGGAAAGGATCGGTTGAGATGGACTGGGGCCGCATCTTCTCCAACGCCATCGAGTCCGGGCTCGGCATCGACGGCGTGTACTTCGCGCTCGCCGCGATCGGGCTCAACATCCACTTCGGCTACGCCGGACTGCTCAACTTCGGCCAGTCCGCGTTCATGGCCATGGGCGCCTACGGGCTGGCGGTCTCGGTCGCCAGCTACGGCCTGAACTTCTGGGTCGGCATCGCGATCGGGCTCGGGCTCTCCGTCGTCCTCGCGATCCTGCTCGGCATACCCACACTCCGACTGCGCGCGGACTATCTGGCGATCGTGACGATCGCCGCGGCGGAGATCATCCGGTTGATCGTCCGCTCGGTCTCGCTCGAGGACAAGCTCGGCGGCACCGACGGTCTGCAGCAGTACTCGGCCGGCTTCTTCGACCTCAACCCCTACACGGACGGCAAGCAGTACGGCCTGCTGGGCATCGAGTTCAGCGCCCGCGACACCTGGGTCCTCACCGTCGGCTGGGTCCTCGTCGTGCTGTGCTGCCTCCTGGTCTGGACGCTGATGCGCAGCCCCTGGGGTCGTGTGCTCAAGGCCATCCGCGAGGACGAGGACGCCGTGCGCAGCCTCGGCAAGAACGTCTACGCCTACAAGATGCAGGCGCTCGTCCTCGGCGGAGTGATCGGCGCGCTCGGTGGCTTCATCGCGGCGCTCGGCCAGGGCTCGGTCGCCCCGGACCTCTACGGCTCGGAGACGACGTTCTTCCTCTACACCGCGCTGATCCTCGGCGGTGCCGCGCGCGTGTTCGGCCCGGTCGTCGGAGCGGTGATCTTCTGGTCGCTGCTCTCGTTCACCGACAACTTCCTCCGCGAGGCCATCGCGAACGACCACATCTCCGAGTCGGTGATGAACCCCAACCAGGTCGGGCAGGTCCGCTTCATGCTCGTCGGCCTGGGTCTGGTCCTGATGCTGTGCTTCCGCCCGCAGGGCATCTTCGGCGACCGGAAGGAGATCGCGCTCGATGCCCGATGACGCCCAGGACTTCCCGCCCTCCGGTCCCGAGTGGGACTTCCTCCGCGACCCCGACCCCATCGCGGCGCCGGTGCCCGGGGCACCGCCCGTGCCCGTGATGCCGGACGCCGCGCCCGCGGTGAAGTCGGAGCATCACGCGGTCGCGCTCGACGCGCTGTCGGGGACGGCAGCCGAGCCCGGGGCCGCGAAGCCGGACCCGATCCTCGTCGCGGACGCCGTCGTCCGCCGGTTCGGCGGTCTGGTGGCGGTCGACGTTCATCACGTCGAGATCCAGCGGCACTCGATCACCGCGCTGATCGGGCCGAACGGCGCCGGGAAGACGACGTTCTTCAACCTGCTCACCGGGTTCGACCGGCCCGAGGCCGGCGCGTGGACCTTCGAGGGCCGCGTCGTCAGCGGCCTGCCGCCGCACCGGGTGGCGCGGCGCGGCATGGTCCGCACGTTCCAGCTCACCAAGGCCCTGTCGAAGCTCACCGTGCTCGACAACATGCGCCTCGGCGCGCCCCAGCAGCGCGGGGAGGCCCTCTGGGCCGCCGTCGTCCCGCCGCTGTGGAAGCGGCAGGAGGCGGCCGTCACCGCCCGCGCCATGGAGCTGCTCGAGCGTTTCAAGCTCGCCGACAAGGCCGGCGACTTCGCGGGCAGCCTCTCCGGCGGTCAGCGCAAGCTGCTCGAGATGGCCCGCGCGCTGATGAGTTCGCCGCGGCTGGTCATGCTCGACGAGCCGATGGCCGGTGTGAACCCGGCCCTGACCCAGTCGCTGCTCGGCCACGTGCAGAGCCTGCGCGACGACGGCATGACGGTCGTGTTCGTCGAGCACGACATGGACGTGGTCCGCCACATCGCGGACTGGGTCGTCGTTCTGGCGCAGGGTCAGGTCATCGCGGAGGGCCCGCCCGCATCGGTCATGTCCGACGACCGCGTCATCGACGCCTACCTCGGCTCCCACCACGACGCACCGCTGTCCGAGGAGGAGGAAGAGGCCCGCCTCGTCGAGGCCGAGGCCGAACTCGCCGAGGAGATCTCCCACCTGAGCGCCGCGGACCCGTCCACCGAAGGAGGCGCTGCGCCGTGACCGAGCAGACTCCGCCCACGCCGCCCACCACTCCGCCGCCCACCACTCCGCCGGGCGTCCCGCCGCCCGCCCCCGAGGCCCTGTTGCGGGCGTCGAACCTCGTCGCCGGGTACGTGCCGGGGGTCGACATCCTCAACGGCTGCGACCTCCACGCCGCGCCCGGGGAGCTCGTCGCGATCATCGGCCCGAACGGCGCCGGCAAGTCCACGCTGCTCAAGGCGCTCTTCGGCCTCGTGCCGGTGCGCTCGGGCAACGTGACGCTGCGCGGGGAGGACATCACCGGCTTCAAGGCCAACAAGCTCGTCTCCCGCGGAGTCGGGTTCGTGCCGCAGACGAACAACGTCTTCGGGAACCTGACCATCGAGGAGAACCTCCAGATGGGGGTCTTCCAGCAGCCCAAGCGCTTCAAGGAGCGCTTCGCCTACGTGTGCGACCTGTTCCCCACCCTCGGCGCCCGCAAGAACCAGCGGGCGGGCTCGTTGTCCGGCGGTGAGCGGCAGATGGTCGCGATGGGCCGGGCGCTGATGCTCGAGCCGTCGGTCCTGCTGCTCGACGAGCCGTCGGCCGGCCTCTCCCCCGCCCTGCAGGACGAGGTCTTCATCCGGACCAAGCAGATCAACCGCACCGGCGTCACCGTCGTGATGGTCGAGCAGAACGCCCGCCGTTGCCTGCAGATCTGCCACCGCGGCTACGTCCTCGACCAGGGCCGCAACGCCTACACGGGCACCGGCAAGGCCCTGATCAACGACCCGAAGGTCATCGAGCTCTACCTCGGCACCCTCGCCAAGGCCTGACACCACGTCACTCCCCCGTAGCGTCAGCGAGATCGCGCGCCATAGCGCTCGTTCTCGCTGACGTTACGCAAAAGAGAAAGGGCCCCACCTGACGGTGGGGCCCTTCCTCGTCGGTGTTACGGGGTCGAGGTGGCGGTGGCGCTGGGCGACGCCGACTCCTCCTCCTCCTCCTCGGCCTCGGAGGCCGAGCCGCTGGCGCTCTCGCTGCCGCTGGTCGCGGTCGCGGACGGCGACGCCGTGGCACCCGGCTTGGTGTCGTTGTCGGCCGACTCCGTGGTGGACGCGCCACCGGAGATCGGGCCGGTCACGAACTTCAGCGCCTTGTACTGGTTGTCGTTGCCGTACTGGTAGATACCCATCGAGGCAACGGTCGGGTTGCCGTTCGAGTCGAACTCGACGCGGCCGGACTGGCCGTCGTAGTCGATGTCCTTGTCCTCCTGCAGGAGCTTCACGCACTCGGCGAACGTGCCGCACTTCTCGCCGCCCGAGGAGACCTCGACCATCTTCTTGGCGATGTCGACACCCGCGTCGCTGTTGGCCGCCTCGGCCGCGAGCGCGACGAGGACGACGGCGTCGTAGGCCTCACCGGCGTAGCTGTAGTCCTTCAGGCTGGAGTCGAAGCCCTTCAGCTTGGCGACGAAGTCGTCCTGCGGCTTCGAGCCCGGGATGGTGCCCTTGACACCCTCCATCGTGCCCGCGGTCATCTTCGCGTAGCTGGCGTTCGACATGTTGCCGTCGACCATGTACATGGTCTTGCCGGACTTCAGCGGCAGGATGCCCTGCTTGACCATCTCATCGATGATCTTGCTGGACTCCTCGAAGCCGATCAGCGCGATCGCGTCGGGGTCCGCCGACTTCAGCTGGCCGACCTCGGCCGCGAACTCACTGGCCTTCGGGTCGTAGATCTTCTTGGAGACGACCTCGCCGCCGCCGTCCGTGAACGCCTTCTCGGCCTGGTCCGCGAGGCTGGTGCCGTACGCGTCCTGCAGCGCGAGGATGCCGAGGGTCTCGGCACCGTCGTCCAGCGCGGTCTGGCCCACGACGCGGCCCTGGTAGATGTCCGAGGGCGCGGTGCGGAAGTACAGACCCTTGTCCGGGTAGTCCGTCAGGGTCGTCGAGGTGTTGGCCGGCGAGATCTGGAGCACGCCGCTGCCGGTGATGCGGTCGATGACCTTCAGCGTCACCGACGAGGACGCGGCACCGATGATCGAGTCGACACCCGCGTCGAGCAGACGGTTCACCGACTGCGACGCGATGTCGGTCGAGGTGTCGCCGGAGTCCGCCTGCTCCAGCTCGACGTTCTTGCCGAGCACGCCGCCGGCGGCGTTGATGTCCTGGACCGCGAGCTTCACGGCCGCGATCTCCGGCGGGCCCAGGATCTGCAGGTTGCCGGTCTCGGGCAGGAGCGTGCCGATCTTCAGCACGCCGTTGCCGGTGTTGACCTTGGTCGAGGCGCTGGCGGTCGCGTCCGCGTTCGCCTCGTCGTCGTCATCGTCACCGCAGGCGGACAGCGCGAGAGCGGCCGCGGCCACCAGCGCAAGCGCCTTGGCGGCGGGGAAGGCACGTGCCATGAGGAACTTCTCCTTCTCAACCAGTTCGCCGCTCCGACCACGAAGACGAGCGTCCTTCGCGTTGGTGAGGCACGGCGTTGTGGCTCGGAACTTAGTGGAGTGAGGGCAGCACCTCGGGTGACTTGCGGCAGGTCAGATCAAGCCGTGTCCGGTTCGTGATCTTGAACTGCGACATTCGCCCGTTTTGGGCGGAACGACCGTGGCGAGCACCACGTCGGGCCCGCACTCCGACGGCGGGGTGATCAGCCCTCGGGGGTCACGATGGGCTGGGACGCGAAGTCCTCGATGATCACCTCGGCGACCTCTTTCATGGTCATCCGACGGTCCATCGACGCCTTCTGGATCCAGCGGAACGCCTCGGGCTCGCTCAGCCCGTACTTGGTCTGCAGGGCGCCCTTCGCGCGGTCCACGAGCTTGCGGATCTCCAGCCGCTCGGTGAGGCCGGAGACCTCCTGCTCGAGCGCGACGATCTCGGCGTGCCGGGAGACCGCCATCTCGATGGCCGGCAGCAGGTCGTTCTTCGTGAACGGCTTGACGACGTAGGCCATCACACCGGCGTCGCGGGCCCGGGCGACGAGCTCCTTCTGCGAGAAGGCGGTCAGCATGACCACGGCGGCACCGCGGGCGGCCACGATCTGCTCGGCCGCGGTGATGCCGTCGATCACGGGCATCTTGACATCGAGGATGACCAGGCCGGGCGCGTGCTTCGCGACGAGGTCGACGGCCTCCTGGCCGTTCGTGGCCTCGGCGACGACGTCGAAGCCCTCCTCCTGGAGCATCTCCGCCAGGTCCATGCGGATCAGGGCCTCGTCCTCGGCGATGACCACGCGACGGCTGTTGTCCACGGGGGGCGCGGCGCTGGGATCGGTCACAGGGCGAGCCTAGTGCCCGCCGCCCACCCCACCGCCGAGTGCGCCGGACCTGTCCCGAATCGCCCCGAATGGACGCATCCGATTGCGACGGACCCTATCCCGAGAAAACCTCGGACCGTTCCGCCACACCGGTACGCACACGTCGTCACTGATAGCCCTGCGTCACGGGAGTCGTCCTGATGAGCACACCTCGCCCCGCGGCCGGCGCCGCCACCCGGGAGTTCGTCGCCGCACTGCGGCCGGGGTCCGCCGATGCGGCGGCCCCGGCCCGGTTTCGCTCGCGACACCCGAGGGGTGAGGCCGCGTGCTCGGTGACCGTGGAGGGGACGGCCGCTCGATGCGCAGGACCCGCCGTCCGGCGGTGCGGCCGCCCTCTAGGCTTGGCTCCGCACCGGCCGGGGTGGCGGAATGGCAGACGCGGATGGCTCAAACCCATCTGTCCCCACAAGGACGTGCGGGTTCGAATCCCGCTCCCGGCACTCAGTCGTCGCCGTACGCCGGCACGATGAGGTTCACGGCGTCGCCCATGCGGTGGACCCGCATGGCGTTGGTGGAGCCCGGGATCCCGGGCGGGGAGCCGGCGATGATGACGATGCGATCGCCGATCTCGACGCGGCCCAGCTGCAGGAGCGTGGCGTCGACCTGCTTGACCATCTCGTCCGTGTGGCGGACCTCGGGGACGAGGAACGTCTCCACACCCCACGTCAGGGCCAGCTGGTTGCGCACCTCCGGCACGGGGGTGAACGCGAGCACGGGGATCGGTGAGCGGTACCGGGCCAGGCGGCGCGCGCTCTGACCGGACTGGGTGAACGCGACGAGGTACTTGGCCTCGGCGGCCTCGCCCACCTCGGTCGCGGCGCGTGCGATCGCTCCCCCGAGGGTGATCGGCGGGCCCAGCGGCGGGCCGAGGGCGAGGGTGTCCTCCTCGACGGCCTCGATGATCCGCGCCATCGTGCGGACCGCCGTCAGCGCGTGCTTCCCGACGCTCGTCTCGCCGGAGAGCATCAGCGCGTCGGCGCCGTCGAGCACGGCGTTCGCGACGTCGGACGTCTCGGCGCGGGTGGGCCGGGGATCCTCGATCATCGAGTCGAGCATCTGCGTCGCGACGATGACCGGCTTGGCCTTGATGCGGGTGGACAGGATCGCGTGCTTCTGCACGAGCGGGACGTCCTCGAGCGGCAGCTCCACGCCGAGGTCACCGCGGGCGACCATGACGCCGTCGAAGGCCGCGATGATCTCCTCGAGGTTCTCGACGGCCTGCGGCTTCTCGAGCTTCGCGATGACCGGCAGCCGGACGCCGACCTCGTCCATGATCGCGTGCACCTGCTCGACGTCCTTCGCGTCGCGCACGAAGGACAGCGCGATGAGGTCCGCGCGCAGCTGCAGGGCCCAGCGCAGGTCGGCGACATCCTTCTCCGACAGCGCCGGCACACCGACGGCGACGCCCGGCAGGTTCAGGCCCTTGGAGTTGCTGACGGTGCCTCCGTCGACCACGACGGTGTGCACGTCGGTGCCGGTCGTCGACAGCACCTGCAGGCTGATGCGCCCGTCGTCGACGAGGATCGAATCACCGGGCTCGCAGTCGCGCGGCAGCCCCGGGTAGGTCGTCGAGACGACGTTCGCGTCGCCGGGGACGTCGCGGGTGGTGATCGTGAACGGGGCGCCCGCGACCAACTCCACCGGCCCGTCGGCGAAGCGACCGAGGCGGATCTTCGGCCCCTGCAGGTCGACGAGGATGCCGACCGCGCGACCCGCGGCGTCCGAGGCCGCGCGCACGCGGTGGTACCGCGCCTCGTGCTCCTCATAGGAACCGTGACTGAGGTTCAGCCGGGCGATGTCCATCCCGGCGTCGACGAGGGCCCGGATCTGCTCCGCGGACTCGGTGGCCGGCCCCAGGGTGCAGATGATCTTCGCGCGGCGCATGAATCCGACCCTAGAGCCCGCGCGTCCGGCCGACGGTGCTCGATACGCCACCGGCGGCCGGACGCAACGGAGATCACACGACGAGCGGGCGCGCCGAGGGCGGGATCGGGGCCGGCAGATTGGTGCTGCCGGTGAGGAAACGGTCGACGGCGGCCGCGCAGGCGCGGCCCTCCGCGATCGCCCAGACGATGAGCGACTGGCCGCGGCCGGCGTCGCCCGCGACGAACACGCCCTCGACGGAGGACATGTAGTCCTCGTCGCGACGGACGTTGCCGCGCTCGTCGTACTCGACTCCGAGACCGGTGAGCAGCTCGCTCTTCTCGGGGCCGACGAAGCCCATCGCGAGGAACACGATGTCGGCCGGGATCTCGCGCTCGGTGCCGGGCACCTCTTCGAGCTTGCCGTCGACGAACTGGACCTCGGAGAGCACGAGCGCCTGAACGTTGCCGTTGCCGTCGTCGACGAAGCGCTTGGTCGAGACCGAGTACACGCGCTCGCCACCCTCCTCGTGGGCGGAGGCGGTGCGCAGGATCATCGGGTACGTCGGCCAGGGCTGGTTCGCGGGCCGGTCCTCCGGCGGCGTGGGCAGGATCTCCAGCTGCGTGACCGAGAGCGCCTTCTGCCGGTGCGCGGTGCCGAGGCAGTCCGCGCCGGTGTCACCGCCACCGATGATGACGACGTGCTTGCCCTCGGCGGTGATCGGGAACTCGGTGATGTCCCCCTCGGCGAAGCGGTTCCCCCAGGGCAGGTACTCCATCGCCTGGTGGATGCCGTTCAGCTCGCGCCCGGGCACCGGAAGGTCGCGCCAGGCCGTCGCGCCGACGGCGATCACGACCGCGTCGTACTTCGCCTGCAGCTGCTCCGCCGTGATGTCCACGCCGACGTTCACGCCGGGCCGGAACTTGGTGCCCTCCTGCTTCATCTGGCGCAGGCGGCGGTCCAGGTACCGCTTCTCCATCTTGAACTCGGGGATGCCGTAGCGCAGCAGGCCGCCGATGCGGTCGGCGCGCTCGTACACCGCCACGGTGTGGCCGACGCGGGTGAGCTGCTGCGCAGCGGCGAGGCCGGCCGGGCCGGAGCCGATGACCGCGACGGTCTTGGCCGACAGGCGGTCCGGCGGCTGCGGCGTGACGAGGCCGTCCGACCAGGCGCGGTCGATGATCGAGACCTCGACGTTCTTGATCGTCACCGGCTCGGAGTTGATGCCGAGCACGCAGGCCGGCTCGCACGGAGCCGGGCAGAGGCGACCGGTGAACTCCGGGAAGTTGTTGGTCGCGTGCAGCCGCTCGATGGCCTCGCGCCAGTCACCGCGCCACACCAGGTCGTTCCACTCCGGGATCAGGTTGCCCAGCGGGCAGCCGGAGTGGCAGAACGGGATGCCGCAGTCCATGCAGCGCCCGGCCTGCTTGGTGATGATCGGCAGCAGCGCGCGGCCCAGCCCCTCCTCGGGGTAGACCTCGTGCCAGTCGTTCAGCCGCTCGTCGACCGGACGCCGCTTCGCGACCTCCCGGCCCGTGGTGAGAAAGCCGCGGGGGTCAGCCATGGGACGCCTCCATCACACGCTTGACGACGTCGTCGCCGGTCAGTCCTTCGGCCTCGGCCGCCGCCGCGGCGGCGAGAACCCGCTTGTAGTCCCGCGGCATGACCTTGCTGAACCGCGCGAACACGGCGTCCCCGTCGGCGAGCAGGGCCTGGGCGACGGCGGAACCCGTCTCCTCGGCGTGCCGGGCGATCGTCGTTCGCAGGAACTCGCGGTCGGCGTCGTCGAGCGGGTCGAGGTCGACCATCTCGCCGTTCACGTCGCTCGGGTCGAGGTCGAGGATGTACGCGATGCCGCCGGACATGCCGGCGCCGACGTTGCGACCGGTCGCACCGAGGATCACGACGCGACCACCGGTCATGTACTCGCAGGCGTGGTCACCCACGCCCTCGACGACCGCGGTCACGCCGGAGTTGCGGACGCAGAACCGCTCGCCGACCACGCCGCGCAGGTAGATCTCCCCGGCCGTCGCGCCGTAGGCGATGACGTTGCCGGCGATCACGTTCTCCTCGGCCACGAACGGCGCGTTCCGGTCCGGGCGGACGACCAGGCGGCCGCCGGACAGGCCCTTGCCGAGGTAGTCGTTCGCGTCGCCCTCGAGCCGCAGCGTGATGCCGGCGGGCACGAACGCGCCGAACGACTGACCGGCCGAACCGGTGAAGGTGATGTCGATCGTCCCGTCGGGCAGACCGGCACCGCCGTGACGCTTGGTCACTTCGTGGCCGAGCATCGTGCCGACGGTGCGGTTGACGTTGCGGATCGGGACCTGCGCGCGGACCGGCACCGAGCTCTCGATCGCGTCCCGGCAGATCTGGATCAGCTGGTTGTCCAGTGCCTTGTCCAGGCCGTGGTCCTGCGCGGTGACGCAGTACCGGGGGGTGCCCTCGGGCAGGTCCGGCACGTGCAGGATCGGGCTCAGGTCGAGACCGCTGGCCTTCCAGTGGTCTACCGCGGCCGAGGTGTCGAGGAACTCGGCGTGGCCGATCGCCTCGTCGAGGCTGCGGAAGCCAAGGGCGGCGAGGTACTCGCGCACCTCCTGCGCCACGAACTCGAAGTAGTTCACGACGAAGTCGGCCTTGCCCGAGTAGCGCTCACGCAGGACGGGGTTCTGGGTCGCGATGCCGACCGGGCAGGTGTCCAGGTGACAGACGCGCATCATGATGCAGCCCGAGACCACGAGCGGCGCGGTCGCGAAGCCGTACTCCTCCGCACCGAGCAGCGCGGCGACGACGACGTCCCGGCCGGTCTTGAGCTGACCGTCGGTCTGGACCACGATCCGGTCGCGCAGGCCGTTGAGCAGCAGCGTCTGCTGGGTCTCGGCGAGGCCGAGCTCCCACGGACCGCCGGCGTGCTTGAGCGACGTCAGCGGCGAGGCGCCGGTGCCGCCGTCGTGACCGGAGATCAGGACGACGTCGGCGTGGGCCTTGGACACACCCGCCGCGACCGTGCCGACCCCGATCTCGGCGACGAGCTTCACGTGGATGCGCGCGGCCGGGTTCGAGTTCTTCAGGTCGTGGATGAGCTGGGCGAGGTCCTCGATCGAGTAGATGTCGTGGTGCGGGGGCGGCGAGATCAGGCCGACGCCGGGCGTCGAGTGCCGCGTCTTCGCGATCCACGGGTAGACCTTCGGACCGGGCAGCTGGCCACCCTCGCCGGGCTTAGCGCCCTGCGCCATCTTGATCTGGATGTCGTCCGAGTTCGTCAGGTACTCGGCCGTGACGCCGAAGCGACCGGACGCGACCTGCTTGACCGCGGAGCGGCGCTCGGGATCGTGGAGGCGCTCGACGTCCTCGCCACCCTCACCGGTGTTGGAGCGACCGCCGAGGCGGTTCATCGCGATCGCGAGGGTCTCGTGCGCCTCCTGCGAGATCGAGCCGTAGCTCATCGCGCCGGTGTTGAAGCGCTTCACGATCTCGCTGACCGGCTCGACCTCGTCGATCGGCACCGGCGGGCGGACGCCCTCCTTGAGCGCGAACAGACCGCGCAGCGTCATGAGCCGCTTCGACTGCTCGTCGACGCGGTTCGAGTACTGCTTGAAGATGTCGTACCGCCGCGCGCGCGTGGAGTGCTGCAGGCGGAAGACCGTCTCCGGGTCGAACAGGTGCGGCTCGCCCTCGCGGCGCCACTGGTACTCGCCGCCGATCTCGAGCGTGCGGTGCGTCGGCGCGATCCCGTTCGGCGGGTACGCGACGCGGTGCCGACGCCGGACCTCCTCGGCGAGGACGTCGAGACCGACGCCGCCGAGCTGGCTGGTGCAGCCGGTGAAGTACTTGTCGATCAGCTCCTGCGAGAGGCCGATCGCCTCGAAGATCTGCGCGCCGTGGTACGAGCCCACGGTCGAGACGCCCATCTTCGACATGACCTTGAGGACGCCCTTGCCGAGCGCCTTGACGAGGTTGCGGACCGCCTTCTCGGGCTCGATCTGCAGCAGCACCTCGGCGTTGGCGAGGTCCTCGACCGTCTCCATCGCCAGGTACGGGTTGACCGCGGAGGCGCCGAAGCCGATCAGGAGCGCGACATGGTGGACCTCGCGCACGTCGCCGGTCTCGACGACGAGGCCGACGCGGGTGCGGGTCTTCTCGCGGATCAGGTGGTGGTGCACGGCGCCGGTGAGGAGCAGCGACGGGATCGGGGCGTGCTCGGCGTCCGAGTGCCGGTCCGAGAGCACGAGAATCCGGGCGCCGTCCGCGATCGCGGCCGAGACCTCGGCGCAGATCGCGTCGAGGCGCGCCTCGAGCGCGGCGCCGCCGCCGTCGACCTCGTAGAGGCCGGAGATGTTCACCGACTTCAGGCCGGGCTTGTCGCCGTCGGCGTTGATGTGGACGAGCTTGGCCAGCTCGTCGTTGTCGATGACCGGGAACGGGAGCACCACCTGGCGGCAGTGGCTCGGCGTCGAGGACAGCAGGTTGACCTCGGGACCGATCGACGTCGAGAGCGAGGTGACGAGCTCCTCGCGGATCGCGTCCAGCGGCGGGTTGGTGACCTGCGCGAACAGCTGGGTGAAGTAGTCGAACAGCAGCCGCGGCCGGGAGGACAGCACCGCGATCGGGGTGTCCGTACCCATGGAGCCGATCGGCTCCATCCCGGCGCGCGCCATCGGCACGAGCAGGACGCGCAGCTCCTCCTCGGTGTAGCCGAACGTCTGCTGACGCCGCGTCACCGAGGAGTGGGTGTGCACGATGTGCTCGCGCTCGGGGAGCTGGTCGAGCCGGATCAGGCCGGCGTGCAGCCACTCGTCGTACGGGTGTTCCGACGCGAGGCCGGCCTTGATCTCGGAGTCCTCGACGATGCGGTGCTCCTCGGTGTCGACGAGGAACATGCGGCCCGGCTGCAGGCGGCCCTTGCGGACCACCTTGTCCGGGTCGATGTCGAGGACGCCGACCTCGGAGGCGAGGACGACGAGACCGTCGTCGGTGACCCAGAAGCGCGAGGGGCGCAGACCGTTGCGGTCGAGCACCGCGCCGACGAGCTTGCCGTCGGTGAAGGTGACGCAGGCCGGGCCGTCCCAGGGCTCCATGACCGTGGAGTGGAACTCGTAGAACGCGCGTCGCGCGGACTCCATGCCCGCGTTGTTCTCCCAGGCCTCCGGGATCATCATCAGCACCGCGTGCGGCAGCGACCGGCCACCGAGGTGCAGCAGCTCGAGCACCTCGTCGAAACTCGCGGAGTCGCTCGCGCCGGCGGTGCAGATCGGGAAGATCCGCTCCAGGTCGCCGGGGATCAGGTCGGTGACGAGCTGCGACTCGCGCGCCCGCATCCAGTTCCGGTTCCCCTGGACGGTGTTGATCTCGCCGTTGTGCGCGATGTAGCGGTACGGGTGCGAGAGCTCCCAGGACGGGAACGTGTTCGTCGAGAACCGGGAGTGCACGAGCGCGATCGCCGTGGTGAAGCGCCGGTCGGACAGGTCCGGGAAGAAGGGCTCGAGCTGGCCGGTGGTCAGCATGCCCTTGTAGACGGTCGTGCGGGAGCTCAGGCTCGGGAAGTAGACCCCCGCCTCGCGCTCGGCGCGCTTGCGCAGCACGAACGCCTGCCGCTCCAGGGCGAGGCCGTCGTCGCCGCCGAGCCACGCGGACGCGGCCCAGTCCTGCGCCGAGGCCACGAACAGCTGGCGGAAGACCGGCACGGTGGCGCGGGAGCCGGCGCCGAGCAGGGCCGGGGTGACGGGCACGTCGCGCCACCCGAGGACGACCAGGCCCTCCTCCGGGGCCATCGCCTCGATGGCGGTCTCGGCCTGCGCCCGCGCGACCTTGTCGTGGGGCAGGAACGCCATGCCGACCGCGTACGTGCCGGGCTCGGGCAGCTCGAAGTCGACGACCTCCCGGAAGAAGGCGTCGGGGATCTGCGTGAGGATGCCGGCGCCGTCACCCGAGTCGGGGTCGGACCCCGCCGCACCCCGGTGCTCCAGGTTGCGGAGGGCGACCAGCGCCTTGGCGACGATGTCGTAGGAGGGGACCCCGGTCATGGTGGCGACGAACGCGACGCCGCAGGCGTCGTGCTCGTGGCGGCCGGTGTAGAGGCCTTGGGGAACCGGTCCGGAGCGGAACGGGCTCCCGGGTGCGGCCGCAGGCATGAGCCACTCCTGATATCGAGTCCGGACGAGGGGCGAGCGTCGGGCGGACGGCTCGTCGGCGCTGCTGTGGTCGGCGCGCTTCGGTCCGCACGCCGGGTCGGCGCGCTTTGGTCGGCGCATCTGTGGCGCGCACACGGCCGAGAGGAAGCCGAGGGCGCAACCACTCTGTCGGGACGGCACTGGCCCAGCGGCGATGAGAAAGCCTACCTCACCTGGTGCGAGCGCCCTATGTGCAATTGTGCACGGGGCCTGCCCCACCTGGCACCGGGCAACCACGGGTCAGCGCTCGGTCAACTGCTCGACGCAGACCGTCGTCGCCGCGTTGACCCGCTGCTGGACCCCGGGCGGGGGCGCCGGGGCGCCGTCGGCCCCCATCCGCCGGATCTCGTCGTCGGTCACCGTCGTCCGCAGCCTGCGGATGGCGCAGTCCACGACCTCGCGGGGGACGTCCGCCCCGCGCAGGCCCTCCTCGAAGATCCGCCGCAACTCGGAGACGCCGCCCTCCTCGGTCCGGCCCTCGCCGTCGACGCACCCGAAGTACCAGCGCCGCACGGCGTCGTCCGCCGCCCGGGAGTCGCGGAGGATCTCGTGGGCGGTGGCGCGGAACTCGGGGTCGGCGAGGGACTGGAAGGCGGCGCTGATGCAGGCCCGGACCTCCGGGTCCCGGAAGGGGTCGTCGTCCCCCGCGACCGTGTACGCGGGCCCGAACTGGGCGCGGAAGATCGAGCGCAGGTAGTCGGTCCGCCACTCGGCGACCCGCCACTCCCCCTCGCTGCGGGCGAAGACCCAGATTCCCCGGGCTCCGTCCGCGGACCCGCCCTGCGCGGTCACCGCCGCGGTGGCGCTGTCGCCGTCCACGGTGAGGTCGGCCACCGACACCCCGGTCGCCGTGTCCGCCGGGTCGGCGGCGGCACCGACCCGGGCGCAGGTCTCGGCGTCCCCGTAGACGGTCGTGACGAACTCCGGCGTGAACCACGCCTCGCACCGGGCCGCGCCGGGGGCGGCCGTGACCACGGTGCGCGCGAGCTCGCCGATCTCCTCGGCCTCCCCGCCCGCGCCGCCGCCCCCGCACCCGGCCAGCAGGAGTGCGGTCAGGACGGCTGCTCCGAGCCGCGGGGTCACCGCTCGTCCGCCGCCGGACTCTCCGGGGCCGGAATCTCGGCGGCGGGGGTCTCGCTCGCCGCTTCACGCCCGACCCGGTACGGGGTGGGTTCGCGGCGGTCGCCGCGGCGGCGGGAGATCACCAGGAACGCGACCGCGGCGGCGAAGAGGAGGATCGAGGTCCAGTTGTTCAGGCGCATCCCGGCGAACTCGTGCGCGGTGTCGACGCGGAGCGCCTCGATCCAGAACCGGCCCGTGCAGTAGACCGCGACGTAGAGCGCGAACACCTGGCCGCGGCCGAGGTTGAAGCGCCGGTCGGCCCAGATCAGCAGCGCCGCGACGCCGATGCACCACAGCGACTCGTAGAGGAACGTCGGGTGGTAGGTCGCGGCGTCGGGGGTCGCGGAGGGCCGGTGCTCGGGGTCGATCTCGAGGGCCCAGGGCAGGTCGGTGGGCTTGCCGTAGAGCTCCTGGTTGAACCAGTTGCCCCACCGGCCGGCGGCCTGCGCGAGGGCGATGCCGGGGACGACGGCGTCGGCGATCGGCGGCCAGGCCAGACCGGCCTGCCGGGCGCCGATCCAGGCGCCGACGCCGCCGAGGGCGATCGCGCCCCAGATGCCGAGGCCGCCCTCCCAGATCTTGACGGCGTCGAGGGGCTTCCCGCCGTCGCCGAAGTAGTCGTCGGGCGTCGTGATCACGTGGTAGATCCGGCCGCCGACGATGCCGAACGGCACGGCCCACATGGCGACGTCCGCGATCTGGCCGGGCTTCCCGCCGCGCGCCACGAAGCGCTTGTCGCCGACGACGATCGCGATCAGGATCCCGACGACGATGCAGAGCGCGTAGCCGCGGATCGGGAACCCACCGACGTGCCACACGCCCTCGGACGGACTGGGGATCGAGGCGAGGATCACCGGCTCACCGCCCGGCGCGGACACCCGCGGCGAGGTCGGCGGCCAGGTCCGCGCAGCCGGCCACGCCGGTGGCGACGTCGGGCGCGTCGAGCAGGCGGCGCACGAACGCCGAGCCGACGATGACGCCGTCGGCGTAGCTCGCGACCTCGGCGGCCTGCGCGCCGTTGGAGACCCCGAGCCCGACGCCGACGGGAAGCTCGACGCCGTTCTCCTCCATGACCGTCTGGATCCGCGCGACCAGCGGCGGGGCCGCGTCCGAGGTCTGCTCGCGGGCGCCGGTGACGCCCATGACCGCGGTGGCGTAGACGAAACCGCGGCAGGCCTTCACCGTCATCGCGATGCGCTCGGGCGAGGACGAGGGCGCGACGAGGAAGATCCGGTCGAGGTTGCAAGCGTCGGAGGCGGCGAGCCAGTCGGTGCCCGAGTCCGGCGTCAGGTCCGGGGTGATCAGGCCCGCTCCCCCGGCGGCGGCGAGGTCCGCGGCGAACCGCTCCACCCCGTAGCGCAGCACCGGGTTCCAGTAGGTCATGACGACGGTGGCCGCCCCGGTGGCCGCGACGGCCTCGACGGTCGCGAGCACGTCCTTGATGCGCGTCCCGCCCGCCAGCGCGCGGTCCGCGGCCTGCTGGATCGTCGGACCGTCGAGCACCGGGTCGCTGTAGGGCAGCCCGACCTCGACGACGTCCACGCCGGCGGCCACCATCGCGGTAAACGCGTCGATGCCGCCCTGCTGCGTCGGGAAGCCCGCGGGCAGGTACCCGACGAGCGCGGCGCGGTTCTCCGCGGCCGCCTTCGCGAACGCCTCCGCCACTCTGCTCATGACGGCCTGCTCGGAACTGCGACGCTCAACTCACACCAGCCCGAACCACGTGGCGGCGGTGTCAACGTCCTTGTCCCCACGCCCGGAGAGGTTGACGAGGACGGTGGCGTCGGGACCGAGTTCGCGTCCGACGACGAGCGCGCCGGCGAGGGCGTGCGAGCTCTCGATCGCCGGGATAATGCCCTCGGTACGGCAGAGCAACTGGAACGCGTCCATCGCCTCGGCGTCGGTGATCGCACGGTAGGTCGCGCGGCCGGTGTCGGCGAGCCACGCGTGCTCGGGCCCGACGCCCGGGTAGTCGAGGCCGGCGGAGATGGAGTGGCTCTCTCGCGTCTGCCCCTCCTCGTCCTGCAACAGGTACGAGCGCGCGCCGTGCAGGACGCCCGGGGCACCACCGGTGATCGTCGCCGCGTGGCGGCCGGTCTCGACGCCGTCACCGGCGGCCTCGAAACCGAACAGCTTCACGTCGGCGTCGGGGATGAAGTCGTAGAAGATGCCGATCGCGTTGGATCCGCCGCCCACGCACGCGCAGACGGCGTCGGGCAGACCGCCGGTCAGCTCGAGCACCTGCGCGCGGGCCTCCTGCCCGATGACGCGGTGGAACTCGCGGACCAGGTACGGGAACGGGTGCGGACCGGCGACGGTGCCGAGCAGGTAGTGCGTGTTGTCGACGTTCGCGACCCAGTCGCGCAGCGCCTCGTTGATCGCGTCCTTCAGCGTGCGGCTGCCGGTGGACACCGGACGAACCTCGGCGCCGAGCAGCTTCATGCGAGCGACGTTGAGCGCCTGCCGCCGGGTGTCCTCCTCGCCCATGTACACGACGCAGTCGAGGCCGAGCAGCGCGCACGCGGTGGCGGTCGCGACGCCGTGCTGGCCCGCGCCGGTCTCGGCGATGACGCGCGTCTTGCCCATGCGTCGGGTGAGCAGGGCCTGGCCGAGGACGTTGTTGATCTTGTGCGAGCCCGTGTGGTTCAGGTCCTCGCGCTTGAGGATCATCCGCGCGCCACCGGCGTGCTCGGCGAACCGCGGCACCTCGGTGATCGGCGACGGCCGGCCGGTGTAACTGCCGAGCAGCCCCGACAGCTCGGCGCGGAAGTTCGGGTCGGCCTGCGCCGCCGTGAACTCCGCGGTCAGCTGGTCCAGCGCCGCCATCAGCGCCTCGGGGACGAACCGTCCGCCGTAGTCGCCGAAGAGGCCGTGTTCGTCCGGCACCACTGCGGCGTCAGCCACAGTGCCGGCCCTTCTTCAACGCGGGATGCGCACCCGCTGCGACGAGGTCACGCACCGCGGCCTGCGGGTCCTGTCCGGTCACGAGGCTCTCGCCGACCAGCACCGCGTCCGCGCCCTGCCGGCCGTACTCGATGACGTCGTGCGGACCGCGCACGCCGGACTCGGCGATGGTGACGATGGAGTCCGGGATCAGGGGGGCGAGGCGACCGAACGTGTCGCGGTCGACCTCGAGCGTCTTGAGGTTGCGCGCGTTGACGCCGATGAGCTTCGCTCCGGCGTCGACCGCGCGGTGCGTCTCCTCCTCGGTGTGCACCTCGACCAGCGGCGTCATGCCGAGGGACTCGGTGCGCTCGATGAGCGAGATCAACGCGTTCTGCTCGAGCGCGGCGACGATCAGCAGCACCAGGTCCGCGCCGTGCGCGCGGGCCTCCCACAGCTGGTAGCTGGAGAAGATGAAGTCCTTGCGCAGGATGGGCACGTCGACGCGAGCCCGCACCGCGGTGAGGTCGGCGAGCTCGCCACCGAAGCGACGCTTCTCGGTGAGGACACTGATCACGGCGGCGCCGCCGGCCTCGTAGTCCGCGGCCAGACGGGCCGGGTCGGCGATCGCGGCCAGCGCGCCCTTCGACGGGCTGGAGCGCTTGACCTCGGCGATGACACCGACGCCCGGCACCTGCAGAGCCGCCAGCCCGTCGCGCGGTTCGGCCATGCGCGCAACGCGTTCCTTGAGCGCGTCGAGGGTGACGACCTCCTGGCGCTGTGCCAGATCCTCGCGAACGCCGCTGAGGATCTCTTCGAGCACGGACACCAGGACGGTTCCCCTCTCCAGATCGGCTTCCGCCGGTCGCCGGAAAAGCGGCGGCGACGTTGAGCAGGATCGTAGTCCGCGTCACTCGGCGCTCTGGACCGGCCCATCGGTCGGGTCATGACCGCGGTCGATCGCACGCCACTGATCGAGCGCGGTGTCCGCCGTCCGGTTCGCTCGCGGCTGCGTCCGAGCGCTCGATTCCTCGTCCGCCACGGGACGCTCGTACCGCGACGACATCGCCGGCCACGCGCGCCCGCGCGCCGCGGTGGCGAGGCCGGCGGCGGCGATCAGCAACCCGCCGACGAGCGCGAGCCAGGGCCACGCGGTGCCGCCGCCGGCGGCCGTCGCGGTCGCGGTGCCGAGCGCGTCGCCGGCCCGGCGCGCGAGCTCGTCGGAGTCCGGATCCCGTTGTGTCAGCGCGGATCCGGCGACGACGAGGCCACAGAGCGCGACGACCGCGCCGACGACCGTGCGCGCCCAGCCGCGCGTCGCGAGGACGGCGAGGACGCCGGCGAGCGCGGCGAGCCCGAGCGCGGGGACGACCGGCACCAGCGAGCCGCCGCTGACCTCCAGGGGGGCGCGCAGCGTGCCCTGCACGGCCTGTCCGTCGGCCCAGGGGCGGCTGGCGGCGAACAGCGTCAGCACGGCGCCGCCGATGCCGCCGAGCAGGGCGAGCACGGCCTCCCGGCGTGAGTTCACGGCGCCGCCCTCAGGTGACCGGTCGCAGCGTCTCCGCCGCCGCGACCGCCCGCAGCACCGCGGCCGCCTTGTTCCGGCACTCCTGGTCCTCGGTCGCCGGGTCGGAGTCGGCGACGATGCCCGCGCCCGCCTGCACGTACGCGACGCCGTCGCGGAGCAGCGCGGTGCGGATCGCGATCGCGGTGTCGAGGTCACCGGCGAAGTCCAGATAGCCGACGACGCCGCCGTAGAGCGCGCGCCGGGTCGGCTCGAGCTCCTCGATGATCTCCATCGCGCGCGGCTTCGGGGCGCCCGAGAGGGTGCCCGCCGGGAAGCACGCGGCCAGCACGTCGAAGGCGGTCTGGTCCTCGCTCGGCCGCCCGACCACCGTCGAGACGATGTGCATGATGTGCGAGTAGCGCTCGACCGACATGAAGTCGACGACCTCGACACTGCCGGGCGCGCACACCCGGCCCAGGTCGTTGCGGCCGAGGTCGACGAGCATCAGGTGCTCGGCGCGTTCCTTCGGGTCGGCCAGCAGTTCGACGCCGAGCTCGACGTCGTGCTCGGGCGTCGACCCGCGCGGGCGACTGCCGGCGATCGGGTGCATCATCGCCCGGCCCTCCTGCACCTTGACCAGCGCCTCGGGGCTGGACCCGACCACGTCGAAGCCGCCCTCGGCCCCGCCGTCCGGGCCCGGGAAGCGCAGCAGGTACAGGTACGGGCTCGGGTTCGTCAGGCGCAGCACGCGGTAGATGTCGAG
Organism: Sporichthya polymorpha DSM 43042; assembly: GCF_000384115.1. Classification (NCBI taxonomy): domain Bacteria; kingdom Bacillati; phylum Actinomycetota; class Actinomycetes; order Sporichthyales; family Sporichthyaceae; genus Sporichthya; species Sporichthya polymorpha. The sequence continues at coordinate 4,860,718 of NZ_KB913029.1, forward strand.
CGCGCTCGCCGACGTCGGCATCGAGAACCGCTGGCTGACGACGATCTGGAACGCCTCGCCGGCGTGGATCTCCTCGACCGCGCGCTCGACCGCGGCCATGTAGTCCTCGCGGGTCGTGTTCGACGTGTAGTCGACCGTGCCGTCCCAGTCGAGGTGCGCGGCGCTGGAGCCGACGGGACGGGCGAGGTCCGCGGTCATCGCCGCCAGCCGCTCGCACGCGGAGGAGTAGGCCGCGTCGACCCCGGAGTCGCTGCCGTCCCAGTTGACGGCGTTCGCGATGAGCACCACCGAGCCGTCCTCGTGGTCGAGGACGGCGAGATCGGTCGCAAGCAGCATCGCGAGCTCGGGCAGGTGCAGGTCGTCGACCGCCTTCTCCGGCAGGCGTTCCAACCGCCGTACGGCGTCGTAACCGATGAACCCGACGAGTCCGCCGGTCAGCGGCGGGAGGTCGGGCCCGGACCCGGTGAACGCTGTGGTGGAACGCGTTCGCAACGCCTCGACCGTGCCGCGCAGGACCTGCAGCGGGTCGCCCTCGGTGGGGACGCCCGCCGGCGGACCGCCGACCCAGCGCGCGACGCCGTCGGACTCGGTCAGCATCGCGGGCGCCTGTACCCCGACGAAGGAGTACCGGCCCCACACGCGACCGTGCTCGGCCGACTCGAGCAGGAACGTGCCCGGGCGTTCGGCCGCGAGCTTGCGGTACAGCCCGACCGGCGTCTCGCCGTCGGCGAGCAACCGGCGCGAGACCGGGATGACCTTCCGGTCGGCGGCGAGCGCGCGGAACGTGTCGAGGTCGGGCACGATCTCGCCGGTCAGGCGCGTCACGAGGCGACCTTCGGGCGCTCGTCGACGGGGATCGTCACCGCGGCGAGGGCCCGCGAGTCGTCGAAGCAGGTCCGGGTGCCGGTGTGGCACGCCGGCCCCTCCTGATCGACGCGGACGAGCACGGTGTCGCCGTCGCAGTCGAGCGCGACGGAGTGCACCCACTGCCGGTGGCCGGACGTCTCGCCCTTCGTCCAGTACTCCTGCCGGCTGCGGCTGAAGTAGGTGACGCGGCCGGTGGTGAGCGTGCGGTGCAGTGCCTCGTCGTCCATCCAGCCGACCATGAGCACCTCCCCGGTGTCCCACTGCTGGGCCACGGCGGGGAACAGGCCGGCGGCGTCGCGGCGCAGCACGGCGGCGACCGCGGGATCGAGAGCGGACTTCGAGGGCATGGGACCGAATTCTGCCCCGCCGCTCGTTTCGCCGTCGTTCCGGTTTCCCGTCACGCTCCGTGGACCGGTCATCACCGGGGCGATTCTGCGACCGGGAGACACACCCCGCGGCTTAGCCCGATTCGGGCTGTCCGAGATGTGAGCATGGTCCTCATCCGGCGTCCGCCGCCGCACGCGCGATTCGCCCACGCCCGTACATATCGCCCCGAACCTCCCGCGGAGGCGCTCGAATCATGGCCAGGCATCGCTTGGAGCCGCCCACAGAGTGGGACATTGCGTGGGATCATGCTTCGGTCTCGGTCGCGCTCAGTGACCAGACCCGAGGCAGGGGTGGGGACGATCCCACGGAGGGCGGTGCCGCGATGACCACGCCGAGCGAGAACCCGGCGCAGCAGAACACGGCCAGGAACGAGGGCGCGAGCAAGAGCGCGCCCCCGGCCTCCGCTGCGGCGCCGTCGAACTCCGGCGGACCGGCGGGGGCGAGTTCGGGCACGGGCTCGAACACCGGCAAGGGCAGCGGTGCGGCGGCGGGTGCGCCGCGCACCTCGACCACGGACCTCCCGGCCCCGGGCGGTGAGCGGGACCCCAACGACAGCACCTGGATCTACGACCAGCTCGGGCTCTCGCCCGAGGAGTACAAGGGCGACCCGGCCCCCGACGCCACCGGTCTGCCGAGCAGCGCGGAGCTGCGCCGCCGCGCGGCCGCGCTCAACCTGGACTACGACGCCCTGCGTCCCGGCGACCCGAACGCGTCCCCGTTCCCGCCCGGTTCGCTCGGGGGCGGCGGCATCGACCCGCCGACCCGCAAGTTCGAAGGCTTCCCGGCTCCGGGCTCCGGCCTGCCGAGCCAGGCCGAGGCCCCCGCCACCCCGGCCCCGCCGACCCCGCTCGCCGCCACCTCCCCGGCCGCGGTCCAGCCGCCGGCACCGGCACCGGCTCCGGCTCCCGCACCGGCATCCCCGGCGCAGTCCCCGGCCGCGGCGGCTCCCCTGCCGAAGGCGCCGGTCAAGGGCGCGCGGCCGAACCGTCCGGGGCGCAGCGCGCAGCCGACGGGCGAGCCGTTCAAGGACTACGACGCCAAGCAGGCGACCGGCGACATCCAGCTGCCGGTGCACAACCCGCCGCGGCCCGCGACGCGCACGGCGGCTCCCGCCGCGTCCGCGAACCGGCCCCCGGCGCGCAACCTGCCGGTGAGCACGGAGAAGCTGACCGCCGACAGCCTCACCGCGGACAAGGTCCTCAAGCAGCGCAAGAAGCCGCCGGGCAAGGGCTGGCGCAAGGGTGTGCTCGCCGCGACCGGTGGCCTGGTCAACCTCGGGCCGGGGTCCAAGGAACGCGAGCAGATGGAGTTCGAGGAGCGCGTTCGCACCGAGATCCCGGGCTGCCACCGGCTCGCGGTCATCTCGCTCAAGGGCGGCGTCGGCAAGACGACGACCGCCGCCGCGCTCGGCTCGATGTTCGCCTCGCTGCGCCGGGACCGCGTCATCGCGATCGACGCGAACCCGGACCGCGGCACCCTCGGCGACAAGATCGTGCCGGGCCAGGCGCGCACGACCGTCCGTGACTTCGTGGCCCGCAGCGCGCAGCTCGACCGGTACTCCGCGGTCCGCGAGTTCACCGCCCAGGCCGACTCGCGCCTCGAGGTGCTCGTCTCGGAGTCGGACCCCCTCGCCTCGCTGGCGTTCTCGGAGAACGACTACCGGATCATCAGCGACATCCTCGAGCGCTTCTACAACCTGATCCTCACCGACTGCGGCACCGGTCTGCTGCACTCGGCGATGGTCGGCGTGCTCGCCAAGGCCGACCAGGTCGTCATCGTCTCCTCCGCGTCGCTCGACGGTGCGCGCAGCGCGTCGGCGACCCTGGACTGGCTGGAGGCGCACAACTACGCCGAGCTCGCGCGCGAGTCCGTCACGGTCGTCACCTCGGTGCGGCCGCAGGCGGCGACCGTGCACCTGGACGAGATCATCAGCCACTTCGCCAAGCGGACCCGGGCCGTCGTCGCGGTCCCGTACGACCCGCACCTGGCCGAGGGTGGCCAGATCGACCTCTCCCAGCTCGGCAAGGGCGCGTACCAGGCCTACCTCGAGCTCGCCGCCGAGATCGCGGACCAGTTCCCCCGCCTCGGCATCGCGAAGAACGGCGAGCGCACGTTCTGACGAGACGTCAGTCTCGTTGACCTGACGGCGTTCCGGCGCCCGGTGCGGTCAGCGCACCGGGTGGCCGGCGGAGCGAAGGGCGTCCTTGACCTCGCCGATCCGGAGGTCGCCGAAGTGGAACACACTGGCGGCGAGGACGGCGTCGGCGCCGGCGCCGACGGCGGGGGCGAAGTCCTCGATCTTGCCGGCTCCCCCACTGGCGATGACCGGGACGGTCACGATCTCGCGGACCTGACGGAGCATCTCGAGGTCGTAGCCGTCCTTGGTGCCGTCGGCGTCCATGGAGTTCAGCAGGATCTCGCCGGCGCCGAGCTCGGCGCCGCGGCGGCACCACTCGATCGCGTCGATGCCCGTGCCCTTCCGGCCCCCGTGGGTGGTGACCTCGAAGCCCGAGGGCGTCGGAGGGTCGCCGGGGAGGCAACGGCGCGCGTCGATCGAGAGCACGAGCACCTGGTTGCCAAAACGGTCGGCGATCTCGGCGATCAGCGCGGGGCGCGCGATGGCGGCGGTGTTGACGCCGATCTTGTCGGCGCCGGCGCGCAGGAGCTTGTCGACGTCCGCCGCCGTACGGACACCGCCGCCGACGGTCAGCGGGATGAAGACCTGCTCCGCGGTGCGGGACACGATCTCGTACGTCGTCGACCGGTCGCTGGAGGACGCGGTGATGTCGAGGAACGTCAGCTCGTCGGCGCCCTCGGCGTCGTATCGCTTTGCGAGCTCGACGGGGTCACCGGCGTCGCGCAGATTCTGGAAGTTGACGCCCTTGACCACGCGGCCGGCGTCGACGTCCAGACACGGGATGACCCGAACCGCGACTCCCATCTGACGCTCCTTCAGCTCTGGGAGGGTCAGACCGCGGCCACGGCGGCGAGCGCCTCTTCGAGGGTGAACGCCTGCGCGTAGAGCGCCTTGCCGACGATCGCGCCCTCGACGCCCAGCGGCACCAACGAGGCGATCGCGCGCAGGTCGTCCAGGCTGGAGACACCGCCGGAGGCGACCACCGGCTTGTCGGTGCGGGCGCACACCTCGCGGAGCAGGTCGAGGTTCGGGCCCTTCAGCGTCCCGTCCTTGGTGACGTCGGTGACGACGTAGCGGGCGCAGCCCTCGGAGTCGAGGCGGGCGAGCACCTCCCAGATGTCGCCGCCCTCCTTCGTCCAGCCGCGGGCGGCGAGGGTGGTGCCACGCACGTCGAGGCCGACCGCGACCCGGTCGCCCCACCGCGCGATCGCGCGGGCGCACCACTGCGGGTTCTCCAGCGCGGCGGTGCCGATGTTCACCCGGGCGCACCCGGTGGCCATGGCCGCCTCGAGGGACTCGTCGTCGCGGATGCCGCCGCTCATCTCGACCTTCACGTCGAGCTTGGCGACCACCTCGTGCAGCAGTTCGCGGTTCGAGCCGCGGCCGAACGCGGCGTCGAGGTCGACCAGGTGGATCCACTCCGCGCCGGCGGACTGCCAGGCCAGCGCGGCGGCGAGGGGGTCGCCGTAGGAGGTCTCCGACCCGGCCTCACCCTGGACCAGACGGACGGCCTGGCCGTCGGCGACGTCGACGGCGGGCAGCAGTTCGAGGCGATCCGGCATGCCGGAAGCGTAATGGCGCAGCGGGTGTGGCCCGGATCACGGTGCGGCCCGTCAGGTCTGGTCGGCGTTCCCGGCCTTCCACTTCTCCCAGGGCACGGTCCAGTCCGCCACGCGGTTGAGCAGGTCGTCGAACGGCCGGGAGGAGCCCACGACCACGACCGGGTCACCGACGATCGTGTTCTGGTACAGCCACTCCGCGGCCTCGGGCAGCAGTCCGATGCACCCGTGCGAGGTGTTCGCCTCGCCGATGGTCCCCCGGTTCCAGGGGGCGTCGTGGAGAAACTCGCCGCTGTTGGTGATCCGCATGGCGTACTTGGACCTGTACTCGTAGTCCTCCGGGGCGTCGATCGCCTCGTCGGTCCACTTCTTGTTGCGTTCCTTGTCCATGACGATCTTCGTGCCGGTGCGGGTTTCCCAGCCCTTCTTGCCCGTGGTGACGTCGTAGGTCTTCAGCGGCTTGCCGTCGCGCTCGACCGTCAGCTTGTGCTTGTCGACGTCGACGGTGATGATCTGCGCCCGGTCGACGGTGAACGTCGACCTGCGGTTGGCGCCGCCGAGGACGCCGTCGCCCGCCTGAATGTCCTTCAGCTTCGCGGCGAGCGTCACCTTCGTCCCGGCCGGCCAGAACTTCTCCGGGCGGTAGTCGACGGTGACGTCGTCGATCCAGTACCAGGCGCCCTCGACCCGCGGGGTGGTGCGGACCTGCAGTGCCTTCTGGACGATCTTGCGGTCCTCGACGGGCTGGTTGAACGTGACCATCAACGGGTGCCCGACGCCGACCTTGGCGCCGTTCTCCGGCTGGACCGACGCGATCTCCAGGGTGTCCGAGCGCTTCACGTCGGTCGTGGAGAAGCGGGTGATCTTCTCGACCGGGGCGCCGTCGGCGCCCTCGCCCCACGCGTGGACGGTGTAGCGCGTGCCGACCTTCACCGGCACGGTGGAGTTCCAGGCCGTCCGGTCGGGGGCGTACCTGCCGTCGAGCTGGTCGCTTTTCCCGTCGGTGACGCGGACCTCGGTGAGCCGGCCGTTCGAGCCGGTCACCTTCACCGTGGCGCCGGCGCCGACGTTGCGGGCGTCGGCGGCCGGCGTGACCGCGATCGACATCGGGCCCGACGACCCGGACGACGCCTCGTCGCCGCCGCACCCGGCGAGCAACCCGATCGCCAGCACCGGACTCGCGACCAGGGCGATAACCCGTCGCACCGTTCACCCCCGTGTTCCGTCGCGGCGCCCCGTCGCCGCACCTGGACCGGCTCTACCCCGCCGGCGCGCCCGCGAACGTCGGGCGGCCGGACCACGCCCTGATCTCGACGTTCGGCGTGGTCGGCGCGAGGACGGCGACCGCCGCGATCCGTCCCGGCCCGAGGTCGACGTCGGCCAGCGCGACGGGTCCGGGGTCGTCCTCCGCCCCCCAGGCCACCAGCGCCGGCGGTGCTCCGGGCGGGGCGAGTTCGACCCGGTCGGGCGGGACCGCGAGCCCGCGTCCGGTGGCCTTGAGGACGGCCTCCTTCCGGACCCAGGTCCGCAGGAGCGCGGCGGGCTGCTCCCCCGGCGGGAGCTCGCCGAGGGCCCGCCGCTCGGTCGGGGCGAGGGTGACCGCCGCGAACTCGGCGGGTTCGAGCGCGGCCCCCGCCGTCTCGACGTCGACCCCGACCGGCGCCCCCGCGACCGCGACCACCACCCGGTCCCCCGCGTGGCTGACGGAGAACTCCGGCCGACCGCTGTCAAGAAAGGGTGTCACCCCTTTTTGACGGAGGGCGGGCTTGCCGTGGGGGCCGCCGCAGGTGGCGCAGCGGTGGACGAAGGCCAGCGCCGCGGGGTCGGTGTCGAGGACCTCGCCGAGCACGAGCCGCGTGAGCGCGTGCGCGGCGAGGAACCGCTGCCGGTCCGCGGGCCGGAGCAGGGCGTCGTGCCGGGCCCGTTCCCCGGCGTCGAGCAGGCCCAGCAGCGACGCCGGGACCGCGGCCGGGTCGGCCCAGACGATCGAGACCGTCGTCACGGCCGGTCGGTGAGGTAGCCGCCCATCGCGGTGAAGTACTCGAGCGCGGGCAGCGTCTCCCCCGCCGCGGTGCGGACGGTCTCGATCACCACGGCGGCGTTCTGCCCCCGCCGGGCCTCGGGACCGGCGACGATCGCCACGCCGGGGCCCTCCCGGAAGAAGATGCGGCCCGGCGTCCCGCCGTAGCGCTTCTCCGACACGGACGCCTTCAGCACCGAGAGCCGCTCCCCGCGGTGGTAGGTCCACGCGTTCGGGTACGGGTCGGGCTGCGCGCGGACCAGGTTGACGATGTCCCGCGCCGGCCACGTCCAGTCGATGCGGTTGTCCTCGTCGGCCCGCTTGTGGAAGAACGTCGCCTGGCTCCGGTCCTGCGCCGGGAAGTCGGTGCGACCGCTCGCCATCAGATCCAGCCCCTGCACGGTGATCGGGCCGAACAGCTTCAGCGTCGCGTGGAACAGGTCGACGGCGGTGTCCTGCGCACCGACCGGCACCGCCCACTGCAGCACGATCGGGCCGGCGTCGAGCTCGGCGTCCATCAGATGGGCCGTCACGCCGACCTGCGTCTCGCCGTTGATCAGCGCCCAGTTCAGCGGTGCGAACCCGGCGTAGCGCGGCAGCAGCGAGTCGTGGACGTTCAGCGTCCCGAGCCGCGGCAGCGAGACGACCTCGGCCGGGATCAGCGTCCGCCAGTTGACCGCGACCATGACGTCGGGGTCCGCCTCCTTCAGGCGCACCTGCAGGTCGGCGTCGTCGGGCCGGTTGCGGAGCAGGACCGGCACGTCGACCGACCGCGCGAGGTCCTCGACCGAGTCGTTCCAGATCCGTTCCCACGCTCCGTCACTCGGCGGGTGCGTGACGACGAGCACGACCTCGTGGTGCGAGTCGAGCAGCGCCTGCAGGGTGCGGGAACCCCAGGTGCCGAAACCGAAGAAGGCGACGCGCAGACCGGTGGAAGCCGCCACGCTCAGCCACCCATCGCACGGACGAGGCTCGCCGGACGCATGTCCGTCCACGACCGCTCGACGTAGTCGAGACACGCCGCGCGGGTGTCCGGGCCGAAGCGGGTCTCCCAGCCGGCGGGGACGTCGACGAAGTCCGGCCACAGGCTGTGCTGGCCCTCGTCGTTGACCAGGACGAGGAACGTGCCGTCCGGGTTGTCGAAGGGGTTGGTCATCGCGGTTCTCCTTCTGTGCAGGGGTCTGTCGGGCGCGGTGCGTGGGTGCGGGGTCAGTCCCGCGGGGCCGCGGCGGCCAGCGCGGCGAGCGCGCGGAACCAGGTCTGGGCGAGGTCGACGACGGCGTCGGCGTCGAGGACGCCGTCCGGCCACGACCAGGTCGCGAGCAGGACGACGCCGTCCGGCCCCTCCTCGGCCACCGCGCCGAGGGACAGCGCGTGCGCGAGCGGGAGGGAGGGGTCGAGTCCGAGGTCGGCGGCCGCCTCCTCCGGAGCGCTCGCCCAGTCGGCGTCCTCCGCACCGTCCACCCGGCCGAGGTAGTTGAACTCCAGCGGTGGCGGCGCGGACGCGCCGACGGCGGACGCGGCTTGGGCGCTCACCCGCACCCGGTCCAGCACGGCGGCCGCGGCCGCCGGGACTGACTCCACGTCAGCCAGCCGGACCGGACCCGGGTCGAGCAGAACCGGGACGCCGGTCGCGAACCGGCCCAGCGTGCGGGAGACGTCGAGGTCGCCCGCGCGCCCGTGGCCCTTGACGTCGACGAGCGTCGTCCCGCCCGCTTCATCGCCAGAGCTCGCGACGCCGCCGCGCCGGTCCCGCCAGTCGGCGACGGCGAGCGCGAGCGCCGCGAGCAGCACGTCGTCGACGCGCGCCCCGTACGCCGCGGGCACCGGGCCCAGCAGGGCCGTGGTGAGGCCGGTCGGGAGTGTCTCGCAATGGGTGCGCTCGGTCCCGACCACGTCGCGCGCCGGGTCGAGCGGGCGCCTCAGCGGCAGCGGGTCCCCACCGGCCCGGACGGTCTCCGCGACCGGGAGCCCGCCACGCTGGTGCGGAACCTGGGCGGTCAGCAACTGCGCGTGCCGGCGGAACGACGTGGTCACCGGCGGCAGGTCCCGACCCGCAGCGGCGGCCGCGAGGTCCTCGAGCAGGATGCGCCACGACATGGCGTCCATCACGAGGTGGTGCACGGTCAGCAGGAGCCGGCCGCGTTCACCGGGTCCGCCGTCGAACCACACCGCGGCCCACATCACGCCGGCGTCGGGGTCGACGCGGTCCCGGGCCGCGCGGGCGTGCTCGGCGACGAGGGTCTCCAGGTCGCTTCCGCCCTTGGCATCGACCCGCTCGAGGCGGACCGCCGCCTGCTCCGCGGGCGGAACCTCGAGCGTCCACGGCGTGCCCCGGACGAGCCGGGCCCGCAGGAGGTCGTGATGCAGGACCACCGCGGCGAGGGCCTGCCGCAGACCGTCCTTGGTCGTGCCGACCGGGGTGAGCACCAGGCTCGACTGCTGGATCGCGGCGACCGGGGTGTCGACCTCGGACATCCAGACCATCGTCGGCGTCAGCGGAACCGTGCCGGTTCCGTCGTCGGCGGTGTCGGAGCCGTCGCTCGGAGTCGCGGCGGCCGCAATCGCGTCCAGCGTCCGCCCCGCCAGAATCTGCCGAGGCGTCACCTTCCAGTCCAGCGCGCGCAGCCGGCTGACCACCTGCATCGCGAGGATGCTGTCTCCGCCGAGGGCGAAGAAGTCGTCCTCGACCCCCGCGTCGATGCCGAGCAAGTCCCCGACGACCAGAACGACGGCCGCCTCGACCGCCGTGGCCGGCGGACGGGACGGGATGCGCTCGGCCTCCGGCGGCTCCGGCAGCGCGGCGCGGTTCAGCTTGCCGCCGGGCAGCACCGGGAGCGCGTCCAGCGAAACGAAGACCGTCGGGACCATGTGGTCCGGCAGGGCGTCGGCGGCGAGCCGGCGCAGCTCCGCCGCAGGCGGCGCCGCGGCGCCCGGGCGCGGGACCACGTAGGCGACCAACCGCTCGACCCCACCCGGGCCGGGGCGCACGACGACCACCGCCGCGGCGAGGTCGCCGTGGCGGCCGAGCACGGCCTCGATCTCCGCCGGCTCGATCCGGTAGCCGCGGAGCTTCACCTGGTCGTCCGACCGGCCGCGGTACTCCAGCCGGCCCGCCGCGTCGAACCGCGCGAGGTCGCCGGTGCGGTACATCCGCGTCCCGGGCCGGCCGAACGGATCGGCGACGAAGCGGTCGGCGGTCAAGCCGGCACGGTTCAGGTAGCCGCGGGCGAGACCGGCGCCGGACAGGTACAGCTCACCGGTGACGCCGGGCGGCACCGGGTGCAACGCGGCGTCGAGGACGCAGGCGCGCGCCCCGGCGACGGGCCGGCCCACCACCGGGGCCGGCGACTCGTCGACGAACGCGACGAGCGAGTCGACGGTCGCCTCGGTCGGACCGTAGAGGTTGACCGCGTCGGTGCCCGCGAGCTCGCGCAGCTGCGTCCACACGCCCGGCGGCACCGCCTCACCACCGAACCCGAGCAGGTGGAGCGGGCAGTGCGGCGTGCCGGTCGCGTCGCTGCGGACCAGACCGGCGGCCAGCAGCTGCGCGAGGAAGGACGGCGTCACCTCGAGGAAGTCGAGGTCGCGCTCCCACACCGCGGCGACGAGCAGGTCGGCGTCGCGGCGGGTCTCGTCGTCGAGGACGTGCACCTCGTGCCCGCCGAGCAGCCAGAGCTGCGGCTGCCAGGAGGCGTCGAACGAGAACGACCACGCGTGCCCGACGCGCAGCCGGTCGCGGCCCGCCGCCGCGACCGCTCGCGCGTGCAGGTCGGCGGCGTGACTGGCGTACAGGTTCGCCACGGCCGCGTGCGGGACGACGACGCCCTTCGGCGTCCCCGTCGAGCCCGAGGTGTAGATCACGTACGCCGGGTGCGCCGGAGCGAGCGGCGCGAGCCGGTCGGCGTCGGTGAGGTCGCGGTCGTCCGCACTCGCCAGACGCGCGACGGTCGCCGGGTCGTCGACGACGAGGACGGGGACCTCACCCCACTCGCCGGTCGCGCCCGCGACTCCGGACGACGTCACGACGACCACCGCGCCCGCGTCGGCGAACATCGCCGCGGTGCGGGTGGCCGGGGCGTCGGGCTCGGCCGGGACGTAGGGCGCCCCGGCCTTGGCCGCGGCGAGGATCGCGGTCATCGCGTGCGTCCGCGGCAGCACGAGGCCGACCGGTCGCTCCGGCCCGGCGCCCGCGGCCACGAGCAGCCGCGCGAGCCGGTTGGCCTCGGCGTTGAGCTCGCCGAACGTCAGCCGTCGCTCCCCCACGACCAGCGCGGGAGCGGCCGGGTCGCGGCGCACCTGCGCCTCGAACAGCGCCGGAACGGTCGCGGCGCCGCCGGCCGGAAGAGCGCCGGCCGGGAGAGCGCCGGCCGGTCGACCCCGACCCGCGGCGAGCGCAGCGTCGCGCTCGCCGCGGGCCAGGACGTCGATCCCGGCGACGGGCCGGTCGGGATCGGCGACCACGGCGCGCAGCAGCCGGAGCAGGCGGTCGGCCAGACCCGCCGCCGTGCTCTCGTCGAACAGGTCCGCCGCGTACTCGACGACGCCGGAGATCCCGCCGACCCCACCGTCGGTGGCGCGCTCGTCGACGAAGTCGAACGACAGGTCGAACTTCGCCACCGCGGCGTCGGCGTCGACCCGCGTCGTCTGCAGGCCCGGAAGTTCCGGATCGCCGTCGGGCGCAGGCAGGTGAACCACCATCACCTGGAACAGCGGGTGCCGGGACGGCGAGCGGGCCGGGTTCACGGCCTCGACGACGCGGTCGAACGGCAGGTCCTGGTGCTCGTAGGCCGCGAGGTCGGTCTCGCGCACCCGGCGCAGCACGTCGGCGAAGCTGGGCCGCCCGGACAGGTCGGTGCGCAGGACGATCGTGTTGAGGAAGTACCCGACGAGGTCGCCGAGCGCGAGGTCCGCGCGGCCGGTGATCGGGCTGCCGATCGGGATGTCGTCGCCGGCGCCGCTGCGGTGCAGCAGCGCGGCGACCGCCGCCTGCAGAACCATGAACGTGCTGACGTCGTGGGCGCGCCCGAGCGCCCGCAGCGCGGCCGCGAGCTCGGCGTCGATCGTCACCGGCACGGTGCCGCCGCGGCCCGTCGCCACCGGCGGCCGCGGCCGGTCGGTCGGCAGCGCGAGCTCGACGGGCAGACCAATCAGCGCGTTGCGCCAGAACCCGGTCTGCGCCCGCGCGAACTCGGTCGGCGTCCCGCGTTCGCCCAGCAGCGCGTGCTGCCACGCCGCGAAGTCCGCGTAGCGCGCGGGCAGCGAGGCGAACTCCGGCGCCCGGCCCGCCCGCCGCGCGGCGTAGGCCGTGGCCAGGTCGGTGACCAGCGGCGCGTCGGACCACTCGTCGGCCGCGATGTGATGCACCGTCAGCGCGAGGACGTGGTCCGTCGGGCCGAGCCGGAGCAGCTCGGCGCGCAGCGGCGGTTCCGTCTCCAGGTCGAAGGTGTGGAGCGCGGCCGCCCGCAGTCGGGCCGGGAGGTCGGCGGGCTCGATCGCACTCTCAACGACGCGGATCGCCTCCGCCGGCACGAGCCGCTGGTACGGCAAGCCGTCCCGTTCGACGACGACGGTGCGCAGGGGCTCGTGGCGCTCGGCGAGGTCGCGCACCGCGGCGCAGAGCGCGGCGGCGTCGAGCTCCCCGGTCAGGCGCCAGGCGATCGGGATGTTGTAGGTCGGGCTCGGGCCGGCGATGCGGTCCAGGACCCAGAGCCCGTGCTGGGCCGGGGCGAGCGGGACCTCGGCGCCCGCCGGCACCGGCGTCAGCGCGGGGCGCACGGTCGCGGAAAGCGCGGTCGCGGACGACGCGGTCGCGAGCCGCGCGGCCAGCCGCTCGGGGGTCGGGGCGTCGAAGACCGTCCGCAGGGACACGTCGGCCCCGAGGTCGGCCCGCAGTCGCGCGACCAGGCGCATGGCGAGCAGGGAGTGCCCGCCGAGCGCGAAGAAGTCCGCGTCGGCCCCGGGCCGCTCCCCTCCGGGCAGCCCGAGCACCTCGGCGAACAGGGCGCAGACCTGCGCCTCGAGCGCCGTGGCCGGCGCCCGCCCGAGGGCGCTGCGTGGGTGGTCGACCGGCGCCGGCAGCGCGGCGCGGTCGACCTTGCCCGCGACCGATCGCGGTAGCGCCGGCAACACGACGAACGCCGACGGCACCAGCGCCGCGGGCAGCGTCGCCGCGGCGGCGGCACGGAGCGCCTGGATGTCCGACGGGGTGTCTGACGGGGCGTCGGTTCGCCCGACCACGTACGCGACCAGACGCGGATCGCCCGGCCGGTCCTCGCGGACGACGACGGCCGCGTCGGCCGCACCGGCCGCGCGGAGGGCCGCCTCGATCTCCCCGGTCTCGATGCGCAGGCCGCGGAGCTTGACCTGGCCGTCGACGCGACCGAGGAAGTCGAGCTCGGAGTTCCCACGCCGGCGGACGAGGTCACCGGTGCGGTACATCCGCGCACCGGGCCGACCGAACGGGTCGGCGACGAAGCGGTCGGCGGTCAGGCCGGGACGGTTCAGGTAACCACGGGCGAGACCGGGGCCGGCGAGGTAGAGCTCGCCGGGGACACCGTCGGGCACCGGAGCGAGCCCGGCGTCGAGGATCCGGATCGCGAGGTTCGCGACGGCGCCGGCCCGGCGGTGGATCGTGTCACCGGTGCGGGCCGCGCTGCGGCCCCACGCGTCGACGGTGCACTCGGTCGGGCCGTAGAGGTCGTGGACCGCGACCAGCGGCCAGGAGGTCAGCTCGTCCCACAGGTCCGGCGGGGTCGCCTCGCCCCCGACGACGAGGACCGCCGGCCGGACACCCTCCGGGCCGAGGCCCGCACGCATCAGCTCGCGCAGGAACGTCGGCGTCAGGTCGAGGTAGTCGATGCGCTCGGTGCCCAGGTACGCGACGACCGCGGCCGGGTCGAGCGCGCTCTCGTCGTCGAGGACGTGCAGTTCGTGTCCGGCGACCAGCCACAGCAGCGGGTCCCACGACGCGTCGAAGGAGAACGAGGTCACGCAGCTCGCGCGCAGGACCTCCCGGCCGAGTGCCTGCGCGGCCGGGTCCATCACGGTGGCCCGCTGGGCGGTGAAGAGGTTCGTCAGCCCGCGGTGGATGCCGACCACGCCCTTGGGCGTGCCCGTCGACCCCGAGGTGAAGATGACGTAGGCGGGAGCGTCCGCCGGTAGTGCGACCGGCGCGAACCGGTCGACAGCGGCGTCCGCCGGGAGGACGACGGACCGCACCCCCGCGGGCAGCCGGCCCGCCAGCTCCGCGGTCGTCAGCACGACCACCGGCGCGGCCTCGGCGAACATCTGCTCCAGGCGCGCCGGCGGCTGGTTCGCGTCCACCGGCAGGTACGCCGCACCCGCGGCGAGAACGCCGAAGATCGCCGGCACCGTCGCCGTGCGCGGCAGCGCGAGGGCGACGAGGTCACCCGGCCGAACGCCGTGCTCGGTGAGCAGGGCGGCGACACCGCCCGCGCGGCCGGTGAGCTCGGCGAACGTGAGCCGCTCCGCGCCCGCCACCAGCGCGAGCCGGTCGGGGGTGCGCTCCGCCTGTACGGCGAGGATCTGAGCTACCGTCAGCTCGGGGACCGCGAGCTCCGGGCCGACGCCGGCCGCGAGCAGTTCGGCGGGTTCGCCGGGAGCGAGCAGGTCGAGCCGGCTCAGCGGCCGGTCCGGGTCCGCGGCCACGGCGGCGAGCAGCCGCAGCATCCGGTCGGCGAGCCCGGCGACGGTCGCGCCGTCGAACAGGTCCCGGCTGTACTCGAACTTCAGCAGCAGCGCGTCGGCGGCGCCCGTGCCCGGGTCGACGACGTCGACAGCGAGGTCGAACTGGGCGGTACCCAGTGCCGGGTCCAGCCACCGCGTCGGCAGGCCGAGGAGGTCGGCGTCGTCGCCGCTGCGGGCGTGGTACCCGATCAGCACTCCGAACAGCGGGTTGCGGCCCGGCACGCGCGGCGGGTTGACGGCCTCGACCACGCGCTCGAACGGGACGTCCGCCGCGTCGAAGGCGGCGAGTCCGGTCTCGCGAACCCGGCCGAGCAGGTCGGCGAACGACGGGTCCCCCGACGTGTCCGTGCGGAGCACCACGGTGTTGACGAAGAACCCGACGAGGTCGTCGAGCGCCCCGTCGGCGCGGCCCGCGACCGGCACGCCGATCGGGAGGTCCTCGCCCGCCCCGAGGCGGGTCAGCAGCGCGGCGAACGCCGCGTGCAGGGTCATGAACATGCTGGCGCCACTCGCCGCGGCGAGGCGGCGGAGACCGGCGGCGGTCTCGGCCGGCACCTCGGCGCGGAGCAGGCCGCCCGCGCCGGAGGGTTCGGCCGGCCGGGGTCGGTCGGTGGGCAGCCGGAGCTCGACCGGCGACCCGGCGAGCGTCGCGGTCCAGTATTCGAGCTGACGCGCCATCAGCGAATCGGGGTCCGCCGCGTCGCCGAGCAGACGGTCCTGCCACAGCGTGTAGTCCGCGTACTGGACCGGCAGCGCGGGCAGGCGGGGGTCGAGCCCCGCGACCCGGGCGCGGTAGGCCGTGTCGAGGTCGGCGAGGAAAGGCCGGTCCGACCACTCGTCGGTGGTGACGTGGTGCAGGACGATCACGACGACCGCGTCGTCCGGTGCGACGGTCAGGACCGACACCCGGACCGGGAGCTCCGCCCCGAGCCGGAACGGCGCCCGCACGCGCTCGGCCACGACGTCCTCGATCGCCTCCTCGGCGACCGGGACGACCTCGAAGCACGAGCGGGTGAACTCGGCCGCCGCGACCGCCGCGTCGAGCACGTCCTGGTACGGCTCGCCCCGATCCTCGGCGAACAGCGTGCGCAGCGATTCGTGACGGGTCATCACGTCGACGACGGCGGCACGCAGCGCGTCGGTGTCGAGCGCGCCGGTCAGGCGGAACACCAGCGGGAAGTTGTAGGCCGCGGACGGGCCGGCGAGCCGGTCCACCAGCCAGAGGCGGCGTTGGGCGGCCGAGAGCGGGACCCGCTCCGGGCGGGGGCCGGGCACGAGCGCCGCGCGGGCCGGGCCGCGGGTCGCCTCGACCCGCCGGGCGAGTTCCTCCGCGGTCGGGGCCTCGAACAGGTCGCGGATCGCGAGGTCGGTGCCGAGCTCGCTGCGCGCCCGGCTGATCAGCCGCGTGGCGAGCAGCGAGTGGCCACCGGCCGCGAAGAAGTCGTCGGTGGCGCCGACGCGCTCCAGCCCGAGCACCTCGGCGAACAGCGCGCACAGCGTCTCCTCGACCGGGGTCGCCGGTGGGCGGCCGGCCGTCGTCGCGACCGGCTCCGGCGCCGGCAGGGCGCGGCGGTCGAGCTTGCCGTTGACGGTCAGCGGCAGTGCCGGCAGGGGCACAAGGGCCGACGGGACCATGTAGTCCGGCATCGACTCCTTCAGGAATCCCCGTAGGCGCACGAGCAGGTCCGCCGCCGCGCGGGCGGCGGCCGGGGCGTTGGCGAGCTCCCCCACCGGCCGGGCGCGGCAGGTCCCGGTCAGCCGAACGGGAGCATCGGTCGGCACGAGCACCGCCTCGTACCGGTCCGGCTCGCTTCCCGGTACGCAGAGAGTGCGGTACCCCGCGCGGACGACGTCGTCGGGTTCGGTGCCCGTCGGGGCGGACCGCAGCGCGGCACGGGCGGCCGTCGATCCCGATGTCAGCGACTCGAGGGCCGCGAGTTCCCCCGACAGACGTGGGTTCTCCAGGTCGGCGATCCGCACCGCCCCGGGCACGGTGTCGACGGCCACCGGTTCGGGCCCACCGGCCGCGTGCAGCAGGACGTCGTAACGGTGCCGGGTGAGTTCGTTGTGGCCTCGGCCCGCCTTCAGCCGGATGTCGGCTCCGGCCAGCGTCGGGGTCCGCTCCGCCAGGTCGGCGAACCACGCGGGGTGGAGCACCAGTTCCTTCTCCAGCGCGACCCGGCGGTCGATCTGCGCCTCTAGCTGGGCGGGCCCGACGCCCGGATCCGTCTGCTCCACCGCGATCGCGGCGTGGAACGCGCGCAGCGAGCGCAGGTCGCGGACGTCGCCGACGAACAGTGTGCCGCCCGGGGCGAGCAGCTCCGCGAGCCCGGTGAGCACCTCGGCAAGGTGCTCGGCGCTCGGGAAGTACTGCACGACGGAGTTGATCACGACCGCGTCGAAGTGACCCCGCGGCAGACCGGCGGTGTGCTCGGCGGGACGGCACTCCAGACGCACCCGCGCGGCCAGCTCCGGGTCGGTGGCGACGTCCGCGGTCAGCTTCGCGATCACCGGCGCCGAGAAGTCGGTGGCCCAGTACTCGTCGACGTCGCGGGCGAGCCCGGACAGCAGGAGGCCGCTGCCGACGCCGACCTCCAGAACGCGGCGGGCACCGAGGGAGCGGATCCGCGCGAGCGTCGCGTCGCGCCACTCGCTCATCTCGTCGAACGGGATCGGGGCGCCGGTGTAGCTGGAGTCCCAGCCGGCGAAGTCGGTCGTGAAGACCGCCGTCGGGATCTCGGTGTACTCGGCGTCGTAGATCTGCTGCCACTGCTCGACGTGCGCGGACTCGGCGGCGTCGCGCGAGTCCCCGACCGCCGGCGCGGGCACGACGTACCCGACGAGCCGGGACGAGCCGGTGCCGTCGCCGGCCGGGACGGCGATCACCGCCGCGTCGACGACCTCGGGGTGCGCGGCGAGCGCCGCGGCGACCTCGCCGGGTTCGACGCGGTAGCCGCGGATCTTCACCTGGTCGTCGGCGCGGCCGACGAAGTCGAGCAGACCGTCGGACCGCCACCGGACGAGGTCACCCGTGCGGTACATGCGCGCACCCGGCTCGCCGAACGGGTCGGCGACGAACCGCTCCGCCGTCAGGCCGGCGCGCTTCAGGTAGCCGCGGGCCAGACCGACGCCGGTGATGTACAGCTCCCCGGCGACACCGGGCGGCACGGGACGCAACCGGGAGTCCAGGACGTAGGCGACCGTGTTGCGGATCGGGCGGCCGACCGTCGGCGTCGTGCTGTCGTCGGTCCCGCCGCCGAGGGTGTTGATCGTGTACTCGGTCGGGCCGTAGAGGTTGTAGCCGGTGACACCGGGCGTCGTGAGCAGCCGCGACCACACGTGCTCGGGCACCGCCTCGCCGCCGAGCAGGACGAGCGGCGGGACGTGCGGGCCGTCGAGCAGCCCGTGCTCGAACAGCTGCGCGGCGTAGGTCGGCGTCACGTTGACGACGTCGACGGCGTGCGCGGCGCAGTACGCCACCAGCGCCTCCGGGTCGCGGCGCAGATCCTCGTCGCAGACGTGGACCTCGTGCCCCTCGACGAGCCAGAGCAACTCCTCCCACGACATGTCGAAGGAGAACGAGACCGTGTGCGCGATGCGCAGTCGCCGCCCGCCCGCCTGCGCCACCACCGGGTCGAAGATGTGCTGACGGTGGTTCAGCTGCATGTTCGTCAGACCGCGGTAGGGCGTGATCACGCCCTTGGGCAGGCCGGTCGAGCCGGACGTGTAGATGACGTAGGCCGGGTGCTCCAGCCGGTGCGGCACCCCGGGGGCGAAACCGGGCCGCTCGGCGTCGGCCAGCGGCTCCGCGGACAGCGCCCCCAGGGCGGCGGCGGTCGCCGGGTCGTCGAGCCGAACCTGCTCCGGGCCGTCGGCGGGCAGCTGCCCGTCGCGGGCCGCGGTGGTCAGGACGCAGACGGGTTCGGCGTCGGCGAGCACGAACGCGACGCGGTCGGCCGGGGTGTCGGCGTCGATCGGCAGGTAGGCCGCGCCGGTGCGCAGCACGGCGAACAGCGCGGCCACCATGTCGGCGGCGCGCGGGAGCGCGAGCGCGACGACGCGTTCGGGCCCGGCGCCGCGGGCCAGCAGAGCCCGCGCGATGCGGTTGACCCGCGCCTCGAGCTCGGCGTAGGTCCAGGAACCGTCGGCGGTCACGAGCGCGACCGCGTCGGGGCAGAGCGCGGCGCGCTCGGCGAGCAGTTCGGAGATCGACTCGGTCCCGGCGTCGGCGGCGGTGTCGTTCCACTCGACGAGCACCTGCGCCCGCTCGGTCGCGGTCAGGGTGTCGAGCTCGCCGACGCGGACGCCGGGGTCCGCGACGAGAACCTCGAGCACCGCCGCGAACCGGTCGAGAACGGCCTGCGCCGCGGCCTCGGTCACGACGTCGGGCCGGTGGTAGAGCCCGAGCACCAGCTCCGTCGTCGGGGTGACGACGAGGGTGAGCGGGTAGTGCGTGGCGTCCGCGTAGCCGACGTCGGTGATCCCGTGCCGGCGCCGGAACGCCTCCGCATCGGCGTCGTCGCCGAGGAAGTTCTGCATCACCGAGAGCGTGTCGAACAGCTGCGGGTGCCCGGACTCGCGCTGGATGCGCGCGAGCCCCAGCCAGTCGTGGCCGAGCACCGCGGAGCGTTCGCGGTGCAGTCGGCCGAGCAGGTCGGTGACGGTCTCGGCCGGGTCGATCCGCACGCGCGCGGGCACGGTGTTGAGGAACAGCCCGATGACGGTCTCGACGTCGGGCACCGCCGGTGGGCGGCCCGACACCGTCGTGCCGAACACGACGTCGCCGGAGCCCGTCAGCCCCGAGAGCACCAGGCCCCAGGCCGCGCTGACGAGGGTGTTCAGCGTGACCCCGGCGGCGCGCGCGGCGGCGCGGATCGCGTCCGACGCGGCCTCGTCGAGCGTGATGCGGCGGATGCCCGGGGGCACCGGCTCCGCCTCACCGAGTCCGGGGTGGACGAGCGTCGGGGAGTCGAGCTCGGCGAGCGCGTCGCGCCACACCGCGGCCGAGACCTCGGCGTCCTGCTCTCTCAGCCAGCTCAGGTAGTCGCGGTACGAGCCGCGGCGCGGCAGCCCGGCCGCGTCGCCGCCGGACGCGTACAGCTCGAACAGGTCCGCGAACAGCAACGCGGCCGACCAGCCGTCCCAGAGCAGCAGGTGGTGGCTGAGCACGATGCGGCTGCGGTTGCCGTCGCGCAGCACGACCGTCACCGCGAGCAGTGGCGGCGACGTGACGTCGAAGCGCCGGGCGCGGTCCGCCGCCATCACGGCAGCGAGCCGGTCGGCCTCGACGTCCGGCTCCAGACCACGCAGGTCCACGACGTCGAGCGGCGGCTCGACGACGGACGCGAGGAACTGCACGGGCGCGGCCAGCCCGTCGTTGGTGAAGCCCGCGCGCAGGACCGGGGTGCGGGCGAGCAACGCCGCCAGCGCCGTGCGCAGGCGCTCGACGTCGACGGTCGTGTCGAGGTCGAAGTGGTCCTGGACGGTGTAGATGTCCCGGCGGCCGGCGTCGAAGGACGCCAGGAAGAACAGGCCCTCCTGCAGCGGCGAGAGCGGCCAGATGTCCGTGACGGTCGAGCCGGGGGTCCGCGCGCGGTGGAACGCGCAGACGCGGTCGATCTCGTCCTGACGGAGCGTCACGGCTGGCAGGTCGGCCGGGGTGAGAGCGGTGTTCCCGGCGGCGGCCCACTCGCGCAGCTCCGCGACAGCGGCGGCGAAGTGGGCACTCAAGGCGTCCACGTCCGCAGCGCTCAGGGCGTCGGGCACGAAGGTCCACGTCACCGCGAGCTGGGGCCCGTCCGGGCCGTCCTCGGTCAACGCGTCGAGGGTGAGGACGTACGGGACCGGCTGCTCCGGGTCGGCCGCGGCGCCGAGCACGCCCGCCTCCGGCGCGGGCGTCCACGGGGTGGCCGTTCTGTCGGCCGCCGGCATCCGCCCGAGGTAGTTGAACAGCACCTGCGCGCGCTCGCCGGCTGCGAGCAGCGGCGCCGACTGCGGGTTGACGTACCGCAGCAGGCCGTGGCCGAGCCCGGCGGCCGGCACGGCGCGGACGGTCTCCTTCACCCGGCGCACCGCGCCCTCGAGCGAGTCGCCGCCGGTCTCGATGCGCAGCGGGTGGACGGTCGTCAGCCACCCGACGGTGCGCGAGAGGTCGAGCTCCGCCGCGCCCAGCGCGGAGGCGTCGCGGCCGTGGCCCTCGACGTCGACGAGCACCGGACCGGTGGCGCGACCGGCCTCGGCGCGCCAGCGGTCCACGGCCCGCCCGAACGCGACGAGCAGGACGTTCGCCACCCCCGACCGGGCGGCGGCGGGAACGGCACCGAGCAGAGCGGCGGTGTCCGCGACCGGCAACCGGGTGATGGTCCGTGCGGTGTCCGCCTGTGTCCAGTTCGCCGCCGCGGCCGGGAGCTCCGCGGCCGAGCTTTCCGCCGGAACGAGGCGTGCGCCCGGGGCGGTCGTGGCCGTCCAGTGCTCGAGTTCGCCCAACCGCGCGGGGCTCGCCGCCTCGTCGGCCAGGCGCCGTGCCCACGTACGGAGGGTGGTGGGCACGGCGTCCAGCGGTTCCCCGGCCCACGCCGCGGCGAGGTCGGGGAGCAGGATCCGCCACGAGACGCCGTCGACGGCGAGGTGGTGGACCACGAGCAGGAGTCGGCCCGCCTCGGCCCCGCGGTCGAACCAGACCGCGGCGACCATCTCGCCGGCCTCCGGGTCGAGCCGGTCGGCGGCCGCGGAGGTCTCGGCGGCGACCGCCGCGCGCAGGGCGTCGGCGTCGAACGTGCGGGCGTCGACGCGGCGGAGCACGTCTGCGGCGCGGACGCGGCCGGTCGGCTCCGCCGCCAGCGACCACAGCTGCGGGACCGGCCGGGTCAGCCGCAGGCGGAGCGCGTCATGCCGGTCGAACAGGACCTGCAGGGCCGTCTCGAGCCGGGCCGCGTCGGCACCGGCCGGCGTGTGCACGAGCACCGACTGGCTGAAGCGGCCGATCGGCCCGCCCCGTTCCCGCAGCCAGTGGACCACCGGCAGCAACGGCACGTTCCCGACGCCGTCGGGGTCGCCGGCCGGCAGGGCTACGGGGGCGCCGTCGGGCGTGCCGTCGGTCGCGGCCTGCGCCGGCACGGTCGCCGCCAGGGCGGCCGGGGTGCGGAGCTCGAAGATCTGGCGGGGCGTCAGGTCGATGCCGCGGCGGCGGGCCTGCGCGACCAGCGAGATCGAGATGATGCTGTCGCCGCCGAGGAAGAAGAAGTCGTCGTCGACCCCGACCTCGTCGAGCCGCAGCACGGCGGCGAACACCTCGCACAGGGCCTGCTCGGCCGCCGTCCGTGGTTCGCGCCGCTCCCCCCGCGCGCGTTCGGGAGCCGGCAGCCCGGCCCGGTCCAGCTTGCCGTTTGCGGTCACCGGCAGGGCGTCGAGGACGACGACCGCGCCGGGCACGAGTCCGGCGGGGAGCGTGGCCGTCAGCTCGGCGGTGACCGCGTCCGGGTCGAGTTCCGCCCCGGTCGCCGGGACGACGTAGGCGCACAGGTACGTCCCGCCCGGCCCGTCGGTGCGCGGCACGGCCGCCGCGGCGGCGACGTCGGGGCGGGCGAGGAGCGCGGCCTCGAGCTCACCGGGCTCGACGCGTTGACCGCGGATCTTCACCTGGTGGTCGGTGCGGCCGAGGTAGGTCAGGGCGCCGTCGTGCCGCCAGGCGACCAGGTCGCCGGTGCGGTAGAGCCGCTCCCCCGGCGCCCCGTAGGGGTCGGCGACGAAGCGTTCGGACGTCAGCCCCGGCCGGCCCGCGTAGCCGCGCGCCAGCTGCACGCCCGCGAGGTAGAGCTCTCCCGGGACGCCGACCGGCGCCGGCCGCAGCCAGGCGTCGAGCACGCGGACCTGCGTGTTCCACACCGGCCGGCCGATCGGCACGCCGGGCGCGGTCGGGAGCTCGGCGCCCGGCCGGCACGTCCATGCGGTCACGTCGACCGCGGCTTCGGTCGGACCGTAGAGGTTGTGCAGCTCGACCCCGGTGCGGTCGAGCCAGCGCTGCGCGAGCTCGGTGGAGAGCGCCTCGCCGCTGCAGACACAACGCCGGAGCGTCGCCGGCCAGTCCGGGCCCGCCGCCGACGCGCCGTCGTCGGAGGCGAGGAACGCCGCCAGCATCGACGGGACGAAGTGCAGGGTCGTGACGCGCTCGGCGGCGATCAGCTCCCGCAGGTACGCGGGGTCGGCGTGACCGCCGGGCCGGGCGAACACCACCGCGGCGCCCTCGCAGAGCGCCCAGAAGAACTCCCACACCGAGACGTCGAAGCCCGCCGGGGTCTTCTGCAGGACGCGGTCGTCGCCGGTCAGCGGCATCGCCGACTGCATCCAGTCCAGCCGGTTCACGATCGCGCGGTGCGAGACCGCGACGCCCTTCGGCCGGCCGGTCGAGCCGGAGGTGTAGATCAGGTACGCCGCGCCGTCGGGGTGCGGCTCGCGCGGGGCGGCGACGACACGGGTCGCGAGCTCCGCCGCGGTCGCGGGGTCGTCGAGCACGATCCAGTCGAGGTCCCCGAGGGCCTCGGGCTCGTCGAGACCCGCGCGCACGGTGAGGCCGATGACCGGCCGGGCGTCGGTCACCAGGTCCCGGCGCCGCGCGGCGGGCAGGTCGACCTCGACGGGCAGGTACGCGGCGCCCGCGAGCTCGACCGCGAGCAGGGCGATCATCAGCTCCGCGGACCGCGGCACCGAGACGGCGACGACGGACTCCGGGCCGACGCCGCGTTCGGCCAGCAACCCCGCCAGGCGGCCGGCCTCGTCGTGCAGCTGACGGTAGGTCAGGCGGCGGGAGTCGGCGACGACGGCGAGCGCGTCCGGGGTTCGCACGACCTGGGCGGCGAGTCGGCCGGTCAGCGTGGCGTCCGGGTCGGCCGGCGCGACGGCGGTGTCGTTCCAGTCGGTCAGCACCCGCGTGCGCTCGGCGGCGGCCAGCAGGTCGAGCCCGGCCGGCGTGCGGTCCGGTTCGATCGCCAGCGACCGCAGCGCGGCGACCAGCCAGTCGGCGACGCGCTCGGCGGTCCCGGCGTCGACGAGGTCGAGCCGGTGGTGGACGCGCAGTTCGAGCTCGCGGTCGGGCCGGGCGACGAGGTCGAGCGGGTAGTGGGTGGCGTCGCGGCATGTCATGCCGGTCAGGCGAACGCCGCCGACCTCGGTGGCCGGCGCGGTCTCCGGCCAGTTCTCGACGACGGTCATGGTGTCGAAGAGCTCACCGGTGCCGGCCGCCCGCGCGATCTCGGGCAGGCCGAGGTGCTGATGGTCGAGCAGCGCGGTCTGCGTCCGCTGCAGCGCCGTCAGGTTCTCGCCCAGCGATCCCGCCGGGTCGAGAGAGACCCGTACCGGAACGGTGTTGATGCACAGGCCGAGGATCCGTTCGACGCCCTCGACCTCCGGCGAACGCCCCGCGACCGTGGTGCCGAACACGACGTCGGTGCGCCCGGTCAGCGTCGCGACCGTGAGCCCCCACACCAACTGGATCACGGTGCTGACGGTCGCCCCGTGCTCGCGGGCGACCGCCGTCAGGCGCGCGGTCGTCGCCGCGTCGAGGCGACGGGTGACGGTGAGCGGCGACCGGTCGGCGGGCCGCCCCCGGCCCTCGGGGCGCACGAGCGTCGGTCCCGGGACGCCGGCCAGGACCGTCCGCCACTCCTCCACCGCAGCGGTGCGGTCCTGACCGGCGAGCCATTCGAGGTGGGCGCGGAAGGGCACGGGCGCCGGGAGGGCGCCGGCGTCCCCACCGGCCGCGTAGAGGTCGCAGAGCTCCTGCACGAGAAGCGGCATCGACCAGCCGTCGAGCAGGATGTGATGGTGTGTCACCACGAGCGTGTGACGATCGGCGTCGAGGCGCACGAGGGCGAAGCGCACCAGCGGCGGGACGCCCGGGTCGAAGGGCGCGCCCTGCTCCTCGTCCGCGAAGCGCGCCAGTTCGTGCTCGCGCTTGTCGGGGTCGTCGCCCGAGAGGTCGAGTTCGCGCCAGGGCAGCTCGACGGAGCGCGGGATGAGGGCGACCGGGGCGCCGTCCTTGCGCTGGCGGAACGCGGCCCGCAGATTCGGGTGCCGGTCGAGCAGGGCCTGGCCCGCGGCGCGCAGGCGCGCCGGCTCCAGCGGGCCGGCGAGATCGAGCGTCAGCTGGCTCGTGTACAGGTCGAGCCCGCCCGCGTCCGCGAGGCGGTGGAAGAACAGGCCCTCCTGCAGCGGGGTCAGCGGCAGGATGTCCGCGAGTCCGGAACCTGAGGTACCCGGCACAGCCCCTGTCACAGCCCCGGTCACAGCCATTCCGCCTCGAACTCCTCGATCTCTTCCTGACTCAGTGACACCAGCGACAGGTCCGAGGGCGTGTGCCCGCCCGCGCCGGGTCCTTCGGCGTGGCGCGCGAGGCCCCGCAGGGCCGTGAACCAGCCTTCGGCGAGGACCCGCACGTCGGCCGGGTCGAACAGCGCGGTGGGGAACGCCCAGCTGACGCCGAGCTCCGGTCCCGCGGCGGTGTCCGCCGTGAACGCGTTGACCTCGAGCGCGTAGGGCACGACGGGCATCGCCTCGTCGGCGCCGCCGGCGAGCATGCCCGCGCCCGCGACCGGGGCCCACGGCTCCCGGTCCCGGCCGACGGCGAACCGCCCGAGGTAGTTGAAGCTGATCTGCGGTGCGGCGTAGCGCGCGAGCACCGTCTCCGTCTCCGGGTTGAGGTGACGCAGCAGCCCGTAGCCGATGCCGGCGTCCGGGATCGCGCGCAGCTGCTCCTTCACCCGTTTCACCGCCGCGCCCGCGGCCGGACCGCCGGCGAGCGCGTCCGCGCGGTCGACGTCGCCGGGGTCGAGCCGGACCGGGAACACGGTCGTGAACCACCCCGCGGTGCGGGAGAGGTCGACGGTCGTCCCGGTGCCCTCGGCGACCTGTTCCTCACGCCCGTGCCCCTCCAGCGCGATGAGCACGTCGGAGGCGTCCGCCGTCCCGCGCCCGGCGCGCCAGTCGGCGACGGCGAGCGCGAACCCGGTGAGCAGGACGTCGTTGACGCCGCCGTGGAAGACCGCGGGCACCGACGACAGCAGCGGCTCGGTGACGTCCGGCGGCAGGGTCAGCGTCAGGCGAGTGACGGTGTCGAGGTCGCCCAGCCGGTCGAGCGCCCGGGCGCCGAGCTGCGGGTCGGCCCCGTCGAGGGCGGCCGTCCACCGCTCGAGCTCGGCGACCCGCTCGGGCCGCATCGCCTCGGCGTGGAGCACGTCCGACCAGCGCCCGAACGGCGTGGTCGGGTCCGGGGCCGGCTCACCCGCCGCCGCCGCGGCGAGTTCGGGCAGCAGGACGCGCCAGGTGACGCCGTCCATGACCCAGTGCTGCACTGCGAGCAGGAGGCGGCCGGGGCCGTCGGCACCGGCGTCGAACCAGGTCGCGGCGAGCAGGACGCCGGCCGCGGGGTCGAGCCGGCGCGCGGCGGCCGCTCCCTCCGCGGCGGCGAGCTCGTCCAGCGCGACCGGGGACAGACCGATGCTCTGACGTACCGTCAGCAGCGAGGCGGCATCCACCGAACCGCGCGGCGGGACCACGAACGACCCGGCGCCGTCCGGCCCGGAGCGCACGATGCGGGCCCGCAGGACGTCGTGCCGGTCGAGCAGGGCCTGGAGCGCGGCGGTGAGCCGGTCGCGGGGAAGTCCGGCCGGGGTGGCGACGACCATCGTCTGGCTGAAGCCGTCGACGTCCGCACCCAGGGCCGCGCACTCGTCGAGCCAGCGCATGATCGGGGTCAGGCCGAAGGTGCCGATCCCGGCGTCGGGGTCGACCGGAGCGGCCGCGGCGACCGGGGTCGCGATCCGCGCGAGGGCAGCGACCGTGCGGTGCTCGAAGACCGACCGCGGGGTGAGCTGGAGCCCCGCCGCGCGGGCGCGGATGACGAGCTGAATCGCGACGATGCTGTCGCCGCCGAGCGCGAAGAAGTCGTCGTCGGCGCCGACGCGCGGCAGGCGCAGCACCTCGGCCACGACCCCGCAGAGGATCCGCTCGTGGGCGGTCGCCGGGGGCCGGTCGCCCGCCACCGCCGCGAAGTCCGGGAGCGGCAGCGCGTTCCGGTCGAGCTTGCCGCTCGGGAGCAGCGGCAGCCGGTCGAGGGCGACGAACGCCGACGGGACCATGTAGTCCGGCAGCCGCTCGGCGGTGTACGTGCGCAGCGCCCCCATCAGCGCGTGCGGGTCGCGGTGCCGCGCCGGCCGGTTCGCGCACGCGGCCGGCTCGACGCCGGTCCGCCCGGGTCGGTAGTCCCCGATCGGCTCGGTCCCGCGGGTGAGCACGGCGTCCAGCTCCCCGCCACGACCGGTCGCCGACCAGGTCAGGGCGACGGCGAACCCGCGGGCGCGCGCGGCCGCGACGATCTCGCCCGGCACGACTCCGACCGGCACGTCTCCGCCCGCTTCGACTCCGGCCGGCACGTTCCCGCCGTCCGCGGCGGCGAGCGCGGCCAGGTCGGGGCCGAGCCGCGCGTTGGGGATGCCGGTCACGCGCAGCCCGTCCGGTGCCTGATCCAGACGGACCGTCAGATCGGCGAGCCCGGTCCACGGCACCTCGGGCCGGGTGGGCGCCGCGGCGTCGGGCCCGGTGCGGAGCACGACGTCGTAGCGGTACCGGCTCAGCTCGTTGGGGTGGTCGGCGTCCTTGACCCGCAGGTCGACGGCCGCGACGGCCGGCAGTGCCCGGGCCAGGGCCGGGAAGAAGTCGGGGTCGAGCAGCAGCTCGCCCTCCCACGCGACCGCGGCGTCGACCGCGCGGCGCAGGTCGTCGGCGTCGACGCCGTTCATGCTGCCGGGCGGGACCCGCCCCCGGCGTCCGACCTCGATGCCGGCCCGCAGCGCGCGCAGCAGTCGCAGGTTGCGCACGTCGCCCACGAACACCGTGCCGCCGGGCGCGAGCAGGTCCAGCGCACCGCGCAGCACGTCGAGCAGGTAGTCCGCGCTCGGGAAGTACTGGACGACGGAGTTGAGCACGACGGTGTCGAAGAACCCGTCCGGCAGACCGTGCAGGTCGTCGGCGGGCTGGGCGCGCAGCTGGACGCGCCCGGCCAGCGTCGGGTCCGCGGCGACCCGCCCGCGCAGGCTCTCGACCGCCTCCGGCGAGAGGTCGGTGCCCCAGTACGCCTCGCAGTCCGGCGCGAGCTCGGTCAGCAGCAGGCCACTGCCGACGCCGAGTTCGAGCACCCGCCGCGGCCGCAGGGCGCGAATCCGCGCGACGGTCTCGGCGCGCCAGTCCCGCATCTCCGGCAGCGGGATCGGGGTGCCGTCGTAGCTGGAGTTCCAGCCGGCGAAGCCCTCGTCGAGCGCCTCGGGGCCGGCGGCGGTGTAGAGCAGCCGGTGCACGTCCTGCCACGCCTGCACCTGGGCGCTCTCGGCCTCGACGTCGCGCCCGGAGCTCCGCACGCCGGTCGTCGGGACGACGTACGCGACGAGCCGGCGCGTGCTCGCCCCGTCCGGCCCGGGCACGTCGCGGGCCAGCACGGCCGCGGTCTCGACGCCCTCGTGCGCGACGAGGACGGACTCGATCTCGCCGGGCTCGATGCGGTACCCGCGGATCTTCACCTGGTCGTCGGTGCGGCCGAGGAACTCCAGCGCGCCGTCGTCGTTGACCCGCACCAGGTCGCCGGTCCGGTAGAGCCGGTCGCCGGGCGCCCCGAACGGGTCCGCGACGAACCGGCCCGCGGTCAGGCCGGGACGGTTCAGGTAACCCCGGGCGAGCCCCGGCCCGCCGAGGTAGAGCTCGCCGGGCTCCCCGGCGGGCACCGGGGCGAGCCGGTCGTCGAGAACGTGCGCGGTGGTCTGCGGGTCGGGGACCCCGATCGGAACGATCGGGCCGCGGATCCGGTCCGGGTGCGACTCCCCCAGTGTCGAGTTCACGGTCGCCTCGGTCGGGCCGTAGGCGTTGAACATGCGCTGGTGCGGGCCGTAGCGCGCGACGAGTTCGGGCGAGACCCGCTCGGTCCCGGCCAGCAGCGTCGCGCCCGGCGGCAGCGAGCAGTCCGGCGGGAGGACGGCGAGCAGCGCCGGCGGCAGGATCATGAAGGTCGCGCCGTGCTTCGCCGCGTACTCGGTCAGTTCCGGGCCGGCCACCCGCCGTTCGGCCGGGACGACGATCAGCCGCCCGCCGGAGAGCAACCCGAGGCAGAGGTCCCAGAACGCGACGTCGAAGCTCGGCGACGCGAACTGCAGGATCCGGTCGTCCGGTCCGATGCCGAACCGCTCGACCTGAGTGGCAATCAGTTTGTCGACGCCGCGGTGCGAGAGGACGACGCCCTTCGGCCGGCCCGTCGAGCCGGACGTGTAGATCACGTACGCCGCGGAGTCGAGCAGCAGGGGTCCCCCGCGTTCGGCGGGAGTGGGTTGGCGCGTGGGTGCCGCCGCGAGCGCCGCCACCGTCGCCGGGTCGTCGAGCAGCACGCGCGGCGTGCCCGTGTGCGGGATCTCCGGCGCGAGAGCGGCCGTCGTCACCACCGCGACCGGGGCCGCGTCGGTGAGCATGTACTCCAGCCGATCCGCCGGGTGGTCGGCGTCGAGCGGCAGGTAGGCCGCACCGGTGGCGAGCACCGCGACGTGCGCCACCACGAGGTCCACCGTGCGCGGCAGCGCCAGGGCGACGATCCGCTCCGGACCCGCCCCCGCCGCGAGCAGCAGGTGCGCGAGCCGGTTCGCCGCCGCGTCGAGCTCGGCGTAGGTGAGGCAGACGTCCTCGACGACGACGGCGACGGCGTCCGGGGTCTCCGCCACCCGGGCGGCGAAGATCGCGGGCCAGGTGCGGTCGGAATCCGGGGTAAACACGCGCAGGGTTCTCCCTCGGCGAGGTCGGATGGGGACGGGCGAATCGGTGCGAACGGATCGCGGCAACGGAGCGCGGCAACGGAGCGCGGCCGGCGGGGCGTCGCCGGCCGGACAGTCAGCCCACGAGCGAACGGGTGCGCCGGGAGACCGAGTCGAGGATCTCGCCGGCGCGGATGGCGATGTTCGACAGCAGCGACGAGGTCAGCCCGTGCGAGTGCTCGGTGCCGCCCTGGAGGTAGATGCCCACCTGCAGTTCCGGCGAGGTCTCCAGGCGGTAGTCCCGTTGCACGCGGTACCGGCCGTCGAGGTCACGTCGGCAGTGCCCGACGAGGTTCCCGAGCAGGGCCGCCGGGTCGACCGGGTCGTACCCCGTGCAGAAGACGATCGCGTCAGCCGTCAGCTGCGTCTTCTGACCCGTCGTCATGGAAACGATGTCGACGCTCAGCCCGTCGGGGCCCTCGACGACGTCCGCGACCCGCGAGACGTTGAAGCAGTGCAGACGGTGCCGACCGAGCACCTTCTCGCGGTACGCCCGGTGGTAGAGGTCCTGGATCAGCTCGAGGTCCACGACCGAGTAGTTCGTGTTGCCGTGGTAGTCGAGGATCATCCGCTTGACGTCCGCCGGCGCGGCGTAGAACTCCTCCACGGCCTCGGGGTCGAAGACCCGGTTCGCGAAGGGGCTGTCGTCGGCCGGGCTGTAGCCGAAGCGCGAGAAGACCGCGCACACCTCGGTGTCCGGGTAGCGGTCGTGCAGGTACGCGGTGACCTCGGCCGCACTCTGTCCGGCGCCCACAACGACGAATCGCCCCGGCGCCACCGGGTCGAGGTCCTGCAGCCGGGTGAGCATGTGCGCGTTGTGCCAGATCCGGTTCGACGCGGTGACGCCGTCCGGCAGCCGCGGGACCAGCCCCGTGCCGAGGACGAGGTTGCGCGTCCGCGCCGACACCGCGGTGGCGTCACCCCGCCGGGCGAGGACCTCGAGCTCGGTGATCGCGCCCCGACCGTCCGGGCCGCCGCGCCCCGACCGCACCGGCCGGACCGCGAGCACCTCGTGGTCGTAGCGGATCTGGTCGGCCACCCGGGCCGCGACCCAGGAGAGGTAGTCGTGGAACTCCTCGCGGAGCGGGAACAGCGTCTTGTGATTGATGAAGTCGACGAGGCGGGCCCGGGCGTGCAGGAACGACAGGAAGCTGAAGTCGCTGGTCGGGTTCCGCAGCGTCACGAGGTCCTTGAGGAACGAGACCTGCATCGTCGTGTCGTCGAGCAGCATGTCGCGGTGCCACCCGAACCGCGCCGAGCGCTCCAGAAATCTCGCCCGGACCCCGGCCGGTTCCGCAGCCCGCTCCTCCACCGCGATCGCGAGCGCCAGGTTGGACGGGCCGGCCCCCACCCCGATCAGGTCGAACGTTCCGTCCTCCAAAGTCGGAACGTTCGGGCGGGTGGTCCGACGTGGCGGGTCCCCGCGACCGGGCGACGGTGGTCCTAGGGTCGGAGCGCCGGGTCTTGGGGCGCCGGGTCTCGCGGTGGGGTCCGGCACGGGCATCGCGCCTCCTCGTTCGGCATCGTGGGTTTCCGCGGCGGCCGCCCCGGTAAAGCCCGCTAGGTTGGCAAGTGAGTTTGGTAAGCCTTGCCTTACCTGCGGCCCGCAAGCTAATGACCATGGACGCCCGCGCGCAAACGGGGAAGTTCCACATTTGTGCGTGGGAGTGATGTTCCTCACGATCTTTCGAAGGGCCGTAGCGCGTGCAGCAGCAGGACGACGGGGCGACCGACCCGGGAAACGACGAGCAGCCCGACCGGGTGATCGACGGGGTGATCGACGGGGTGACCGACGGCCGGTCCGTCCTCCGGAGCGCGCTGGGCCGCCAGCGTCGCTGGGTGGGCGCCGCGGGCGCGTTGTTCATCTGCCACCAGGCGGGCGAGGCGCTGGTCCCCGTGCTGATCGGCGTGATCATCGACGAGGCCGTCGCCACGGGGGACGGGTCCCGGCTGCTCGCCTGGCTCGGCGCACTGGCCGCCGTGTTCGCGTTCCTCTCGTTCGGCTACCGACTGGGCGCCCGGTGCGCGGAGCGCGCGTCCGAGCAGGCCGCGCACGACCTGCGGCTCCGTCTGGCCGAACGGGTCCTCGACGACCGCGGCGGGGCCGAGACGGGGCGGCTCCCGGGTGCCCTCGCCGGCCTCGCGACCTCCGACACCGCCAAGGTCGGCATCCTCGCCTTCGCGGTCCCCGGCGGCATCGCGGCGCTGGCCGGCCTGCTGGTCGGCGGCGCGGCCCTGCTGCGGCTGTCGGTGCCGCTCGGGCTGGTCGTCCTGCTCGGGGCTCCCCCGATGCTCTGGCTGGTCAACCTGCTCGGCAAGCCGTTGGAGGCCCGTAGCTCCGAGCAGCAGGAACGCGCCGCGGCGTCGTTCGGCGTCGCCGCCGATCTGGTCGCCGGGCTGCGGGTCCTCAAGGGCGTCGGCGCCGAACCCGCCGCGGTCGCGCGGTACCGGCGGGTCAGCCAGGACTCGCTGCAGGCGACGCTGCGGGCCGCCCGGGCCGACGCCGCCTACGAGGCCGCGATGATCGCGATGACCGGCCTGTTCCTCGCCGGCGTCGCCCTCCTCGGCGGCTACCTCGCGACGAAGGACGACATCACCGTCGGCGAGCTCGTCGCTGCCGTCGGCCTCGCGCAGTTCCTGATCGGCCCCATGCAGGCGATGGCGTGGGTCGGGTCCGAGCTCGCGGCGGCCCGGGCCTCCTCCCGCCGGATCGCCGAGGTGCTCAGCTCGGCGCCCGCGATCGCGGGTGGCACGGCCGGCCCCGACCGACCGGTGCGCGGCGAGGTCGAGCTGCGGGCCGTCCGCAGCGGGTCCCTGGCGGGGCTGGACCTGCGGGTCGGCTCCGGCGAGCTCGTCGGCGTCGCGGCCGATCCCGCCGACGCTCGCGCGCTGCTGCGGTGCCTGGCCCGGGAGACCGATCCCGACGGGGGCGCCGTTCTGCTCGACGGCCGCCCGCTCACCGACCTCGACCCGGGTCCGCTGCGCCGGACCCTGCTGGTCGCCGCCCACGACGCACACCTGTTCGAGGGCAGCCTGCTCGACAACGTCCTCGACGGGCGCGGGACCGGCGCCTCCGATCGCGACCCCGCCGCGGTCCGGGCGGCGCTGACCGCGGGCGGCGCCGACGAGGTCGCCGAGGCACTGCCGGAGGGCGTCGCGACCACGGTCGGCGAACGCGGCCGCGGCCTGTCGGGCGGGCAGCGGCAGCGGGTCGCTCTGGCCCGCGCCCTGGCGGCCGACTCCCCCGTCCTCGTCCTGCACGACCCGACGACGGCCGTCGACGCCGCGACCGAGGCGCGCCTCGCCGCCGGGATCCGCGACCTGCGGCGCGGCCGGACCACCGTCCTGCTCACCACGAGCCCGGCGCTGCTCGCCGTGACCGACCGCGTGGCGCTCGTCCGCGCGGGCCGGGTCGACGAGGTCGGCACCCACGCCGATCTGGTCCTCCGCTCGGCCGGCTACCGGGAGTTGGTGCTCCGATGAGCGGGACCGAGATGAGCGGGACCGGGATGAGCGGGACCAACCGGCGCCTGCCGGTCGCCCCCGGCCGCCGGACCTGGGCCGCGCTGCGCACCCTGGCGCGCCCGCACCGGACGCTGGCGGTGACGGCCCTGCTGACCGCGGTCGCCGCGACGACCGTCTACCTGCTGACGGCACCCGTGCTCGGCAACATCGTCGACCGGGTCATCGAGGACCGGCCGGCCTCGGCGCTGACCGGCCCGATCACGCTGCTCGTCGCGATCGCGTTCGGCTACGCCGCGCTCGCGATGGTGAGCATCGTCCTGATCGCCCGCCTCGGCGAGCAGATCCTCGCCGGACTGCGCGAGCAGTTCGTCGAGCGTGCGCTCGCCCTGCCGCTGGAACAGGTCGAGGCCGCCGGCTCCGGCGACCTGACCTCCCGCGTCACCAACGACGTCTCGGTGATCAGCCAGGGCATCCGGCAGGCGCTGCCCGAGTTCACGCGCGCGGCGCTGACGATCGCGCTGACCGTCGTCGGCCTCGCGGTGCTCGACTGGCGCTTCGCGCTCGCCGCTCTCCTGGCGGCGCCGATTCAGGTGATCACCGTCCGCTGGTACCTGCGCAACGCGCCGCCGCTGTACGCGAAACAGCGCGCGGCGGTCGGCGACCTGCAGCAGGAACTGCTCGACTCGATCTCCGGCGCCCCGACGGTGCGCGCCTTCGGTCTGCGGCGCGCGCACCTGGCGAAGGTCACCGCGCGCTCGCGGCACTCGGTCGACCTGACGCTCGCGGCCGTCCGGCTGCAGACGCGCTTCTTCGCGCGGCTGAACCTGGCCGAGCTCGTCGGGCTGTCCGCGGTGCTGGCCACCGGCTACGTCCTGGTCGAGAACGGCGACGTGACCGTGGGAGCCGCGAGTGCCGCCGCGCTGTACTTCGCGAACCTGTTCAACCCGATCAACGTCGCGCTCGCCTCCCTCGACGAGGCGCAGTCGGCCGCCGCGAGCCTGGCCCGGCTCGTGGGTGTCCTCGATCTCCCGGGCGAGCCCGAACCGGCCGACCCGGCCGCGCCGCCCACCGACCCCGCCCGCGTCGACGTCGAGGGCGTCGGGCACGCCTACGTGCCCGGTCACGACGTCCTCGACCGCGTGGACCTGAGCGTCGCCGCGGGCGAACGGGTGGCGGTCGTCGGCACCAGCGGCGCGGGCAAGACGACGCTGGCCAAACTCGTCGCGGGCGTCCACACCCCGACCCGGGGGCGGATCCGGCTCGACGGCATCGACGCGGCGGACCTGGGCGCCGCCGGCGTGCGCCGCACGGTCGCGCTGGTGACCCAGGAGGTGCACGTGTTCGCCGGCCCGCTGGCCGACGACCTGCGCCTGGTCCGCCCGGACGCGACCGACGAGGACCTGCGCCGGGCGCTGACCACCGTCGGTGCGGCCGAGTGGGTGGATCTGCTCCCCGCGGGCCTGGCCACCGAGGTCGGCGAGGGCGGGCACGAGCTGACCGTGGCGCAGGCCCAGCAGCTGGCCCTGGCGCGGTTGCTGCTGGTGGACCCGCCGGTGGCGATCCTGGACGAGGCCACCGCCGAGGCCGGCAGCGCGGGCGCCCGGGCGCTGGAGGCGGCCGCGACCGAGGCGATGGCCGGGCGCACGGCGCTGGTCGTCGCGCACCGGCTGACGCAGGCCGCCACGGCCGATCGGGTGGTCGTCCTGGACGCCGGCCGGGTCGTCGAGGTGGGCACCCACGACGATCTCGTCGCCGCGGGCGGCGTGTACGCCCGGCTGTGGTCGGCGTGGTCGGCGGAACGTTCAGATTCGCGGTAGCCCCCGGCAAAATCCGACGCAGGCTAGCCTTGCCTAACCAGAATCGGGTTCGAACGAGTTCGATTCGGTTTCCGCCGAGGATGGGTCCCGACCGCATGACCGTGACGCACGACCGCCCCGACGCTCCGGCGTCGGCCCCGGCGTCGGCGTCGGCGGTGCCGGCCAAGCAGCGGCGGCGCCGGCCGATGATCGTGCTCGGCCTGACCGTCGTGATCGGTGTCTGCATCGTGCTCTCGATCGCCATCGGCGCGAAGCCGATCCCGATCGGCGACGTCTGGGCCGGGCTGGTGAGCCCGGAGGACAGCGAGAACGACGTCATCATCCGCTCGCTCCGGGTGCCGCGGACGATCCTCGGTCTGCTGGTCGGAGCCGCGCTCGGCATCGCCGGGGCGCTCATGCAGGGGCACACGCGCAACCCGCTCGCCGATCCGGGCCTGCTCGGGGTCGAGGCCGGAGCCGCGTTCGCCGTCGTCCTGGCGATCTACTCCTTCGGCGTCACCGACACCCTCGGCTTCGTCTGGTTCGCGTTCGCGGGGGCGCTGGTCGCCTCGTTGGTGGTGTTCTCGCTCGGCTCGCTGGGCCAGGGCGCCGCGACACCGGTGACGCTCGCCCTGGCGGGCGCAGCCGTCTCCGCCCTGCTCGGGTCCTTCACGTCCGCGCTGATCCTGATGGATCGGCAGACCCTCGACGTGTTCCGGTTCTGGCAGGTCGGTGCGCTGACCGGCCGGCCGACGCGCGTGATCTGGGAGGTCCTGCCCTTCCTGATCGTCGGGCTGCTCCTCGCGCTGTACAACGCACCCGCGCTGAACCTGCTCTCCCTCGGCGAGGACGTCGCGCGCAGCCTGGGCCAGTCGGTGTTCACGACCCGCGCCATCGGCATCGCGTCGATCACCCTGCTCACCGGCGCGGCCGTCGCCGCCGCCGGCCCGATCGGCTTCGTCGGGCTGGTGGTGCCGCACGTCGCGCGCATCTTCACCGGACCCGACTACCGCTGGCTGCTGCCGTGCTCCGCCCTGCTCGGCGGCTCCCTCGTGCTGCTCACCGACACTCTCGGGCGCGTCGTCGTGCGGCCCGGGGAGATGCAGGTCGGCATCATCATGGCGCTGGTCGGTGCACCGTTCTTCATCTGGCTCGTCCGCCGTCGTCGGTTGGCGGCGCTGTGAGCGACACCGTGCAGACTCCCGTCGCCGCCACCACGAGCGGCACCGAAGGCGGCCAACCGCTGGAGACGATCGCGACCCCGGCCGGCCCCGCGGTCCCCGGCCGCCGGCCGTTCCGCCTCGGCCCGCTGGTCTCGGGCGTGTGGCGGCCGCGCTTCCTGATCGTGGCGCTGCTCGGGGCGGTGCTGGCGCTGTTCGCGCTGGCCGCCAACGTCGGCCGCGGCGACTACCCGATCTCCATCCTCGACGTCCTCCAGGTGCTGGCCGGTGGCGGCGACGACTCGCAGCGGTTCATCGTCATGGACCTGCGTCTGCCGCGGGCACTCACCGCGGTGCTCGTGGGCGCCGCGCTCGGCCTCTCCGGCGCCATCACGGCCTCGATCGCGCGCAACGCCCTCGCGACGCCCGACATCCTCGGCATCACGCAGGGCGCGAGCGCGGCCGCCGTCGCCGTGATCCTGCTCGGCGGCTCCGGCGGCGTCATCGGCACCGTCGGCACCCAACTCGGGCTCCCCCTCGCGGCGCTGGCCGGCGGCATCGCGACCGCGACGTTGATCTACCTGCTCGCCTATCGACGAGGCATCGACGGGTACCGACTGGTGCTCGTCGGCATCGGCGTCAACGCGGTGCTGGCGTCGGTCACCAGCTACCTGCTGATCAAGGCCCGGGTCGAGGACGCCGCGCGCGCGCAGGTCTGGATGACCGGCAGCCTGAACGGCCGCGGCTGGGAGCACGTGCGCCCGGTGGCGGTGGCCCTGGCGATCCTCGTCCCGATCGCGCTGATCCTCGTCTTCGTCCTCGGTGCGCTGCAGTACAGCGACGACACCGTGCGGGGTCTGGGCATCCGGCTCAACGCCGCCCGGACCGGACTGCTGCTCTGCGCGGTCGCCCTCGCGGCCGTCGCCACCGCGTGCGCCGGCCCGATCGGCTTCGTCGCATTCGTCGCCCCGCAGGCGGCGATCCGCGTCACCGGCGGCTCGCGACCACCGCTGCTCGCGTCCGCCACGTTCGGGGCGGCGCTGGTGGTCGCGTCCGACGTCGTCGCCCGCACGATGCTCGGAGACCTCGAGCTCCCCGTCGGGATCGTGACCTCCGCCATCGGGGCGCCTTTCCTGCTCTACCTGCTGGCCGTCAACACGCGGAAGGTGCGCCTGTGACCTCGACGCTCCCCGTGGGACCTCTTCCCACCGCCCCGCCGCCCGGGGGTGCCCCCGCCGCGGCGACGCCGGCCGCGGCACCGGCCACCGCACCGGCCACCGCGGCGCAGAACGGCGACGCCGCCCGCCCGATCGGGGGTCCGTCCCGCCTGCGCGCCGAGGGGATCCGCCTCGGCTACGGCGAGCAGGTGATCGTCGAGAACCTCGACCTCGACCTGATGGCCGGTGCGGTCACCGCGGTGATCGGCCCCAACGGCTGCGGCAAGTCCACCGTGCTGCGGGCGCTCGCACGGCTGATGCCGACGCGAGCCGGCCACGTGATCCTCGACGGCAAGCGCATCGACAAGGTGCCGACGAAGGAGGTCGCGCGCACGCTCGGCGTCCTCCCCCAGGCGCCCATCGCGCCCGAGGGTCTGACGGTCGCCGACCTCGTCGCACGCGGTCGGCACCCGCACCAGGCCTGGTACCGGCAGTGGTCCTCCGACGACGAGGACTCCGTCGCCGCCGCGCTGCAGTGGACCGGCATCGCCGACCTCGCCGAGCGCAGCGTCGACACGCTGTCGGGCGGTCAGCGCCAGCGCGCGTGGATCTCGATGGCGCTCGCGCAGGGCACCGACCTACTGCTGCTCGACGAGCCGACGACCTTCCTCGACCTGGCCCACCAGGTCGACGTCCTCGACCTCGTCGAGCGTCTCAACCGCGAGGCCGGCCGGACCGTGCTCATGGTCCTGCACGACCTGAACCTCGCGGCCCGCTACTCCGACCACCTGATCGCGATGAAGGCCGGGTCCATCGTCGCTGCCGGTCCCCCGCGCGAGGTGCTCACCGAGCAGCTGCTCGCCGACGTGTTCGGCCTCGAGGCCCGCGTCATCCCGGACCCGGTCTCCGGGAGCCCGCTCGTCGTCCCGATCGGCAGCCGGCACCGCTACGTCGCCGACGGCCCCGCCCCCG
Organism: Sporichthya polymorpha DSM 43042; assembly: GCF_000384115.1. Taxonomy (NCBI): domain Bacteria; kingdom Bacillati; phylum Actinomycetota; class Actinomycetes; order Sporichthyales; family Sporichthyaceae; genus Sporichthya; species Sporichthya polymorpha. The sequence goes on from NZ_KB913029.1 coordinate 4,898,785, forward strand.
AGGACCTCGACGCCGAGGGCCTCCACACCGAGGGCCTCCACACCGAGCTCGACGACCTGTTCCCGCCGGACCCGGTCTACGGCCACTGACGGACCGTCAGCACCGCCACCCCTGTCAAAAAGGGGTGTCACCCTTTTCAGGCAGCGTTCAGGGTCTTCAGCCAGTTCCGCAGTAGCGCCGCGCCGGCGTCGCCCGACTTCTCGGGGTGGAACTGGGTCGCGGACAGCGCCTCGTTCTCGACGGCGGCGACGAAGGGCTCGCCGTGCTCGGCCCACGTCACCTGCGGCGGCTTGAACGGCCCGGTGACGTCGAGGGTCCAGGCCCGCGCCGCGTAGGAGTGGACGAAGTAGAACCGCTCGTCCTCGATCCCCGCGAACAGGCGTGAACCTTCGGCGGCGTTCACGGTGTTCCAGCCCATGTGTGGCAGCACCGGCGCGTGGAGCCGCTCGACGGTGCCGGGCCACTCGGCGCAGCCGCGGGTCGTGACGCCGTGCTCGACGCCGTACTCGAACAAAATCTGCATACCGACGCAGATGCCGAGCACCGGGCGGCCGCCGGCGAGGCGACGGCCGATGATCTCGGGCCCGTGGACCTGCTCGAGGCCCTTCATGCAGGCCTCGAACGCCCCGACGCCGGGGACGACGAGGCCGTCGGCCTCCTGGGCCGCCCGCCGGTCGGCGGTGACGGTGACGTCCGCCCCGGCGCGCTCGAGCGCGCGCTCGGCGGAGCGGAGGTTGCCCGACCCGTAGTCGAGAACGACGACGCGCGGACTCACGAGGAACGGGTGTCGGCGGACAGGGTGCCCTTGGTGGAGGGCACACCGGTCTCGCGCGGGTCGAACGCAACGGCGTCACGCAGGGCCCGGGCCACGCCCTTGAACTGGCACTCGGCGACGTGGTGGGCGTTGCGGCCGCGCAGCACGTCGATGTGCATGCAGATCTGGGCGGAGTTCACGAACGACTCCCAGATGTGCCGGGTCAGTGCGGTCTCGTACTCGCCGATCATCGGCGCGAGGTTCTCGGGCTCGGTGTGCACGAGATACGCACGGCCGGCGAGGTCGACGGCGACGCGCGCGAGCGCCTCGTCCAGCGGTACCAGCGAGTTCGCGAAGCGGCGCACGCCCTTCGCGTCCCCGAGCGCCTGCCGGAACGCGGTGCCGAGCGCGATCGAGGTGTCCTCGACGGTGTGGTGCGGGTCGATGTGCAGGTCGCCCTCGGTCTGAACGGTGAGGTCGAACAGACCGTGGCGGCCGAGCTGGGACAGCATGTGGTCGTAGAACCCGACGCCGGTCGAGACCTCGGTGCGCCCGGTGCCGTCCAGGTCGATCTCGACGAGGACGTTGGACTCCTTGGTGACGCGCTCGACGCGTCCCGTCCGACTCATGTCTGACTCTCCCTCAGCAATTGCTCTCTCAGCACGTCGGCCAGCGCGGCCAGGAACGCGTCGTTCTCCTCCGGTGTGCCCGCGGTGGCGCGCAGCCAGCCGGTCAGCCCGACGTCGCGGATGAGCACCCCGCGATCGAGCAGGCCCTGCCAGGTCACGGTCTGGTCCCCGAGCCCGCCGAACAGCACGAAGTTCGCGTCGGACGGCACGACCCGGCAGCCGAGCGCGGTGATCTCGGCGACCAGGCGGTCGCGCTCGGCGCGCAGGGTGCCGACGGTGTTCAGCAGGTCCGGGGCGTGCTTGAGCGCGACGCGTGCGGCGGCCTGCGTGAGCTCGGAGAGGTGGTACGGCAGGCGGACCAGCAGCAGGCAGTCGACGAGCTCCGGGTCGGCGGCGAGGTACCCCAGGCGCAGGCCGGCCATCGAGAACGCCTTGCTCATCGTGCGGGTGACGACCAGCCGCGGGCGGCCCGGCAGCAGCGTGAGCGCGCTGGGGACGCCGTCGCGCGCGAACTCGGCGTAGGCCTCGTCGACGACGACGATCCCGGTCGCCGCCTCGTAGACCGCCTCGATCACCGACAGGTCGAGCGCGGTGCCGGTCGGGTTGTTCGGCGAGGTCAGGAAGACCACGTCGGGCTGGGCCGTCGAGACGTCGGCCACGACCCGCTCGGGGTCGAGGTTGAAGTCGTTCTCGCGGTACCCCTCGACCCAGTCGGTCTGCGTGGCGAGCGAGATCAAACGGTGCATCGAGTACGAAGGCTCGAAGCCCATCGCCTTGCGGCCGGCGCCGCCGAAGGCCATCAACAGCTGCTGCAGAACCTCGTTCGACCCGTTGGCGGCCCAGATCTGATTGGGGGTCAGGTTGTGCCCGAGGTAGGCCGCGAGGTCGGCGCGCAGCGCGGTCGCGTCCCGGTCCGGATAGCGGTTGAGCTCGGACGCGGCGAGCGCCACGGCGGCGGCGAGGTCGGCGGCCAGCGCCGGCGAGGGCCCGTACGGGTTCTCGTTGGTGTTGAGCCGGACGGGCACGTCCAGTTGCGGCGCACCGTAGGCCGACCGGCCGCGCAGGTCGTCGCGCAGCGGGAGGAAGGTGTCCATCAGTCCTGGTCCCGGTCTTCCCGCGGGCTCTGCTCCGAGGGCACGCGCACCCGGACCGCGTTGACGTGGGCGAGCAGGTTCTCCGCCCCGCCGAGCGCGTCGATGTGCCCGGCGACCTCCGCGAGCGCCGCGCGGTCGTACTCGACGACGTGGACGCTGCGCAGGAACGAGTGGACGCTCAGACCGCCGGTGTGCCGCGCGGTGCCGCCCGTCGGCAGGACGTGGTTGGAGCCGGCGAGGTAGTCGCCGAGGCTGACCGGCGCGTACGGGCCGACGAAGATCGCGCCCGCGTTCCGGACCCGGCGCGCCAGGGCCGACGCGTCCGCGGTGAGGATCTCCAGGTGCTCGGCGGCCCACTCGTCGACGACGGTGAGGCCGGCCTCCAGGTCGTCCACGAGCACGATCGCCGACTGGTTCGCGAGCGCCGCGTCGACCTGCTTCTGGTTGAGCGAGACGCCGCGCTGACGCTCGACCTCGGCCTGGACCTGCTCGACCAGCGCCGGGGCGTCGGTGATCAGCAGGCAGGAAGCGTTCTCGTCGTGCTCGGCCTGGGAGATCAGGTCGGCCGCGACGTGGACGGGGTCGGCGGTGGCGTCGGCGAGGATGCCGATCTCGGTGGGGCCGGCTTCGGCGTCGATGCCGATGATGCCCTTGAGCAGCCGCTTGGCGGCGGCGACGTAGACGTTGCCGGGGCCGGTGACCAGGTCGGCGGGGGCGCAGTCCTCGGTGCCGTGGGCGAACATCGCGATCGCCTGGGCGCCGCCGACCGCGTAGACCTCGTCGACGCCGAGCAGCGCGCACGCGGCGAGCACGACCGGGTGCGGCCAACCGTCGTTGTCCCGCTGCGGCGGGGACGTGACCGCGATCGAGGAGACGCCGGCCACCTGCGCCGGGACGACGTTCATCACGACGCTGGACGGATAGGCGACGACACCGCCGGGGACGTACAGGCCCACGCGCCGGACCGGGATCCAGCGCTCGGTGACCGTGCCGCCGGGGCTGACCTGGACGACCGCGTCGGGGTGCTTCTGGGCCGAGTGCACGAGGCGAGCGCGTCGGGCAGCCTCCTCCAGCGCGGCCCGGACCGCCGGGTCGAGGTCGATCAGGGCCTTGTCCAGCACCTCGGCGGGAACCCGGATCGCGGCCGGGCGGACGCCGTCGAAGCGCTCGGCGAAGTCGAGCAGGGCCGCGCTCCCCCGGTCGCGCACCTCGTCGCAGATCGGGCGCACGGCGTCCAGCGTCGCCGCGACGTCGGCCGCGGCGCGGGGCAGCACGCTCCGCAACGCCGCCGGCGTCAGCGCAGATCCACGCAGGTCAAGGACGGAAAGCACCTCTGAAGTCTAGTCGCCGCAGCGCGGACCCCCGTCCGCCGTGCGCCCCGCCCCGGACCGGCGGCGCGCAATAGGCTGCGCGCGTGACGGCTCCCCGGACGGCTCGGCTGCCGCTGTTCCCGCTGGGGACGGTGCTCTACCCGGGTCTGCTGCTGCCGCTGCACATCTTCGAGGAGCGCTACCGGGTCCTGGTCGCGGCCCTGACCGGTGGCCTGGACGGCGAGCTGCCCGAGGCGGGGGCGCCGGAGTTCGGCGTGATCGCGATCCGCTCGGGCCGGGAGGTCGGGGCGGACGGCGTCGCCGAGCTCCACGAGATCGGCTGCGTGGCCCAGATCCGCCGCGTGGATGCCCTCGCCGACGGCCGGTTCGACCTCGTGACGACCGGCACGCGCCGGTTCCGGCTGCTCAAGGTGGACGAGCACGCGGCGCCGTACCTGACCGGCGAGGTCGAGTATCTCCCCGAGGAGGCCGGCGACTCCTCCGCCGAGGTGCTGGCCCGGTCCGTCGCGGGGCACTTCGCGGCCTACCGGGACCAGTTGCTCACACTGCAGGGCCAGGCGCCGCGCGTGCGCGGACCGCTGCCCCCCGACCCGATCGTGCTCTCCTACCTGGTGGCCGCGGCGATGGTGCTGGACCGCTCGGACAAGCAGGTTCTGCTGGAGGCGCCGGACGCCGCCGCCCGGCTACGAGCCGAGGTCGCGCTGCTCCGCCGGGAGCGGGTCATGCTCGCCCACCTGCCGTCGCTGCCCGGCGCCGACCTCGCCCGCGAGGCCCCGAGCCCCAACTGAGGCCTCGGCCAGCTCGTCGGTGTCGACGTCGCTCCCCGCGGGAGGCGCGTCGGCCTCGTCATCGGTCCCGTCCTCGGTCGCGCCGCGCTCGAGCCCGACGATCAGCGACAGGTACGTGAGCAGGATCCCGACGCCCCAGGCGAACAGGATCCCGTCGGAGGCGAGCTCCAACGAGCCGGAGATGGTCTGCCCGTCGGTGAGGGTGAGGGCGGTCTGCTGGATCGGGGCCGGCCCGAAGGCCTCCCCGACCTCCCGGGCGATCAACGAGGCGAGGATCGAGGATCCGGTCAGCGCGACGATCAGGGTGAGGTCCCCGCGGCGGCGCCAGTAGCCGAGCGCACCGGTCACGATGCCGAGCAGCAGGCCGAGGATCAGGAACCAGCCGTCGGCGGCGATGAACTCGGAGGTGTCCTGGTTGTTGAGGTACACCTCGCCGCTGAGGTTGATGTAGGTCGGCTTCGGGGCGATCCACTCCCAGACGATGCCGATGTAGGGCGCCGCGAGCAGCGGGACGAGGAACGCCAGCGCGGCCGGCCGGAGCTGGGCGAGCAGGCGCGGCCCGGCGCCCTCCTCCGGGCGCGGTGACGGTTTCGCCCGGGTCCCCACGTGCTCAGTATCTCGCAGCCGGTGGTGGGGTTCGCGATTCCCCCGCGTCCGTCCGGGGCTGGAACGCCTGTCTGGACGCCCTGTACCGGCCCTTTGCCGAACGCCTGTGCGCGGGTTGTGGAGGGATTGTGAGACGCCGTGCTACAGATTTCCGCAGCCCACGACGACGTGGGTCCCCACGGCGAGGAGGCCGAGAGCGGCCATGGCGATCACCGCGGACCCCGGGCCGCCCGCAGCTGCGCCCGCGCCACCGGCCCCGGCGCCGCGTCGGGAGGCGCTCCGGAACTGGGGCGGGTTCGTCGCCCGCCGGCCACGCCGGGTGCTCACGGCGGCGCTCGTCGCGGTGGTGGCCTTCGCCGCGCTGACGCCGGTGTTCCTCGCGCGGGTGCTCGGCATCGGCTACGACACCCCCGGGTCGGAGTCCGCGCGGGCCACGGCGGCGGTCGAGCAGGCGCTGGGGGCGCAGGAGGCGGTCCTGCTGGTGCTGTCCTCGACGGGGCGCACGTCGACCGACCCGACGTTCACCCGGGCGATGGACGCCGCGCTGGCCGTGGTCCGGGGGAACGACGGCGTGGTCGACGTGCCGCCGGCCGATCTCGGCGGCCGCGTCTCGGACGACGGCCGGGTCGAGTACCGCACGGTGCTGCTGTCCGGCGACGCCGGTGACCGGCAGAAGACGGCCAAGGAGCTCAAGCACGACCTGGAGGAGCTGGACTCCTCACCGCTCGGCGGTCCCGACATCGAGATCGGGTTGTCGGGCGAGAGCCCGTTCTTCGTCGACCTCCTCCACTCCGAGGAGGAGGGGCTCGCGATGGCGGAGGCGATCGGCCTGCCGCTGGCGATGCTGATCCTGTTCCTGACGCTGGGGTCGATCCTGGCGGCCGGGCTGCCGGTGCTGACCGGTCTAGCCGGGGCGGTGGTCGCGCTGGGGATCCTCGGCGCGGCGAGCTTCTGGACCGAGTTCGACATCTTCGCCGAGAACGGTGTCGTGATGCTCGGCATCGCGGTCGGCATCGACTACGCGCTGCTGATCGTGCGCCGCTACCGCGAGGAGCGCACGCGCGCCGACGCCGAGACCGCGCTCGCGACGACCATGGCCACGGCGGGCCGGACCGTCGCGTTCTCCGGGTTGACCGTCATGGTCGCGTTGCTGCCGATGGCACTGATCGACGTGCCGACGTTGAGCAAGTACGCGCTCGCCGGTCTGCTCGGTGTGGCGGGTTCGGTCGCGATGGCGCTGATCCTGCTGCCCGCGCTGCTGGCGGCGATGGGCGATCGCGCCCTGACGGTCCGTCTGAAGCGAATGCGGGAGCGCGGCTTCGACGCCGGCGGCGCGTCCGACCGATGGGGGCGACTCGCGCGCTGGGTGATGAAGTGGCCGGCGGCCGTGCTGACCGTCGGCACGTGCGTGCTGATCTGCGCCGCGGCGCCCCTGATCGACGTCAAGCAGGGCATCGACCTGAACGTGCGGGCGTACGAGGACGAGCCGTCGGTGCGGACGCTGACGACGCTGTCGTCCGCGTTCCCCGGCATCACGCTCGGCCGGGTCGAGGTGGCCGTGACCGGGAACAGCGCCGCGGCCGCGACCGCCCAGCGTGTGCTCGCCGAGGACCCGCGGCTCACCGGAGTCGCCGTGCAGGAGCTCAGCACGGACTCGTTCCTCGTCACCGGCAACCTGACGGTCCCGGACGACTCGAAGGACGCCGAGGACGTCGTGAAGTCCGCGCGCACCCGCCTCGATGCCGAACTCGGCTCCGCCGCCGACGCCGACGTGGGTGGCACCACCGCGCGCAGCATCGACTACGCGGACCAGGTGCTCGACAAGACCCCGCCGATCGTCATCGCGACCCTCGCGCTGTGCTTCCTGCTGCTCCTCGTCATGCTCCGCAGCCCGGTGCTCGCGCTCAAGGCCGTGATCATGAACCTGCTGTCCATCGCCGCCGCGATGGGCCTGACCGTGTGGGTCTTCCAGGAGGGCAACGGCGAGAGCCTGCTCGACTTCTCCTCCCCCGGCTACCTGCAGGCCTGGCTGCCGCTCACGTTGTTCGTGATCCTGTTCGGCCTCTCCATGGACTACGAGGTCTTCCTCGTCACCCGCATCCGCGAGGAGTACCTCCGCACCGGCAGCAACACCGAAGCCATCGCCGCGGGCCTCGCCAAGACCGGCGGCGTCATCACCTCCGCCGCGCTGATCATGATCGCGATCTTCGGCGCCTTCATGATCTGCCCCGCTCCGGAGATCAAGCAACTCGGCTTCGGCCTCGCCGCCGCCGTCCTCATCGACGCCACGATCATGCGGGCGTGCCTCGTCCCCGCCTTCATGAAGCTCGCCGGCCGCGCGAACTGGTGGTGCCCCCGCTGGCTCGACCGGATCCTGCCTCAGCTCGAGCACGGCGAGACCCCGACCTCGCCTGCACTGGAGATGACATCTCCACTGCAGTCGCATCGTCCGGGGAATGGCGCGTCATAGCGCGCGATTCCTCGGACGATACGTGGGATGGCGACGTACGTGCCGCTGCCGATGTCCGGCTCGGTCGATGTGGGTCTACCGCCGAAGCGGACCGAGCACAGTCAGGTCGTGTACCGCGAATTCACTCTGCACAACGAGGGCCCGGGTTGGTTCGGACGCCCTCCCGACGCCACCGACTGACGCGGTCGCCAGGGTCCTCGCCTGCACTCGAGATGTCATCTCCACTGCAGCCGTAACGTCAGCGAGAACGAGCGCTATTGCGCGCGATCCCGCTGACGTAACGGGGGATCAGCCGGCGAGGTGGGCCCAGTCGGGGGCGAGGGTGTCCCAGGTCCCGACGGCGACGACGCTGCCGGCGTGGAGGACGACGACGAGGTCGGCCTGGGCCAGCGCGGCGGCCTTGGAGGTCGCGGCGACGACGGTGGAGCCGCGCATCCGCAGGGCCCGCCAGAGCTCGAGTTCGGTACGGGCGTCGAGGGCGCTGGAGACGTCGTCGGCGACGACGAGCTCAGCGTTGGCGGCCAGCGCCCGGGCGAAGGCGACGCGCTGGGCCTGGCCGCCGGAGAGGCGGACGCCGCGGTGCCCCACGAGCGCCTGCAGTCCCCCGGCCGCGGAGACGTCGAGCGCGAGGCGCGAGTCCTCGACCGCGGACTCGACGCTGTGGCCGGCGTGGTCGAGTCGGACGTTGTCGGCGAACGTCCCCGACAGCACGCGCGGGACCTGCGCCACGTACGACACCTGACTAGGCCTCAGAAACAGTTCAGGGTCGGAGACCTCCACCCCGTTCCACCGCACCCCGCCCTGGTAGTGCGCCAGCCCCGCGAGCGCTGCGAGCAGGCTGGACTTCCCTGAGCCCACCGACCCCACGACCAGGACGAGCTGGCCCCGCGAGACGGTCAGGTTCACGTGCGCCACCCCGACCGTCCCGTCCGGGTGGACGACGGTCAGGTCGTCGAGGTCGAGCCGGGACAACGGCACCCGCGGCGGCGCGTCCGGGGCCGGCGCCCGGCCGTGCACGAGATCGACCCCGTCCGGCTGCGTCATCAGGTTGGCGCCGGCGGCGAGGCGGCTCGTCGCGTCCTTCCACGCCCGGACCCCCGGCGCCTCGGTCACCACCGCAGCCGTCACCCGCCCGAAGAAGTCGAAGCCCTCCAGCGCGGTCGTCACCAGCAGCGCGGTCGCGAGGCCCCAGCCGCCGGTCAGGTAGATCAGCCAGCACAGGACCATCCCGCACTGCACGAGCAGCGGCGGCACGGAGTCGAGCACCGCCCGCACCCGGTGCTCGCGGATCGCCGCGCCGACGCGGGGCGAGTCGACGCCGAGCAGGTGGCGGTGCAGCTGCGGCGTCGCGGCCGCGAGCTTCACGGTCCGCGCGGCGTCCAGCGTCGACACCAGCGACCGCCCGAACTGCGCCCGGGTCTCCGACGCCCGCGCGGCCGACCGGCCCGCGATCGGCGCACCCACCAGCGCCGTGAGCGCGGTCAGGACCGTCACCGCCAGCAGCAACCCACCCGCGAGCAGGCTCTGCGCGAGCAGGACCGTCAGCAGGACGACGAGGACGCCGTTGACGAAGTCCACCCAACGGTCGGCGTACTGCACGAAGCGGTCGGCGTCCATCGCCCGCGCGACGACCTCGCCCGGTGGCGTGGGCGGCAACCGCCGCGGCAACGTCTGCCCGCGCAGCACGGCGAGCCGCACCCGCAGGTGCACGGCCCACCACCAGCGCATGTACAGCGGCATCGCGGCGAACACGAGGACCGGGCCCGCGATCAGGCTGCCCGCGAACGCGAGCGTCGTCGCCCCGACCTCGCCGCCCGCGACGAGGCTCGCGACGACCTTCCCCCACACCAGACCGGTGACGACGCCGTAGGGCCCGACGACGGACGACAGCAGGAACAGCACCGCCCCCGCGATTCCCCACCGCGGGTGGATGCGCAGCGCGCTGACGATCGACCGGGCGAGACCCGGCCCGGTCCCGGGGTCCCATTCCGGCGGGGCCTCCGCCGTCCGGCGCGGGCCCGGGATCGTCGCCCGCGAGGCCCGGGCCGCGGGCAGCCGCTGCGTCGGCACCGCGAACCGGGGCGCCGGGCCGCGGACCGTGGCCTCGCCGTCGTCGCCCGCAGCGCGCAGCAGGTCGCGGTACGGCCCCGGGGTACGGGCGAGCTCGACGCGCGGGCCGTGCGCGACGACGCGACCGCCGTCGAGCACCGCGACGGCCTCCGCGCGCGTGGTCGTCGACATCCGGTGGGCGATGAGGATGCCCGTCCGCCCGGCCAGCAGTCGCGCGGTCGCGGCGACGACCCGGGCCTCGGTGTGCCGGTCCATGCGCGCGGTGGCCTCGTCGAGCACGACGACGCGGACGTCCCGGACCAGCAGCCGCGCGAACGCGACCAGCTGCTCCTCGCCCGCGGACAGCGTCGTGCCGTCCGGCCCGAGCTGGGTGTCCAGGCCCTCGGGCAGCCCGGCCACCCAGGCGGTGAGGCCGAGCTCCTCGACCGCGCGCTCGATGACCGGGCGCGGGACATCGGCGAACAGCGCGATGTTCTCGGCCAGCGTCCCGACCAGGATCTCCGTGCGCTGCCCGACGACGCCCACGGTCCGCCGCAGGTCGTCGAGGTTCAGGTCCCGCACGTCGACGCCGCCGAGGAACACCGACCCCGGCGGCGGGTCGATGGCGCGCGACAGCAGCGCCGCGAGCGTCGACTTGCCCGACCCGGTCCGGCCGACGAGCGCGAGCGTCTGGCCCGCCGGGATCGCCAGGCTGACGTCGGAGAGCGCGAACGTGCCCTGCGGGTACGCGAAGTGCAACCGCTCGATCCGGACGTCCAGCGGCCCGGCCGGCACCGGCGCCCCGCCGGTGGGCTCGCTGTCGGCCTCCAGCAGGGTCCGGATCCGCCGCAGCGCACCCAGGCCCGCTTGCAGGTCCGGCAGGTAGCGGCAGATCACGTCGACCTGCCCGACGAACGAGATGCTGACCAGGTACAGCGTGACGAGCGCGGCGGTCGAGAGCCGGCCTGCTGCGACGAGCAGGATGCCGCTGACCGCGATGCCCGCGAGCACGACGTGCAGCACGATCCCGGCCCGCCGGCCCAGACGCGAGGCCGCGCGCACCGTCGTGCGGACCCGCCGGTGCACGACCGCGGACGCCTCGGCGCAACGCCGCAGCACGAAGGCCTGGCCCCGACTCGCGCGCAGGTCGTCCCGCGCCGCGACGGCCTCCTCCAGCACCGCCGCGTGGTCGGTCCAGGCGATCTCCTCCGCGACCTTGGCGCGCGTGACGGCCTCGGTCAGCGGCCGGACCACCGCGGCCGCGAGCAGGCCGACCACCGGGAACAGGAACCACGCCGGCCACCACGTCAGACCGGCGACCACCCACATCGGGATCGCCGCGAGCAGCGTCCGGCCCGCCTCCCAGCCGACCTCGCGCAGGAGCTCACCGAGCTGGTGCGTGTCGTCGTCGACGCGGTCGAGGACCTCCCCGACCGCCTGTTCCGAGAGCGCCGGCAGGGGTTGGTGCAGCGCCGCGGCGAGCAGGTCCGCGCGCAGCCGCCCCTCCGCGCGGTCGACGATCGTCGACCACACCGCGCGCCCGATCATGTCCAGCACGCCCGCCCCGATCAGGCAGACGGCCAGCAGCACGATCAGGGTCCCCGAGGGCCGTTCGGCCAGGCGGCCGGCCGTCCAGGCGCCGACGGCGAAGCCGACCGAGGCGAGCAGGGCGCCGGCGAGACACCACCAGGTCGCCGGGCCGCGAAGTCTTCTCGCGGTCACGGTCCGGCTGGTCACTGAGCGACGCTACCTCGGCACCCTGAGTGAACTCACCGGGGTCAACCCAGGCACGACGGGCCGAGCAAGGCCTTGAGGTCGCCGAAGAGCGCCGGGGACGGGGCGACGAACGGGCCCCGCTCCAGCCGCATGACGATCGTCCGCGCCCGGGAGTCGAGTTGCAGGTGCACCTCGCTCTGGCCCGGGTGGTCCGCCAGGACCGACTTCAGCCGCTCGACCAGCGGCGGCGTGCAGCGCATCGCCGGCAGCCGGACCACGACCGGCCCGCTCGAGGACTTCGTCGTGTCGAGGATCTGCAGGTCCGAGGCCATCAACGAGATCTCGTCCTCGTTGCGGCGCAGGCGGCCCTTGACCGCGACGACGGTGTCCGTCGCGAGCACCGTGCCGAACTGCTGGTACGAGCCCGGGAAGAACATGCACTCGATGGCGCCGCCGAGGTCCTCGACCGTGGCGATCGCCCAGGTGTCGCCCTTCTTCGTGACCTTGCGCGCCAGGCCCGTGATCAGTCCCGCGATCGTGACGATCGACCCGTCGGCGCGGTCCTCGCTCGAGGTCAGCGTGGTGATCGCGCAGTCGGCCGCGGCGGCGAGGACGTTCTCGATGCCGAGCAGCGGGTGGTCGGAGACGTAGAGGCCGAGCATCTCGCGCTCGTAGGCGAGCAGCGCGGGTTTGTCCCACTCCCCGGTCGGGATCTCGATGTCGAACGAGGTGTCGGTGGCGTCGCCGTCGTCGTCGAACGCGCCGAACAGCGAGTCCTGCCCGATGGCCTCGTTGCGCTTGATGTCGATGATGGCGTCGATCGCACGCTCGTGCGCGTGGATCAGGCCGCGCCGGGTGTGCCCGAGCGAGTCGAACGCGCCACCCTTGATCAGCGACTCCACGGTCTTCTTGTTGCAGACGTGGGCCGGCACCTTGCGCAGGAAGTCGGCGAAGTCGGCGAACGCGCCCTGCTCGGTCCGCGCCTCGACGATCCCGGTCACGACGTTGGCGCCCACGTTGCGGATCGCGGTCAGGCCGAAGCGGATGTCCTCACCGCGCGGGGTGAAGTTCGCGTCCGAGGCGTTGACGTCCGGCGGCAGCACCTTGATGCCCATGCGCCGGCACTCGTTGAGGTACAGGGCCGACTTGTCCTTGTCGTCCTTGACCGAGGTCAGCAGCGCCGCCATGTACTCCTGCGGGTAGTTCGCCTTGAGGTAGGCGGTCCAGTAGGAGACCAGGCCGTAGCCGGCGGTGTGGGCCTTGTTGAACGCGTAGTCCGAGAACGGGACGAGGATGTCCCACAGGGTCTTGATCGCCGCCTCGGAGTACCCGTTCTGCTTCATCCCGTCCGAGAACGGGATGTACTCCTTGTCGAGGATCTCCTTCTTCTTCTTGCCCATCGCGCGCCGCAGCAGGTCGGCGGCGCCGAGCGAGTAGCCCGCGAGCTTCTGGGCGATCGCCATGACCTGCTCCTGGTAGACGATCAACCCGTAGGTGTCGCCCAGGATGTCGGCCAGCGGTTCCTCGAGCTCGGGGTGGATCGGCACCACCGGCTTGCGGCCGTTCTTGCGGTCCGCGTAGTCGTTGTGCGCGTTCGCGCCCATCGGACCGGGCCGGTAGAGCGCGAGGACGGCGGAGATGTCCTCGAAGTTGTCGGGAACCATCGAGCGCAGCAGCGCACGCATCGGCCCACCGTCGAGCTGGAAGACGCCGAGGGTGTCGCCCCGGGCCAGCAGCTCGTACGCCTTACGGTCCGTCAGTTCCAGGTCCTCGAGGACGAGTTTCTCGCCCCGGTTGGACTCGATGTTGATCAGGCAGTCGTCGAGGACCGTGAGGTTCCGCAACCCCAGGAAGTCCATCTTCAGCAGTCCGAGGGACTCGCAGGCCCCCATGTCGAACTGCGTGATGATCGCGCCGTCCTGCTCGCGACGCTGGATCGGGATGACGTCGAGCAACGGCTCGCTCGAGAGGATCACCCCGGCGGCGTGCACGCCCCACTGTCGCTTCAGGCCCTCGAGGCCCTTGGCGGTGTCGACGACCTTCTTCACGTCCGGGTCGGACTCGTACAGCGCGCGGAACTCGCCGGCCTCGGCGTAGCGCTTGTGGTCGGGGTCGAAGATCCCGGACAGCGGGATGTCCTTGCCCATGACCGCCGGCGGCATCGCCTTGGTGATGCGGTCGCCCATCGCGAACGGGTAGCCGAGGACGCGGGAGGCGTCCTTGATCGCCGCCTTCGCCTTGATGGTGCCGTAGGTGATGATCTGCGCGACCCGCTCCTCGCCGTACTTCTCGGTGGCGTAGCGGATCATGTCGGCGCGACGACGTTCGTCGAAGTCCATGTCGATGTCGGGCATCGACACACGCTCGGGATTGAGGAACCGCTCGAAGATCAGGCCGTGCGCGAGCGGGTCGAGCTCGGTGATGCCCAGCGCGTAGGCGATCAGCGCACCGGCCGCCGACCCACGGCCCGGGCCGACGCGGATGCCGTTGTCCTTCGCGTACTGGACGAGGTCCGCGGTGACGAGGAAGTACCCCGGGAACCCCATCTGAATGATCATGTCGACCTCGTAGGCCGCCTGATCGATGTGCGTCTGCGGGACGTTCCCACCGAAGCGCTGGGCGAGGCCGCGCTCGACCTCCTTGCGCAGCCAGGTCTCCTCGGTCTCCCCCTCGGGCACCGGGAACCGCGGCATGAGGTTGCGCGAGGAGAACGACATCGAGCAGCGCTCGGCGATGAGCAGCGTGTTGTCGCAGGCCTCACGCAGGCCGTAGCGGCCCTGCCAGAGCTCGCGCATCTCCGCCGGGCTCTTGAGGTAGAAGTCCGTCGCGTCGAACTTGAACCGGTTCGGGTCCGCGAGCGTCTTGCCGGACTGCACGCACAGCAGCACCTCGTGCGCGGACGCGTCCTCGGCCGCGGCGTAGTGCAGGTCGTTGGTCGCGACCAGCGGCAGGTTGAGGTCCTTGGCCAGGCGCATCAGCCCGTCGTGCGCGCGCTTCTCGATGCCGATGCCGTGGTCCATCAGCTCGCAGAAGAAGTTCTCCTTGCCGAAGATGTCCTGGAACTCTCCGGCCGACGCGCGCGCCTTCTCGTAGTCGCCGATGCGCAACCAGGTCTGGATCTCGCCCGACGGGCAGCCCGTCGTCGCGATCAGGCCCTTGCCGTAGCGGTGCAGCAGTTCGCGGTCCGCGCGCGGCTTGTAGAAGAATCCTTCCAAGCTCGCCAGCGACGAGATGCGGAACAGGTTGTGCATCGAGTCGTTGTCGGTCGCCAGCAGCGTCATGTGCGTGTACGAGCCGGACCCGGACACGTCGTCCTCGCCGCCGTCGGCCCACCGGACGCGGGTGCGGTCGGACCGGTGCGTGCCCGGCGCCAGGTACGCCTCCATGCCGACGATCGGCTTGACACCCGCCGCGTTCGCCTTGTTCACGAAGTCGTAGGCGCCGAACACGTTGCCGTGGTCGGTCATCGCGAGGGCGGGCATGCCCATCTCGTTGCAGCCGCGGAAGAGATCGTCCAGGCGCGCCGCGCCGTCGAGCATCGAGTACTCGGTGTGGACGTGCAGGTGGACGAACGAGTCGTTCATGCCTGCCGAACTCACCGAACTACCTCCCCTTGCGCGCTGCTCGCAGCCTAGGCCGCGCCACCGACGAAACGCTCGGCAGTCTCAGTGTGTGGTCAGCCTTCCGAGACAACCCGCAAGGCGCGCGCGAGATCGGCTGGATAGTCGCTCGAGAACGCGACCCACTCGCCGGTGTCGGGGTGTTCGAACCCCAGCGACACCGCGTGCAACCACTGTCGCTCCAGACCCAGCCGCTCGGCGAGCGTCGGGTCGGCGCCGTAGGTCAGGTCGCCCGCGCACGGGTGGCGCAGCGCGGACATGTGCACGCGGATCTGATGGGTCCGGCCCGTCTCGAGCTTGATGGTCAGCAGGCTGGCGGCGCGGAACGCCTCGAGCGTGTCGTAGTGCGTGACGCTCGCCTTGCCGCCGGCGTCCTCGGCGATCACCGCCCACTTCCAGTCGTGCACCGGATGGCGCCCGATCGGCGCGTCCACGGTGCCCCGCGTCGGGTCGAAGTGACCCTGCACCAGCGCGTGGTAGATCTTCTCGACCGTCCGCTCCTTGAACGCGCGCTTGAGCAGCGTGTACGCCCGCTCCGACTTCGCCACGACCATCAGGCCGCTGGTGCCGACGTCGAGTCGGTGGACGATGCCGGCGCGCTCCGCGGCGCCGGACGTCGAGATCCGGAAGCCCGCGGCGGCCAGGCCTCCGATGACGGTCGGGCCGGTCCAGCCCGGGCTCGGGTGCGCCGCCACGCCGACGGGCTTGTCGACGACGACCAGGTGCTCGTCGTCGTGGACGACCTTCATGCCGGGCACCGGCTCGGCGACGATCTCCACCCCGGCCGGTTCGACGGCGGGGAGCTCGACCTCCAGCCACGCGCCCGCCACCAGGCGGTCGCTCTTCCCCGCGGTCGCGCCGTCCATCCGGACGCACCCCGCGGCCGCGAGCTCGGCCACCCGCGTCCGGGACAGCCCGAACAGCCGCGCGAGCCCCGCGTCGACCCGCTCCCCGGCCAGGCCGTCGGGCACCGGCAGCGCGCGCAGGTCGGAACTCACGGGGCTCAGTGTGGTCTACCGCCCGGCCCGGTCCGCGGACCGGTTCAGTACCGGCGGCAGCGCCGGCCGTCGAGCGGGACGTTGCGGCAGGCGAGCGCGACCATCAGGCCGCCGGCGACGCAGATCGAGAAATCCGCGACGTTGAAGATCGGCCAGCCCGGGATCTCGACGAAGTCGACGACGTGCCCGGACAGGAACCCCGGTGACCGCGCGATTCGGTCGGTGAGGTTGCCGAGCGCGCCGCCGAGGAGGAGCCCGAGCGTGAGCGCCCACGGCGTGCTGCCGAGCCGCCGGGAGCTGGTCAGGACGGCCGCGACGACGCAGCCGGTGATGACCGTGAACAGCACGGTGAGGTCGACCCCGACCCCGAACGCGGCGCCCGGGTTGCGGATCAGCCGCAGGGAGACGCCGGTGCCGCCGATCGGCACCGGGTCGTCCTCGGTCAGGAACGCGACGATCGCGATCTTCGTGACGAGGTCGAACAGGTACACGAGCGCCGCGACCCCGCCGAAGAGCGCGAGGCGGCTCCGACGGATCGCCGCGGGCGGGATGTAGACCGGAGCCGCGTGCCGGGCCCGGGCCGGCGGCGCCGCCGGTTCGGTGACTCTCGGTGACGGCGCCAGGAGGTCCCGGACCGGGCCGGGATCAAGCGCCGTCTCGGACATCGCAGCAGAGTCTCACGCGGAGCACCTGGCCCGAAATGTCCGAATCCTCACGTTTCGGTAAGGCGACGCTCAGCCGTCCGGAGCGCGGAGCCCCGCCGTTCATCCGCCGTTCATGATCACGAAGAGCAACCGCTAGACGGGGGCGCGCGCCGCGGTCAGTACCGGCGCTCGGCCCGCTGTTTGCAGGCGACGCAGAGCGTCGCCCGCGGGAACGCCTGGAGACGCGCCTTCCCGATGGGGTCGCCGCAGGACTCGCACTGGCCGTAGGTGCCGTCGTCGAGGCGCGCGAGGGCCCGCTCGTCCTGCTGGAGCATGTCGAGGGCGTTGTTGACCAGCGACATCTCCTGCTCGCGCTCGAGCGTCTTGGTGCCGGCATCCGCCTGGTCTTCCCCGGAGCCGTCGCCGTAGTCCCGCAGCAGCGCCTCCCGGTCCGCGTGGGCGACGGCGATCTCGGCCCGGAGCCGGTCGACGTCCTTCCCGAGCTCGGTCCGGACCTCCTTGAGCTCCTCCGTCGTCCAGGCCGACTCCCCCTCCCGGACCGCGAGCTTGCCGGTCGGCTGCTTCTTCGCGGCGGGGGTCTTCGCGGGAACCTTCGCGGGAGCCTTCGCGGGGGCCGGAGCGGTCTGCGCCTCCTGCACCGGGGCGGGATTCGTCGCGGCGGGAGCGGCGACCTGCCGGGCGATCGCCGCGGCCTTGCGCGCGGGAGCCGTCGCCCGCCGGGCCAGGGTCGCCGC
Organism: Sporichthya polymorpha DSM 43042; assembly: GCF_000384115.1. Lineage (NCBI taxonomy): Bacteria > Bacillati > Actinomycetota > Actinomycetes > Sporichthyales > Sporichthyaceae > Sporichthya > Sporichthya polymorpha. The sequence continues at coordinate 4,916,239 of NZ_KB913029.1, forward strand.
GCGAGCGAGCGTGCCGGTCTTCTGCTCCGGCGCCTTCTTCGCCGGAGCCGCCTTCTTCGCCGGAGCCGCCTTCTTCACCACGGTCTTCTTGGCGGGCGCGGCCTTTTTCACCGGGGCCGGCTTTTTCACCGGGGCCTTCTTGGCCGTCGCCTTCTTCACCGCCGGCGCCGCCTTTTTCGCGGGCGCCGCCTTTTTCGCGGGCGCCGATTTCTTGGCCGCGGTCTTCTTCGCGATCGGAGTCGCCGTTTTCGCGGGGGCCTTCTTCGCGGCGGTCTTCTTCGCGGCGGTCTTCGTCGCGGGCGCAGCCTTCGTGGCGGCCGTCTTCTTGGCGGGCGCAGCCTTCGTGGCGGCCGTCTTCTTCACCGGCGCCGCCTTCGTCGCCGCGGCCTTCTTCGCCGGCGCTGCCTTCTTCACTGGGGCGGCCTTCACCGGGGCGGACTGTTTCGCGGGCGCAGCTTTCCTCGCGGCCGGGGTCTTCGTCGCCGGCGCGGCTCGCTTCGCCGAGGCCGCCTTCGTTGCCGGCCCTCCGCTCCTCACCATTGCGGACCCTTCTCGTCCGTCACCAGGCCGTGAACACGATCCGTAGCCAGGCGATCACCGACCGTTGGCTGACGGTTCGTCACGGTGCGGGCCCACCGTACCGACCGGACACGCCGGAAGTTCGAACCCCCGCCCCGAAGATCAGGGCGCGTCGCGGAGGCGCTCCAGGGCGGCCGTCAGGGTCTGTTCGTCGCCCTCGACGGCGACGACCTTGTCGCGGCTCGTCGTGCCGCTGACCAGGCGAATCTCGCGCCGCGGGACCCCGAGCGCCCGGGCGAGGGCTCTCAGCGCGGCCTCCGTCGCGCGGCCGTCGACGGCCCGCTCGCTGACCTTCACGACCAGCGACTCCCCGTGCGTGCCCCCGACGCCGGCCCGGGAGGACCCCGGCCGGACGCGGATCGCCACCCGCAGCTCGGTCACGCCGGAAGTCTGCCGCGTCCCCCGGTCGTGTCCGCCGGTAGGCTGAGCGGTCTGCACGAGGCGTCGATGGGGACAGCGCCGCCCGTACGCAGCCGATGAGCGATCCGGGGACGGTGCGAGCCCGGACGGTGTGCGCGGGCGTGAGATCACCCCGGAGTTGCCGGAAGAAACGGCGTTCTGCGTCCGCAGCGCGCCGCGTAGACCCGGTGGTGCAGGCCCACGAGAGGGTCGCGCTCGTCTCCTTCGGGAGGCAGCCGCGGCCAAGGAGGGTGGTACCGCGGGGTCCCCGGCGTCCGGGGCGCTCGTCCCTCCGGCGTCGCATCGTCAACGTCCGGAGGAAGTTCCCGGTGAGCCAGTACCGCGCCGTGCCGCCCCAGGTGGACCTGCCCGCGCTCGAACGCGAGGTCCTCGCGTTCTGGGCCGACGCCAAGGTCTTCGAGCGCACCATCGACGCCACGGCCGAGGGCCCTCTGTGGGTCTTCTACGAGGGCCCGCCGACCGCCAACGGCATGCCGGGCACCCACCACGTCGAGGCGCGCGTCTTCAAGGACGTCTTCCCGCGCTTCAAGACGATGAAGGGCTACCACGTCCCCCGCAAGGCGGGCTGGGACTGCCACGGCCTCCCGGTCGAGCTCGCGGTCGAGAAGGAACTCGGGTTCTCGGGCAAGGGCGACATCGAGGCCTACGGCGTCGCGGAGTTCAACGCGCGCTGCCGCGAGTCCGTGCACCGCCACGTCGACGCCTTCGCGCAGATGACCGAGCGCATGGGCTACTGGGTCGACCTGTCCTCGGCGTACTGGACGATGGACCGCGCCTACATCGAGAGCGTCTGGTGGAGCCTGGCGAAGATCTTCGACGACGGCCGCCTGGTCCAGGACCACCGCGTCGCGCCGTACTGTCCGCGCTGCGGCACGGGCCTGTCCGACCACGAACTGGCGCAGGGCTACGAGACCGTCGTCGACCCGTCGGTCTACGTGCGCTTCCCGTTGACCTCCGGCCCGCACGCCGGCGCCGCGGACCTCCTGGTCTGGACGACCACTCCGTGGACGCTGGTGTCCAACACCGCGGTCGCGGCCCGCGCCGACGTCACCTACGTGCTGGCCCGGCCGGCGGACGGCTCGACGCCCGTCGTCGTCGCGGAGCCGCTGGTCACCGATGCCCTCGGCGAGGGCGCCGAGGTACTCGCGTCGTTCCCCGGCGCCGAGATGGAGCGCTGGCACTACACGCGCCCCTTCGAGCTGATCGCGTTCCCGGACGGCGCCGACACCCACTACGTCGTGCTCGACGACTACGTCACCACCGAGGACGGCACCGGCCTGGTCCACCAGGCGCCGGCGTTCGGCGCCGACGACCTCCGGGTCTGCAAGGCCTACGGGCTGCCGGTGGTCAACCCGATCACCTCCGACGGGCACTTCTCGGCGGACGTCCCGCTCGTCGGCGGCCAGTTCTTCAAGAAGGCCGACGAGGACCTGGTGACGGACCTGCAGAGCCGCGGTGTGCTGTTTCAGCACGTCGCGTACGAGCACGCGTACCCGCACTGCTGGCGCTGCCACACGGCGCTCATCTACTACGCGCAGCCGTCCTGGTACATCCGCACCACCGAGGTGAAGGACGAACTGCTCCGCGAGAACGAGCGGACGAACTGGTACCCCGACACCATCAAGCACGGCCGCTACGGCGACTGGCTGAACAACAACATCGACTGGGCCCTGTCCCGCAACCGCTACTGGGGCACGCCGCTGCCGATCTGGCGCTGCGAGGAGGGCCACCTGCGCGCCGTCGCCTCGATGGCGCAGCTCGGCGAGCTCGCCGGGCGCGACCTGTCCGACGTCGACCCGCACCGGCCGTACATCGACGAGGTGACCTTCGCCTGCGAGACCTGCGGGCAGGAGGCCCGCCGCGTCCCCGAGGTGATCGACGCCTGGTACGACTCGGGCTCGATGCCGTTCGCGCAGTGGGGCTACCCGCACACCGGGCGCGAGGAGTTCGAGAAGGCCTACCCGGCGCAGTTCATCTGCGAGGCGATCGACCAGACCCGCGGCTGGTTCTACACGCTGATGGCGGTCGGAACGCTGGTCTTCGACCGGTCCTCGTACGAGAACGTGCTCTGCCTCGGGCACATCCTCGCCGAGGACGGCCGGAAGATGTCCAAGCACCTCGGCAACATCCTCGAGCCGATGCCGCTGATGGACCAGCACGGCGCGGACGCCCTGCGCTGGTTCATGGCCTGCTCGGGCTCGCCGTGGTCGGCCCGGCGCGTGGGCCACAACGTCCTGCAGGAGATCGTCCGCAAGTCGCTGCTGACGTACTGGAACACCGTCGCCTTCCAGTCGCTCTACGCCCGCACGGCGGGCTTCGAGCCGGGCGTCACGCCCGCTCCCCCGGTCGCCGAGCGGCCGGCGCTGGACCGGTGGGCGATCTCCGAGGCCCACCGCCTCGCCCAGGCGGTCGACGCCGCGCTGGAGGACTTCGACACCCAGAAGGCCGGGCGGCTGCTCGCGGCCTACGTCGACGACCTCTCGAACTGGTACGTGCGGCGCAACCGCCGCCGGTTCTGGGCGGGCGACCCGGCCGCGCTCGCGACCCTGCACGAGTGCCTGTACGTCGTGACGCTGCTGATGGCCCCGATCACCCCGTTCATCACCGAGCGGGTCTGGCAGGACCTGTTCCGCGTCACCGGCCCCGAGCTGCCGGACTCGGTGCACCTCGCGACGTGGCCGGTGGTCGACGACGCGCTGATCGACGACGACCTCGCGGCCCAGGTGGCCCTCGCGCGACGCCTGGTCGAGCTCGGGCGCGCGGCGCGGGCCGACAGCGGGGTGAAGACCCGTCAGCCGCTCTCGCGGGCCCTGGTGGGCGCGCACGGCTGGTCGACGCTCTCCGACGACCTGCGCACCCAGATCGCCGAGGAGTTGAACGTCACCCGGTTGGAGTCGCTCGCGGACGCCGGCGGCGACCTCGTCGACTACTCGGCGAAGGCCAACTTCCGCGCGCTCGGCAAGCGGTTCGGCAAGGGCACCCAACCGGTCGCGGCCGCGATCGCCGCGGCGGACCCGGTGGCGCTGGCCGCGGACCTGCGGGCGGGCCGCCCGGCGACGATCGTCGTCGAGGGGCAGGAGATCACCGTCGACGCGGACGAGGTCGTCATCACCGAGACGCCCCGCGAGGGCTGGTCGGTGGCCCGCGAGGGCGAGACCGTCGCGCTCGACCTGACGATCACGCCGGAGCTCCGCCGGGCCGGCCTGGCCCGCGAGGCCGTCCGCGTCATCCAGGAGGCCCGCAAGACCTCCGGCCTGGAGGTCGCCGACCGGATCGCCCTGGAGTGGCACGCGACCGGCGAGGAGGCTGTCGCGGCCCTGCGCGAGCACGCGGACCTGGTCGCCGGCGAGGTCCTCGCGACCTCCGTCGCCGAGCTGACCGAGGCCCCGTCCGGCGACGGGGTCACCAGCACCGACGCCGAGCTCGGCCTGACCTTCCGGATCGCCAAGGCCTGACCCCGCGGGATGACGTCCCGCACGGGGTGCCTGTCAGCCCTCGTGCCGGCTGACACCCCGGGCGCCCGGGACGTCATCCCGCGGGTGATGCCGGAGCGGACGAGCGCAGACGCGAAGGAGCCCGGCCCTGGTGGGCCGGGCTCCTTCGACGTCGACTAGCGAGGTCGTACGGGGGTGATCAGCCCTCGTCCTCGTCGATCAGGAAACCGCGCATCGGCTGACGCGGCGTGGTCGCCGCGGGCCGGGCGGCCGCCGATCGGGGGCCGTTCGAGAGGTTCTCGCCCTCGGCGCTGTTCTCCAGCTGCCGGAGCTGCCCCTCGAGGAAGCTCTTGAGGCGGCTGCGGTACTCGCGCTCGAACTGACGGAGCTGGTCGAGCTGGGTCTCCAGCGCAGTGCGCTGCGTCTCCAGGACGCCGATGATCGAACGGTGCTTGTCCTGGGCGTCACGCTCCAGGGCGTCGGCCTTGGAGCGCGCCTCGCGCTCGATGGCCTCCGCGCGCTGCCGCGCGTCACCGACGATCTTGTTCGCCTCCGTCCGGGCCTCCGCGATGGCCTGGTCAGCGGTCTGCTGAGCCAGGGCCAGCACGCGCGCCGCGCTGTCCGAGGAGCTGGCCTCGGCGGCCGGCGCCGGCGGGGGCGGCGGAGCGGGAGCGGGCTTCGGGGGCTCGGGCGCGGGCTCCGGCGCCTTGACGACGGGCTGGGGCGCGGTCGTGGAAGCGGCCGGTGCCGCCGACGCGGCCCGGGTGGCGGCGGCGAGCTTGGCTCGTAGCTCGTCGTTCTCCCGGATCAAGCGTCGAAGCTCGGTCTCGACCTCGTCGAGGAAGGCGTCAACCTCATCCTCGTCGTAGCCCTCGCGCAGACGGACGGTCGTGAACTGCTTGTTCCGCACGTCCTCGGGGGTCAGCGGCATCCTGTCACCTCAGAGTGATCGTCGACGTTCGGGATAGACCGTACCGCGTCACGCTTGCTGCACGAGTGACAGCCCGATGGTGACGATGACAAATAACACAAGGAAGGATAGGTCAAGTGACACCCCTCCCAAACGTAACGGCGGAATGAACCGCCTCAAGAACTTCAGCGGCGGATCGGTCACGGAGTAAATCACCTCGAGCACCACCACCACTGCGCCCTTCGGTTCGTACGACCTGGCGAAGAGGAAGACGTACTCCATCACCAGGCGTGCGACCAGAAGGATGAGAAAAGCAAACAGGACGAAGTACACGACCTGCGCCACTGGACTCACCGCAGGTCACCGCCCCTTCGAAGATTCTTACGCAGAGTAACGAGGGCGACCTTATCGGACGCCACTCAGCTCTGGTTGAAGAAGCCACCGGAAGCGATGCGGGCCTTGTCCTCGGCACTCACATCGACGTTCGCGGGAGAGAGCAGAAACACTTTCTGCGTCACCCGTTCGATGGCCCCGTGGCACCCGAACACGAGTCCCGCGGCGAAGTCCACGAGGCGCTTCGCGTCCGTGTCGTCCATCTCCGTGAGATTCATGATGACCGGAACGCCCTGACGAAACTCCTCGCCGATCTGGCGGGCCTCGTTGTACGTCCGCGGGTGCAGCGTGATGATGCGGTACGGGTCCGCGACGACCGGCGACGGTGCCGGAGTCGGCGCGGCGGCAGGGGCCGGGATCCGGCGCTGCGGAACCCGCACATCCGTGCGCGCGACCGGCTCCATCGGCTGTCGCGTGGCCGGCTGCGGGCGCTCGTAGCGGCGCTCCTCCTCGACGTGGTCGTCGTAGTACTCGTCGCGCTCGTCGTCCTCGACCAGCCCGAGATAGACGCCCATCTTGCGCATCGCGCCGGCCATTGAAGCCTGCCTTCCGGAGTGCGTCTGCACAGCCACTAGAGAAGCAATTCCCCTTGTTCAATGAGGTTAGGGGCGCAGGGCCCGGTTACCGAGCAACCCGGAGCCGACACGCACATGTGTCGCGCCAGCACCTACCGCCACTTCCAGATCTCCACTCATCCCGGCGGAGATCCAGCGGGCCTCGGGGTGGGCCGCACGCAGGTCCGCGGCGACGGCCGCGAGGCGCTCGAAGGCCGGTCCGGGCGGGGCCCCGAGGGGCGCCACCGCCATCACCCCGCGCAGCCGCAGGCCCGGGGCGGCGGCCACCGCGTCGGCCAGGGAGCGGACGTCAGCCGGGGCGGCGCCGCCCCGGCTGCTCGACGACCCGTCGCGAGCGGGCGGCGCGAGGTCGACCTGGATCAGGGCGTCCAGCTCACGGCCGCCCTCGGTCGCGCCGGCCGACAGGGCGCGCACCAGCCGCGGACGGTCGACCGAATGCACCACATCGGCGTAGCGGGCCACCGAACGGGCCTTGTTCGTCTGCACCTGGCCGACGAAGTGCCAGGTCAGGTCGCTCACCCCGGCATCCGACACCGTTGCGGCCTTCTCGGCGGCTTCGGCGTCCCGGTTCTCCCCCACGTCCCGGACCCCGAGCGCGGCCAGGTGCTCCACGTCGGAGGCGGGCCAGGTCTTGGTGACCGCGATCAACGTCACGTCCGCCGGGTCCCGGCCGGCGGCCGCGCACGCCGCCGCGATCCGCTCCCGGACCGCGGCGAGGTTGGCCGCGAGCTCCTCCCGACGCTCCATCAGGTGCGGCTCGCCGGGTCCGGTTCCCGCCAGATCAGCCCGGCGAAGCGGCCGGTCACGCCGTCCCGGCGGTAGGAGAAGAAGTCGGGGTCGTCGTGGGTGCAGCCGCCGGTGAGGCCGACGTCGCGGACGCCGAGAGCGGCGAACTGCTCGGCCAGCCCCGGCCGCAGGTCGAGCGACGGCGTACCCGCCCGTGTCCGGCCGGTGCCCGCGACCGCACCCGGCGCCGCCGCCGCCACCTCGCGCTGCATCGACTCCGGGACCTCGTAGCAGCAGCCGTTGATCGACGGTCCGAGTTGGACGCGGACGCGTCCGGGCTCGGCGCCGAGGTCCTGCATGACCCGGAGGGCCTGGGCCACGACCCCCGACTCGACACCCTTACGGCCGGCGTGCGCCGCGGCGACCACCCCGGCGTACGGATCGGCCATCAGGACCGGCACGCAGTCGGCGACCAGCACGACCAGCGCGAGCCCGGGGGCCGAGGTCACCAGCGCGTCGGCGACCGGCGGTACGGCCACCGGCCCGTCCACGACCGCGACGTCGTTGCCGTGCACCTGGTCCATGAAGACGAGCTGCTCCGGGGACAGGCCCACCGCCGCCGCGACCAGGACACGGTTCGCTGCGACGGTGCGGGCGTCGTCCCCGACGTGCGTCGCGAGGTTGAGCTCGGCGTAGGGCGGGATCGACTGCCCGCCGGCCCGCGTCGTGAACACCCCGCGCACCCCGGGCGGCCACGACGGCATCAGCAACGGGATCACGTGTCCAGTGTCCTCTCCTGCCTCTCCGGCGTCGCCCGGCCGTCCCCACCGCCCCACCCACCACGAAAGCGCAGATCCGTACGCGGAACGGGGGGTTTCGGCGTACGGTTCTGCGCTTTCGGGGGGACCCGGGGGGGTCGGGGGGGTCGGGGGGGTCGGGGGGGTCGGGGGGGGAGGGGGGCGGAGCCCCCCGACTGTTACTTCATGAAGTCCGGGACGTCGAGGTCGTCGAGCGAGTCGCCGGCCGGGCGCGCGACCGGGGCCGGCACCGGGGCGCCGCCCTGGCGCGGGACCTCGCCGAGGGTGCCGATCCGCTCGGGCTCGGCCTCGGTGCTCTCCTCGGCCGTCGGCGCGGGAACCGCGCCCTCGGCGGGTGCGGTCTCCGGACGCTTGGCAGGCTCGCGGTAGTGCTGGGGTTCGCCACCGTCGAAGCCGGCCGCGATGACGGTCACGCGAGCCTCGTCGCCGAGCGCGTCGTCGATGACCGCACCGAAGATGATGTTCGCCTCGGGGTGCGCGGCCTCCGCGACCAGCTGGGCGGCGTGGTTGATCTCGAACAGGCCGAGGTCGCTGCCGCCGGAGATCGAGAGCAGGACCCCGCGCGCGCCGTCGATCGAGGCCTCCAGCAGCGGCGAGGAGATCGCCGCCTCGGCCGCCGCGATCGCGCGGTCCTCACCGCGCGCCGAGCCGATGCCCATGAGTGCCGAGCCGGCGCCGCTCATGACCGACTTCACGTCCGCGAAGTCGAGGTTGATCAGACCCGGCGTGGTGATCAGGTCGGTGATGCCCTGAACGCCGGAGAGCAGGACCTGGTCGGCCGACTTGAACGCGTCGAGCACCGAGACCTGCCGGTCGCTGATCGAGAGCAGCCGGTCGTTGGGGATGACGATGAGGGTGTCGACCTCCTCGCGCAGCCGCGAGATGCCGTCCTCGGCCTGCGTGCTGCGGCGGCGGCCCTCGAAGTTGAACGGGCGCGTGACGACACCGATGGTCAGCGCACCGAGCGAGCGCGCGATGTTCGCGACGACCGGGGCGCCACCGGTACCGGTGCCGCCACCCTCGCCGGCGGTGACGAAGACCATGTCGGCGCCGCGGAGCACCTCCTCGATCTCGTCGCGGTGGTCCTCGGCGGCCTTGCGGCCGACCTCGGGGTTGGCGCCGGCGCCCAGGCCCCGGGTGAGCTCGCGACCGACGTCGAGCTTGACGTCGGCGTCGCTCATCAACAGGGCCTGCGCGTCGGTGTTGATCGCGATGAACTCGACGCCCTTGAGGCCGACCTCGATCATGCGGTTGATGGCGTTGACGCCACCGCCCCCGATGCCGACCACCTTGATCACTGCGAGGTAGTTCTGCGGAGCTGCCACGGCCGGTGCCTCTCGCGTCGGAAATTTCTGATCGTGCGCTGGGTGGTGCGTGTCGCAGGCCCTCCCTCAACTCTCCACCTCAACTAGAGGTTTAGAGTTATGTCAACCTGCGATGGACATGAAGGTAGGGCGGAGGCACATCCGCACCTAGGACATCCGTGGCGTGTCGCGCCGCGGAAACCTGACGCCCCGTCAGAGTTCGGATCGGTCGTCGCCCGGACGGCCGCGGACGGGGGCGGGTCAGCGCTTAACGGTGGGCGCCTCGGGGACGCTGACGTCGTAGCGCTTCGCGCCGCGGGTGGACTTCTCCCGCCACAGGACGTCGAGCACGCGGGCCTTGAACTCGGCCTGCTCGGGGGCGCCCCAGACGATCTCCCGGCCCCCGTCGAGGGAGACGGTGAGGTCCGCCGTCGTGTCGGCCTGCACGGCCTCGACCTTCTCCCGGATCGCCTCCGGCAGGGCGGCGACGACGGCCTGGATGGACCTCAGGTCCTCGGGCGTCAGGGCCGGGTTGGAGCTTCTCACCAGCAGGAAGCGGCGGGCCGCGTCCCCCGCCGGCGCGTACGCCACGCCCTCGGCGTCGACGAGTCGCCGGCCCTCGGGGGTGTCGAGCACCGCCACCGGCGTGCGTTCGGTCACCGTGATCTTCACGGTGTTCGGGAACTTGCGCGCGACGTCGACGTCCGCGACCGGCGCGAGCGTCCGAACCCGGGCCGCGATCGCGGCCGTGTCGAGCCGGGCGAGCGGCTCCCCCGCCGGCACCTGCGCGACGCGTTCGACCCGCTCGGCGGTGAGCCGCTGGACCCCGGCGACCTGCACGGACCGGACCGCGAACACGTCCGAGAAGAGCACGACCCAGCCGGCGGCGAGCACCACGGCCGCGACCAGCAGGCCGATGCCGGTGCGGATCCACCGCGTGCGGCGCCGCTGCCGGGCCCGCTCGGCGAAGCGGGCGGCCTCGGCCGCCGCGGCCGCCGGTGTGGACGGCCGCGGAATCGTGCGTCCTCCGGCGGGACGCGAGACCGGCGGGCGGGAGGAGAGGGTCACGCGGGCCCCAGCAACTCCAGGACCTCGGGCCCGATCATCGTGACGTCACCGGCCCCGAGCGTGAGCACCAGGTCCCCGACGCCGGCGCGCTCCGCGAGCCGGGCGGCGACCTGCGTCCAGGAGGACTCGAACACGACGTCGCCGGCGGGCAGCGGCACCGCGGCGGCGACGGCCGCGCCGCTGACGCCCGGGATCGGGTCCTCCCCCGCCGCGTAGACGTCCATCACCACCACCGAGTCGGCGAGGCCGAGGGCCGAACCGAACTCCTTGGTGAACGCCGCGGTCCGCGAGTAGCGGTGCGGTTGGAAGGCGACGACGAGCCGGCCGCCGAGCGCGACCTCGCGGGCGGCTTTGAGGACAGCCTCGAGCTCGGTCGGGTGGTGGGCGTAGTCGTCGTAGACGCGGACGCCGGCGCGCGTGCCCTTGAGCTCGAAGCGCCGCCGGGTGCCGGTGAAACCGCTCAGGCCCTCGCGCAGGTCGGCGGCCGAGTAGCCCAGCCCGATGCCGACGGAGAGCGCGGCCGCGGCGTTGAGCGCGTTGTGCGCGCCCGGCACCTGGAGCTCGATCGCCCCGAGGCGGCGGCCCTTGGCGACGGACTCGAACGCGTACCCGCCGCCGGAGGTCACCGTCAGGCCCTCGAGGCGCACGTCCGCGTCCTCGGCCAGGCCGTACGTGCGGACGTCGACGCCGTTCGCCGCGGCGGCGAGCCCGAGCGCGCGGGAGCCGGGGTCGTCGGCGCAGACGACGAGGAAGCCGTCCGGGGCGATGCGCCCGCTGAACTTCACGAACGCGTCCTCGACGGCCTCGGCGGTGCCGTAGTGGTCGAGGTGGTCGGCCTCGACGTTGGTGACGATCGCCGCGTCCGGCCGGTAGAGCAGGAACGAGCCGTCGGACTCGTCGGCCTCGGCGACGAAGACGTCACCGCTGCCGTCGTGGGCGTTCGCGCCGGACTCGTTGAGGCTGCCGCCGATCGCGAACGACGGGTCCGCGCCGCAGTGCTGCAGCGCGACGGTGAGCATCGAGGTCGTCGTGGTCTTGCCGTGCGTGCCGGCGACGGCGACCGCGCGGCGGCCCGACATCACCGACGCCAGCGCCGCGGCGCGCGGCAGCACGAGCTTGCCCGCCTCGCGCGCCGCGCGCAGCTCGGGGTTGGACTCGCGGATCGCGGTCGAGACCACGACGGTGTCGGCCGCACCGAGCTGCTCGGCCTCGTGGCCGACGTGGACCGTGGCGCCGAGGGCCCGCAGGGCCGCGAGCGCGGTCGAGTCCTTCGCGTCGCTGCCGGAGACGGAGACGCCACGGGCGAGCAGGATCCGGGCGATGCCGGACATGCCGGCGCCGCCGATGCCGACGAAGTGGACCTTGCCGAGCTCCTCGGCGGCCGGGATCCGGTCCGGGATGTCGATCACTTCTCCCCCACACTCCGGTCATCGGCTCCGCGGTCATCGGCTCCGCGGTCATCGGCTCCGCGGTGTTCGGCGCCGGCCGCCCGGGAGGCGACGGCCTCCAGCACGAGGTCGACGAGGGCCTCGTCGGCGTCGCGGCGACCGTGCGCGGCGGCGGCCGCGCCCATGGCCGTCATGCGCGCCGGGTCACCCATCAGCGGCACGACGTTCTCGGAGATCCAGGCGGCGCTCACGGTGGAATCCTCCACCACGATGCCGCCGCCGGCCTCGACGACGGGCAGCGCGTTCAGGCGTTGTTCACCGTTGCCGATCGGCAGCGGCACGTAGACGGCCGGCAGGCCCACCGCCGCGAGCTCCGCGCACGTCATGGCCCCGGCGCGGCACAGGGCCACGTCCGCGGCCGCGTAGGCGAGGTCCATCCGCTCGAGGTAGGGCACGACCACGTACGGCGCGCGGCCCGGCTCGGCCGGCACCGAGATCGACTCCGCGTGCTCGCGGCCGACCGAGTGCAGCACCTGGATCCCGGCGGCACGCAGCGCGGCGGCGGCACCGGTCGCGGCCTCGTTCAGCCGCCGCGCCCCGAGCGATCCCCCGAAGACCAGCAGCGTCGGGCGGTCCTCCTCGAGCCCGAAGTGCTTGCGGGCCTCGGCGCGGGCGGCGCCGCGGTCGAGTGTCGAGATCGTGCGGCGCAGCGGGATGCCGAGAAGGCGGGCGCCGCGCAGGTCGTCGGCGCGGGCGGTGACCGCGACGAACGGCGTGAGCCGCGCCCCGAGGCGGTTGGCGACGCCCGGCCGGGCGTTCGCCTCGTGGACGACGATCGGCAGCTTCCGCTTCCGGGCCGCGAGGTAGGCGGGCACGGAGACGTAGCCGCCGAAGCCGACCACCACGTCGGCGCCGACGTCGTCGAGCGCCCGGCCCGCCGCCCGCACCGCCCCGCGCAGGGTGGCCGGGAGCCGCATCAGGTCGAGGTTCGGGCGGCGCGGCAGCGGGACCCGCGGGACGTGCCGTAGCTCGTAGCCGCGGGCGGGCACGAGGGTGTTCTCCATGCCGGTCGGCGTGCCGAGCGCGGTGACGGTGATGTCCGGGTTCCGGCGGCGCAGCGCGTCGGCCAGGTTCATCGCCGGTTCGATGTGCCCGGCCGTGCCGCCGCCGGCGACGACGACCGAGAGACCGGCAGCACCAGCGGGAACGCCGGCGGAGTCCTTGGGCGGCAATCCGATCCCCTCAGGTGCGGGGCGAGCGCCCGAAACCCAGCCACGCCATGGCCCGGCGCAGCGGGCCCGGACCGCGCGCGGCGAGCGCGGCCTGGGCCCCGGGTTCCTGTCTCGCGAACGACAGCAGCATGCCCAGCGCCGCCATCACGGGGAGCAGGGCGGAGCCACCGTACGACACCAACGGCAGCGGGATCCCGGTGATCGGGAGGACTCCCAGGACCGCGCCCATGTTCACCAGCGCCTGCACCGCGATCCACGCCGTGATGGCGGAGGCGGCGAGCGTGACGAACATGTCGCGGCTGCGGGCGGCGATCCGGAAACCGGCGACCACGAGGGCGGCGAACAGCGCCAGCACGGCGAGGGCGCCGATCAGCCCGAGCTCCTCACCGATGATCGCGTAGATGAAGTCGGTGTGGGCCTCCGGCAGGTAGCCCCACTTCTCCCGGCTCGCCCCGAGACCGACGCCGGTGAGTCCGCCCGAGGCGAGCGCGAAGATGCTCTGCGCGCCCTGCCACCCGCTGTCGTGGTAGGTCGCGAACGGGTCCAGGAACGACGTGACCCGGCGCATCCGGTAGGGCTCGGTCCAGATCAGCAGCAGCACGAGCGCGCCCGCGACACCGCCGAAGAACCCGAAGAAGCGCATCGGCGTCCCGGCGAAGAACAGCAGTGCGAGCAGGATCGCGAGCAGGACCACGGTCGTGCCGAGGTCGCCACCGAGCATGACGAGGAAGATGACCGCGGCCGCCATCGGCACCAGCGGGATCATCAGGTGACTCCACCGGTCCAGCAGCCGCTGCTTGCGGGCCAGGACGGTGGCACCGAACAGGACGAGGGCGAGCTTCGCCGCCTCGGACGGCTGCAGCTGGAACGGCCCGCCGACGTGGATCCAGTTCCGGTTGCCGTTCACCTCGTGGCCGACGCCGGGGACGAGGACCGCCGCCAGCCCGGCGAGCGAGACCGCCATCGCCGGGAAGGCGAGGCGACGGAAGGCGGTGACCGACATCCGGGAGGTCACCCACATCAGCGGCAGGCCGACCGTCACCCAGATCGCCTGCTTCTGCACGACCGAGAACACCGAGCCCGACGTCCGGTACGACTCCACGCTCGACGCCGAGAGCACCATCACCAGGCCGAGCCCGACCAGCAGCAGGGTCGAGGTGAGCACGAGGTAGTAGGAGGTGAGCGGGCGGTCCAGCGCCTTCAGCCGAGCGGCCACGCCGGCCCCGGACAGACCACGGGAGGAACCGGCCTGATCGACCGTGACGGCCATCGCCCCTCCCCCGAAGCTCGTGCTGCCTAACCCGGACGGTCCGCCAGCTCCAGCACGGCGGCCGCGAACCGGTCCCCGCGCTCGCCGTAGTTGGCGAACATGTCCATCGACGCGCACGCCGGGGCGAGCAGGACGGTGTCCCCTGCCTCGGCGAGTGACGCCGCGGCCGCAACCACCGCGGCCATCGCTCCAGTGTCGGTCGCCGCGACCTCGTGAACGGGCACATCCGGGGCGTGTCGCGCGAGTGCGGCGGCGATCTCACCCCGGTCGGCGCCCATCAGCACGACGCCCCGCAACCGCCTCGCGGCGCCCGCGACGAGCTCGTCGAACGTGGCGCCCTTGGCCAGGCCCCCCGCAATCCAGACGATTCGGTCGTACGACCCCAGCGACGCCGCGGCGGCGTGCGGGTTGGTGGCCTTGGAGTCGTCGATGTAGCGGACGCCGTCGACCGTCGCGACGTCCGCGATGCGGTGCGCGTCCGGCCGGAACAGGCGCAGCCCCTCGCGGATCGCGGCCGGCTCGACGCCGAACGCGCGGGCGAGCGCCGCGGCCGCGAGCGCGTTCGCGATGTTGTGCGGCGCGTTCGGGACGACGTCCGCGACGTTCGCGAGCTCGACCGCCGCGGTGCGCCGGTCGTCGGTGAAGGCGCGGTCGACGAGCAGGTCGTCGACGACGCCGAGCATCGACAGGCCCGGGGCGCCGAGGGTGAAGCCGACGGCGCGGGCACCCTCGGTGACCTCGGCCTCGGCGACCAGTCGCTCCGTCACCGGGTCCGCGACGTTGTACACGCAGGCGTGCTCGACGCCCTGATAGATCTTCCCCTTGGCCTTCGCGTACTCGTCGAGGTCGCCGTGCCAGTCGACGTGGTCCGGGGCGACGTTGAGCACCGCCGCGGAGTGGCAGCGCAGCGAGGACGACCAGTGCAGCTGGAAGCTGGAGAGCTCGACGGCGAGGACGTCGTAGCGCTGCCGGCCGGCGGTCTGCTCGGCCATCACGACCTCGAGCAGCGGGGTCCCGACGTTGCCCGCGGCCACCGCGCGGAAGCCGCCGGCCCCCAGCATCGAGGTGAGCATCCGCACCGTGGTGGTCTTGCCGTTGGTGCCGGTGATCGCGAGCCAGGGCGCGGCGCCGGTGGTCGGGCGCAGCCGCCAGGCGAGCTCGACCTCGCCCCACACCTCCAGGCCGGCGTCGAGGGCGGCGACCAGCAACGGCGAGGACGGCTTCCAGCCGGGCGAGGTGACGACGACGTCCGCCCCGGCGGGGAGGGTGTCCGCCTCCCCCAGCCGCACGGTCGCGCCGAGGGCCTCCAGGACGCCGGCGCGCTCCCGCGCGACCTCGTCCGCCTTGCCGTCGAGGACCGTGACCGTCGCACCGAGGCCGAGGAGGGCGTCGGCGGCGGCGAAGCCGGAGACGCCGATGCCGGCGACCACGACGGAGACGCCGGACCAGTCGGCGTCCCGGTTCAGCCCGGACACGCGGGACATCAGACGCCCGCCACCCACTCGGCGTAGAACACGCCGAGGCCGCCGGCGACGAACAGGCCCGCGATGATCCAGAAGCGGATGACGATCGTGACCTCCTGCCAGCCCACGAGTTCGAAGTGGTGCTGCAGGGGCGCCATCCGGAACACCCGGCGGCGGGTCAGCTTGAAGAACCCGACCTGGACGATCACCGAGACCGTGATGAGGACGAACAGGCCGCCGAGGAGGACCAGCAGCAGTTCGGTGCGGGTCGTGATGGCGAGACCGGCGATGACGCCGCCGAGGGCGAGCGAGCCGGTGTCGCCCATGAAGATCTTCGCCGGGGACGCGTTCCACCACAGGAAGCCGAAGCAGGCGCCCATCACCGCAGCCGCGACGATCGCCAGGTCCAACGGGGCCGGTGTCTCGTAGCACTGCGGTTGCGGGACGGCCGGGTTCGGCAGGCAGGAGTTGCCCGACTGCCAGATCCCGATCAGCACGTAGGCGCCGGCCACCATCGCCGAGGCGCCCGTGGCCAGGCCGTCCAGTCCGTCGGTGAGGTTCACGCCGTTCGAGGTCGCCGCGATCATCAGGTACGCGAAGACGACGAAGCCGATCGTCCCGAGCTGGAAGCCGGTGTCGCGGATGAACGAGATCTCGGTGGACGCGGGGCTGAAGCCGCGGTAGTCCTCGAAGCGGAGCGCCCCGGCCGCGAAGATCAGGGCCACGACCGACTGGCCCGCGAGTTTGGCCTTGCTGCGCAGGCCGAGGCTGCGCTGCTTGGAGACCTTGATGTAGTCGTCGAGGAAGCCGACGAGCCCGAGCCCGGTCATGAGGAACAGCACGAGCAGCGCCGGCGCCGTCGGCGACTTGTCCCGCAGCACCAGGTGCGCGGCCAGGTAGCCGCACAGGACGGCGATGAGAATGACCGCGCCGCCCATGGTCGGCGTACCGCGCTTGGTCTGGTGCGTGGTCGGGCCGTCGTCCCGGATGAGCTGGCCGTAGCCCTGTCGGACCAGGATCCGGATCGCGATCGGGGTTCCGAGCAGGGTGATGATCAGCGAGACGGCGGCCGCCGCGAGGACGCCTCTCATGCGGTGCCTGCTGATTCGCCTGCTGATTCGCCCGGTGCTCCGCCCGGTGCTCCGCCCGCCAGCAGCGCCGCGGCGACCTGCTCCAGTCCGGCGGCCCGGGAGGCCTTGACCAGGACGACGTCCGCGGGTGCGAGTTCGCGGGCCAGCAGGTCCGTCGCGGCTGCGGTGTCCGGGACGAACACCGGGTCCTGCGCCCACGCGCGCGCTCCGAGCGCGCCGTCGTGGGCGGCCCGGGCGCCGTCACCGACGACGACCAGCCGGGAGATGTTCATGTCGGCGACCAGCCTGCCCACCGCCGCGTGTTCCGCGGCGGACGACTCGCCGAGTTCGCGCATCTCGCCCAGCACGGCCCAGCTCCGCCGCTCCCCCGCGATGGCCACCAGCGCCTCCAGCGCGGCTCGCATCGAGTCCGGGTTCGCGTTGTAGGCGTCGTTGACGACCGTGACCCCGTCGGGGCGGGTCGTGACCTCCATGCGCCAGCGGCTGCGGGGCGTGGCCGCGGTCAGCGCGGCGCCGATCGCGGCCGGCGTCAGCCCGAGCTCGAGGGCGACCGCGGCCGCCGCGAGCGAGTTCGGCACGTGGTGGGCGCCGTGCAGTCCGAGCGCGACCTCGGCGCTGCCCACCGGTGTGACGAGCGTGTAGCGCGCCCGGCCGTCGACGAGGGTGACGTCCGCGGCACGCACGTCGGCAGCATTCCCCGGGCCGTCCCCCAGCCCGTAGGTGACGACGCGGGCGTTCGTCCGGCTCGCCATCGCGGCGACCAGGGGGTCGTCGGCGTTCAGCACGGCGACACCGTCGGCGGGCAGGGCCTCGACCAGTTCGCCCTTCGCCTGGGCGATCGCCTCGCGGCTGCCGAACTCGCCGACGTGCGCGACGCCGACGTTGAGCACGACGCCGATGCGGGGCGGGGCGATGTCGCACAGGTAGCGGACGTGGCCGATGCCGCGCGCGCCCATCTCCATCACGAGGAAACGGGTCGCCGGTTCGGCGCGCAGCGCGGTCAGCGGCAGGCCGATCTCGTTGTTGAACGACCCCGGCGGGGCGATGGTCGCGCCGGCCGTCTCCAGGACCGAGGCGATCAGGTCCTTGGTGCTGGTCTTGCCCTGCGAGCCGGTGACGCCGACGACCGCGAGCCCGTCGGACGTCGCGAGCCGGCGCACGACCACGCCCGCGAGCTTGCCGAGGGCCGCCACGGTGTCGTCCACGATCACCGCCGGGACCCCGACCGGGCGGGTCGCGAGCACGGCGCGCGCGCCCGCCGCGATCGCGGCCCCGGCGAAGTCGTGGCCGTCCACGCGCTCCCCGGGCACCGCGACGAACAGGGCGCCGGCGGCGACCTCCCGGGAGTCCACGACGACGGGACCGTCGACCGGCAGGTCGGGGTCCGCCCCGGCCGCCCCGCCGTCGATCCGCCCGCCGGTCGCCGCCGCGACCTCGGCCAGCGACAGCGGAATCACGTGCCCTTGCCTTCCAGTGCCTCGAGCAACGCCTCGCCGAGGACCTCCCGGTCGTCGAACGGCTTCACGACGCGCGTGCCCTGTCCGTCCACGGACTCCTGGCCCTGCTCGTGACCCTTGCCGGCGACGACGACCGCGTCCCCGGCCTGCGCGCGCCCGACCGCCAGCGCGATCGCCTTCGCGCGATCGTGCTCGACCAGAATCTCGGCCCGCTCCGCGGCGGCGACCGACTCCGCGCCGGCGCGGACCGCGGCCAGGATCTCCTTCGGGTCCTCCGAGCGCGGGTTGTCGTCGGTGAGCACGACGACGTCGCCGAGTCGGGCGGCGACCTCGCCCATCAGCGGCCGCTTGGACCGGTCCCGGTCGCCACCCGCGCCGAGCACGACGATCAGGCGCCCGGTCGCGACCGGGCGCAGCGCGGTCAGGACGGTCTCGATCGCGTCCGGGGTGTGCGCGTAGTCGACGACCGCGAGGAAGTCCTGACCCGCGTCGACCTTCTCCATGCGGCCGGGGACGCCGGGGCACTCCCCGACGCCGCGGACGGCGTCCTCGAGCGGGACCCCCGCGGTCACGAGCGCGACGATCGCGCCGAGCGCGTTGGCGACGTTGAAGGCCCCGGGAAGCCCGACCGAGGCGGTCGTGCCCACGCCCTTGGGGCCCTGGATCGTGAACGTCGAGGACGCCGGACCCAGCTCGACGGCGACGGCCCGCCAGTCGGCGTCCGGGTCCCCGGTCGCCGAGTAGGTCGTGATCGGGATCTGCCGGTTCGCGGCCAGCCGCTTGCCGTACGGGTCGTCGACGTTGACCACGCCGGCCTTCGCCCGGGCCGGCGTGAACAGCGCGGCCTTCGCCTGGAAGTACGCCTCCATCGTGAAGTGCCAGTCCAGGTGGTCCTGCGAGAGGTTGGTGAACAGCGCCGCGTCGTAGACGATCCCGTCCACGCGGTGCATGTCGAGCGCGTGGCTGGAGACCTCCATCGCCACCGCGTCGACCTTGCGCTCCTTCATCACGGCGAGCAGCGCGTGCAGGTCGGGGGCCTCGGGGGTGGTGCGGGCACTCGGCAGCGCCTCGTCCCCGATCCGGGTGGCGACCGTGCCGAACAGGCCGGTGCTGCGCCCGGCGGCCCGCAGGCCGGCCTCGAGCAGGAACGCGGTCGTCGTCTTCCCGTTGGTCCCGGTCACGCCGAGCGTGAGCATGCCCGCGGCCGGGTCGCCGTAGATCGCGGCGGCGAGCGCTCCGAGCGAGGCGCGGGCGTCGGAGACGACCAGCACCGGCAGGTCGGCCACCCGCGAGCGCTCCCGGCCGAGCGGGTCGGTGAGGATCGCGACCGCCCCGGCCTCGGCGGCCTGGCGCACGAACTCGGCGCCGTGCACGTTCTCGCCGATCATCGCCGCGTACAGATCACCCGGTTGGACCTGCCGGGAGTCGTGGGTGAGACCGGTGACCGTCACGGTCCGCTGCGCCGGATCGGGCAGCTCGGCGCCGACCAGCGTGCCCAGTTCGGCCACGGTCCGCGGGACCGACTTCTGCGGGCGCAGAGCCGGCGTCGGGGAGGAGGGGGGCACGGCGAGTCAGGGTAGTCAGGCGGCGGCCGCCCTCCGTCACCAGGTCAGTGGCAGGCGAGCCGGTTTGGCGCCGGTCGGCCGGATGCCCATCGTGCGCAGCGTGAACGTCATGACGTCGACGAACACCGGGCCGCCGAGCATGCCGCCGTAGTGACCACGGACCGGCTTCTGCAGCGTCACCGAGACGACGATGCGCGGGTCGTCCGCCGGCGCGAACCCGGCGAAGGACGCGGTGTAGCCGCGGTAGCACCGGCACTCGGAGTCGGCGAACTGCGCGGTACCGGTCTTGCCGGCGATCCGGTAGCCGTCGATCTTCACGTGCGGCGCGGTCCCGCCCGGGGCGGTGACCTGCTCGAGCATCTTCGTCACGGTCGCGGCGGTGGCCGCGCTGACGACCGGGCGCACCTCGGGCGGCTGCGGCGTGTGGGTGACGCCGTCGGCGTCGGTCCAGGACCGCACCAGCGTCGGTGCGATCCGGACGCCGCCGTTGCCGATCGCCTGGTAGACCGAGGCCGCCTGGACCGTGTTCATCGAGTAGCCCTGGCCGAACGGGATCGTGTAGCGGGTCGTGCCGACCCACTTCTCCACGCTCGGCAGCAGGCCGCGGCTCTCCCCGGGGAACTGCAGCCCGGTGGGCTCGGCGACGCCGAACGCCTTGAAGTAGTCGTGGAGGACCTGGGCGGAAACCTTGTCGGCCGCGAGCACGGTGCCGATGTTGGAGGACTTCGCCAGGATGCCGGCGAGCGTCCAGCGCTCGGTGCCGTGCGGATCGCTGTCGTGCAGCACGTGGCCGGCGCGGCGCAGCTCACCGGGGACCTTGAACTTGTCGGTCGGCTTGACCACACCCTGCTCGATCAGGGCCGCCATCGTCAGCGCCTTCATGATCGAGCCGGGCTCGTAGATCTGGGACAGCGCCCGGTTGCCGCGGTTGTCGTCCGAGCCCTTGCCGGGGTTGTTCGGGTTGAACGTCGGCGCGGTCGCCATCGCGAGGATCTCGCCGGTCTTCACGTCCTGCACGATCACGGTGCCGCTCTGGGCACGCGTCTCGCGGACCTTGGCGGCGATGGCCTGCTGAGCGGCGTACTGGATGTCGCGGTCGATGGTGAGCTGCAGGTCCTGACCGGACACGGGCTCGCGGTTGCGCATGCCCGCGGTCGCGATCTTGCCGCCGTTGCTGCTGCGCTCGTAGGTCTGTTCGCCGTCGACGCCGGAGAGCAGCGCGTCGAACTCGCGCTCGATGCCGCCGCCGGCCTGACCGGAGGCGTTGAGGAAGCCGAGGATGTTCGCGGCCAGGGTGTCCGCCGGGTAGACCCGCTTGCTCGTGACCTCGGCGAAGATCCCCATCACGGGCTTGCCGGTGCCGGGGTCGAGGGTCGCGGCAATGTCCCGCCAGCGGTCCGGGTCGATGTTGCGGGCCAGGACGACGTAACGGCGCGGGCGGTCGCCGAGGCGGGCGGCGAGCCACTCCTCGTCGACGCCGAGCTTGGGCGCCAGCACGTGGGCGTAGGCGCGGGGGTCGGAGATCAGCGTCGGGTCCGCGGTGACCGTGCGCGCCTCGACCGAGCGCGCGAGCACGTCGCCGTCGCGGTCGAAGATGACGCCCCGGGTCGCGGGGACCGCCACCGTGCGCAGGCGCTCGTTCTGGGCCACCGCGGCGTAGCTGCTCGCCTCGAAGCCCTGGACCTGCAGCAGCCGCCCGATCAGCAACGCGACGACGAGCGAGAGACACAGCAACGCGGCCTGCAGCCGGCGACCGGGGTTGCCCAGCTTGGTCCCCCGGCGCGGGGGCAGCGGCCGCCGCGGCCCCGTCGCCGCGGGTCTGCGGGCGGCGGGCTGACGGGGCGCCGACTGACGGGGCGCCGACTTGCGGGGCGCGGGCTTGCGCGCCGCCGCACCTCGACGGGCCGGTGGTTCCCGACGGCCAGTCACGTGCACTCCTGTCCCACGAGCACCATCGTGCAGTTCAGAGCTTTGACTCGGGTGTCCGCCACGCCGAACCGATCGAACTGATTCCCCGTCAGTTCTCAGGCTCAGTTGGACCAGGTGCCGGAGGGAGGCTCGACGACCTGCTCGCCCCCGGCACGCGAGCCGCCCTTCTCCTGCTCGGCGAGCTTGCGCTTCCACTCCTTCTCGGCCTTCTCCTGCGCGGCCTGCTGCGCGGCGGCGGCCCGCTCGGCCGCGACGCGCGCCCGCTCGGCCTCGGCGGCCGCGGCCGCGCGCTCCTGGCGCGCCGTGACCCGCTCGGCGCGCGCCTGCTTCTCGGCGGCGGCCTGCTCGGCCTCGAGCTTCTGCCGGGCCTCCAGCTCGGCCCGCTCCTCCGGCGTCAGCGGCTTGGGGGCGGCCGGCGCCGGGACCGCGCCGTCGGTGACGGTGCCGTCGGCGAGGGAGACGAACGAGACGCCGGGCGCCGGGACCATGCCGATGTCCCGCGCGGCCTTGGCCAGCCGGTCCGGAGCGGCGGCTCGGGCGAGCGCCTCCTCCAGGCTCTGGCTGCGGTCCTCGAGGGCCGTCGCCTCCTTCTGGAGCTTGCTCGCCGTGAAGGAGCCCTGCGCGAGCGCGGTGTTGAACCCGAGCAGCGCCGCGAGTCCGCCGGAGAGGACGAGCAGGAGCAGCATCACGAACGAGGCGCGCCCGGCCCGCGGCACGCGGTCGGGGACCGCCGCCAGCGTCGGGACGGCGTTCCCCGCCCGGGTGGTGCGCGGCGGCACGGGCCGCGGGGACTGCAGCGCGGACCTCACGCTGCCTCCCGCACCTTCTCCGCCGCCCGCACCCGCGCCGACGCGGCGCGGGGATTGGCGGCGGTCTCGGCCTCGTCCGGAACGTCGCCCTTGGCGAGCAGACGCAGGACGGGGGCCGTGCCGGGCAGCTCGACCGGCAGGTCGAGCGGGCCGCCGGCGGTGGCTCCGGCGGCGAGGACGCGCTTGACGATGCGGTCCTCCAACGAGTGGTACGTGAGGACGACGATGCGCCCGGAGACCGCCAGCGCGGCGACGGCGGCGGGCATCGCCCGCTCCAGGGCCGCGAGCTCGCCGTTGACCTCGATCCGCAGGGCCTGGAACGTCCGCTTGGCGGGGTTGCCCCCGGTCCGGCGGGCCGGCGCCGGGATCGCCGCCCGGATCAGCTCGACGAGGCGGGCGGAGGTCGTGAAGGGCTCCCGGGCCCGCTCGCGCACCACGGCGTCGGCGATGCGCTTCGCGAATTTCTCCTCCCCGTAGGCGCGCAGGACCCGGGCGAGGTCCCCCGCTCCGTAAGTGTTGAGCACGTCCGCGGCCGTGGGGCCCGTCGTCGGATTCATCCGCATGTCGAGCGGGGCGTCCTGCGCGTAGGCGAAGCCGCGGTCGGCCTCGTCGAGCTGCATCGAGGAGACGCCGAGGTCGAACAGCACGCCCTGCACGCGCGGCAGGCCGAGGCGGGCGAGCACGTCGGGCAGCTCGTCGTAGACGGCGTGGACGAGCGTGACCCGCTCGCCGAACGGGGCCAGCCGCGACGCGGAGAGCTCCAGGGCGTTCGGGTCGCGGTCCAGCCCGACCAGACGCAACCCGTCGAACCGGCGCAGCATCGCCTCGCTGTGGCCACCGAGCCCGAGCGTCGCGTCGACCACGACCGCACCGGGGGTCTCCAGCGCCGGCGCGAGCAGGGCGAGCACCCGGTCCAGCAGCACCGGCACGTGCCGGTCGGCGGGCCCACTACTGGTCACGGTGCGCGTCCTTCGTGCTCGTGTGCTGCTGGGGTCGTGCGGGAGGTACACGGGACGTGGGGCCAGGTCCCCGCCCGCTCGGTCTCCGGCACCGGGGAAGGTGAGCCGGAGTCCTGGAGCGGGGGGAGACCTCGCGCCACGTCGGGGCGCGGGAATTACATGAGGCCGGGGAACACCTCCTCCGACAGGTCGGCGAAGGCCTGCTCCTGGGCGGCGAGGTAGCGGTCCCAGGCGGCGGAGTCCCAGACCTCGACCCGGGCGTTCGCGCCGATGACCACGCATTCGCGCTCCAACCCGGCGTAGGCCCGGAGCTGCGGCGGGATCGTGACGCGGCCCTGCTTGTCGGGCACCTCGTCGGAGGCGCCCGCGTACAGGACGCGCATGAAGTCGCGGGGCCCCTTGGACGTGACCGGAGCGGTCCGGAGCTGCTCGGCGATCCGGGCGAACTCGGGCCGGGGCCAGATGTAGAGGCAGCGCTCCTGGCCCTTCGTGATCACGAGCCCCTCCGCCAGTTCGTCCCGGAACTTCGCCGGGAGGATCAGCCGCCCTTTGTCGTCCAGCCGCGGTGTGTGGGTGCCGAGGAACACCTCTCCACCCCTCCAACCGCCCGTGGAGCCCATTTTCCTCCACTGGGCTCCACGGTACTCCACTTCACTCCACGGTCAACGCCAAACCAGGGGTTTTGTGGCCCGACTCGCGCCCGCCGGACCGGGATCGGGAGGGTTGCGGGCCGATTCGTGGTGGGAAGTCCGATCTGGCGCCGGAATCCGGGGTGCGCGAGCGGGGGTGACCTCACCCGGTCGGCGCTGTCTCCGGCGAACCCCTGCCGCAGATCGCGGCGGCGGGTGGAGAATGACTGCCCACGACCGATCGCACGGCCTGGAGGATTCGTGACCGCTCCGCACGGCAACCCGCCAGGCGGGATCTCCTACTCGGTGCCGGTCGGTGCGGGAGGGCTGGGTTCGGGACTGAGCGTCCCCGAGGTCGCCGGCCGGATCCGGGCGACCGTCGAACGGGTGATCGTCGGCAAGCCCGAGTCGGTCCGGCTCGCCCTGGTGGTCCTCCTGGCGGAGGGCCACCTGCTCGTCGAGGACGTGCCCGGCGTCGGCAAGACGATGCTGTCGAAGGCGCTGGCGCGGTCGGTCGACTGCTCGGTCCGCCGGATCCAGTTCACGCCGGACCTGCTGCCCTCGGACATCACCGGCGTCTCGATCTACAACCAGGAGCGCCGCGACTTCGAGTTCAAGCCGGGCGCGATCTTCGCCAACGTCGTGATCGGCGACGAGATCAACCGCGCCTCCCCCAAGACGCAGTCCGCGCTGCTGGAGTGCATGGAGGAGGGCCAGGTCACCGTCGACGGCGTGACCTACGAGCTGGCGGCGCCGTTCATGGTCGTGGCCACGCAGAACCCGATCGAGATGGAGGGCACGTACCCGCTGCCCGAGGCCCAGCGCGACCGGTTCATGGCGCGGATCTCGATGGGGTACCCGCACGGGACCGCCGAGCTCGACATGATCGACAACCACGGCGCCGCGTCGCCGCTGGACTTCCTCGAGCCGGCCACCGACGGGCACACCGTCGTCAAGCTGATCGAGATCGTCCGGTCCGTCCACGTCTCGCCGGCCGTGAAGCAGTACACGGTCGACCTCGTCGGCGCCACGCGCTCCTCCCCCGAGCTCCGGCTCGGGGCGTCACCGCGCGCGACGCTGCACCTGGTCCGGGCCGCCCGGGCCGCGGCGGCGCTCGACGGACGCGACTTCGTGCTCCCCGACGACATCCAGGCCCTGGCGATGCCGGTGCTCGCGCACCGGCTGATCACCACGGCCGAGGCCCAGATCGCCCGCCGCACCGCGGCGGCGATCGTCCGCGACATCGTTCGCAGCGTCCCGCTTCCGGGACGCTGAGAGCCTCCGCGGCCGACCCCCGCCGACCACGACGGCAGGTACTTTCGCAACCGTGCGGATATTTTCCGGGCTGACGCTCCGCGGCCGCTGCTTCCTGGTCGCCGGAGTCGCGGCGTTGGGCTGTGCCCTGGTGCTCGGCCAGCAGGACGTCCTGCGCGTCGCGATCCTGCTGATCAGCCTGCCCCTGGTGTGCGCGGCGGTCGTGTTCCGCACGCAGCACAAGCTCTCGACCTCCCGCGTCATCGAGCCCGTGCGGGTGCCGGCCGGCGAGGAGGCCCGGGTCTCCCTGCGCGTCCACAACACCTCGCTGGCCCCGAGCGGCCTGCTGCTGGCGGAGGACAGCCTCCCGCGCGGCATGAGCGCGCGGCCGCGGTTCGTCATCGACCGGCTCGAGCCGCGCGGCAAGCGCGAGGTGTTCTACCGGGTCCGCAGCCAGGTCCGCGGCAAGTTCCCGATCGGGCCGCTGCGGCTGCGCCTCGCCGACCCGTTCGGCATGTGCGAGATCTCCCGCTCCTACGCCGGCACCGACGACCTGATCGTGATCCCCGTGGTCGAGCCCGTGCCGTTCGTGGTGCTCGGCGGCGAGTGGACCGGCGGCACCGAGAGCCACCCGAGCTCGATCCCCTCCGCCGGCGAGGACGACATCGGCACCCGCGAGTACCGCCACGGCGACGCGCTGCACCGCGTCCACTGGCGCTCGACAGCGCGCCGGGGCGAGCTCATGGTCCGCCGCGAGGAGCACCCCCGGCAGAGCCAGGCGACGCTGCTGGTCGACGTCCGCGCGGACGCACACGCCGGCGAGGGGCTGCACTCCTCGCTGGAGTGGGCGGTCTCGGCCGCCGCGTCGCTGTCGATCCACCTGATCCGGCGCGGGTTCTCCCTGCGCCTGCTGACCGAGACCGGCCAGCCGCTCGCCGGGATGGCCGGGGACATCGTCTCCCCCGCCCCGGATGTCGAGGGCCTGCTGCTCGACGCGCTCGCGATGCTGACGCCCTCGCACACCCCGACGCTCAACGACGCCCTGCGCGGCCTGCACCGGGCCGGCAGCGACAGCCTGGTGATCGCCCTGCTCGGTGACCTCACCGAGGCCGACGCGGCCGCCCTGGGCCGGCGTCGGCAGGGCACCCAGACCGCGATCGCCCTGATGCTGCGCCCGCTGAGCTGGACGCCCGGCGGCGCCGAGGCGCAGACCGAGGAGCAGCGCCGGTTCGAGCACAACATCGCACTGCTGCGCAACGGCGGCTGGCGCGCGGTCCCGGTCTCGGCCGGCGACCGGCTGCCGGACGTCTGGCTCGGGGTCGCCCGCGGCGGCCCGATCACCGGCATCCGGCCGGTGGGGGTCGCGTGAAGACCGACCTGCGCACCGCCCTCAAGCTGACGCTCGCCGGCTTCGTCGCGTGCGTCCTCACCACGTCGCTGCTGTACTCGGTCTTCGACGGCGACGAGTGGTTCGCCCGCAGCGTCGGCGGGATCGTGCTGGTCTTCGGCATCGGGGCGCTCGCGCGCGCCGGCCGTTTCCCCGGGTTCTCGGTCCCGCTGCTGCAGGTCGCCGGGGTGCTCGTCTACCTGACGTCCACCTACGCACCGGACGACGCGAAGGGCGGCTGGCTGCCCGGCGAGACGACGCTGCGGACGCTCGGCGACCTCGCCGACGCCGCGTTCACCGAGATCGACACCGTCACGCCGCCCCTGACCCCGTCCGAGTCGCTGACGTTCCTCGTCGTCGCCGGTGTGGCCGCGATGGCGATCGTGGTCGACCTGCTGGCCGCCGGGCTCCGCCAGACCGCGCTGGCGGGCATCCCGCTGCTCGTCCTGTACATCGTCCCGGCGGCCGTGCTGCCCGACGGCCTGCACGGCGCGCTGTTCCTGCTGCCCGCGCTGGGCTACCTGCTGCTGCTCATCACCGACAGCCGCGAACGGCTGCTGCGGTGGGGTGTCGCCGTCTCCGGGCGGGCCGACGGGGCCCGCGCCACCCGGGCGTCCGGCGAGCTCGGGCAGATGACGCGCCGGATCGGCGTCACGGTGCTCTCGCTCTCGATCGTGATCCCGGCCCTGGCGCCGCGCCTGTCCGACGGCGCCTTCGGGTCGGGCGGGATCGGCAACGACCCCGACGGCGGCGGGACGATCTCCACGCTGAACCCGCTCGTGAGCATGCGCCGCGACCTGGTCCGGCCGCAGGACGTCGACCTGATGCGGGTCCGGACCGATTCGGTCAACGCCGACGAGCTCTATCTGCGCGCGGTCACCCTCGACACCTTCGACGGCGAGGAGTGGCGCGCCGGGCGCCGGGAGGTCCGGCGCTTCGAGACCGGCCTGCCCAAGCCGGTCGGCCTGCCGGACGCGCTCGCGACCGCGGCGGTCACCACGACCGTCGAGGCGCTGGACGCCCTGGAGTCCGACTACGTCCCGATGCCGTTCCCGGCGACCCGGCTGGAGATCGCGGGCGGCTGGCGCGTCGACCCGCTGACCAGCAACGTCGTCAGCCACGACGGGCCGAAGCAGATCTCCGGGTCGACCTACTCGGTGCGCAGCTACGACATCAGCCCGCAGCCGACGGACGTCCTGCCCTCGATCCAGCTCGAGCCGTACCTGGAGCCGTACCTGCGGCTGCCGGCCGACCTGCCGAACCGGGTGAAGCAACTCGCCGACCGCGTCGCCCGCGGCGCGGACACGGTCCTCGGCCGCGCGATCGCCCTGCAGCAGTGGTTCCGCGACCCGGACGAGTTCGCCTACGACCTGCGCCAGCGGCCCGGCACCGGCAAGGACGCGATCCTCGCGTTCCTCAACGACCGCCGGGGCTACTGCGAGCAGTTCGCGTCCACGATGGCCGTGATGGCGCGGCACCTGGGCATCCCGGCCCGCGTGAACGTCGGGTTCACCCCCGGCTCCCCCGCCGCCGACGGCAGCCGCATCATCAGCGCCCACGACGCGCACGCCTGGCCCGAGCTCTACCTGCCGGGCGTCGGCTGGACGCGCTTCGAGCCGACCCCGGGCAGCGCCCAGTCGAACCCGGACGTGCCGAACTGGCTCGCCCCGCAGCCCGAGAACGAGACCCCCGGCGGCGACGAGGGCCCGGTCGAGGAGACCACCCCGGACCCGGAGCCGACCGACGCCCCGGGCGCCACCGCACCGCCGGACCCGGCGGCCGCGCCGACCTCCACCGCGTGCCCGCCCGACCCGGACGTGCCCTGCACCGAGCTCCCGCCGCCCCCGGACGACACGGATCTCACCTCGGGCTCCGGCGGCGGCTGGGGCTGGCTGACGTGGGTCCTGCCGGTCCTGCTGGGCCTCGTGTTCCTGCTCGTGCCCTGGGCCGCCCGCGAGGCCGTCCGGCGCCGCCGCTGGGCACTGGCGGGCACCGCCGGCGCCGGTGGCGCCGCCGCCGAGTGGGCGTGGGCCGAGCTGCGCGACAGCACCGTCGACCTCGGCTACACCTGGCCCGAGGCCCGGACCCCGCGCCAGACCTCGGCGGAGCTCGTCGGCGACGGCAAGCTCGGCCCCCGCGCCGCCGACGCCCTGGCGATGATCACCCAGCACGTCGAGCGGGTCCGCTACGCCCCCACGGGCGCCGGCGCCCCGGCCGGCCCGAGCCGGGACGAGTTGCGATCCGCCGTCGACGACGTCCGCCGCGACCTCGGCGAGACCGCGGGCAAGCAGCGCCGCCTCCGCGCGACGTTCCTCCCCCGGTCGCTGGCGACGCTCCTCGGCCGCGTCGCCCTCCGGACCCGGCAGCGCGCCGTCGCCGCCCGCCGGTCCGTCCTGCGCACCCTCCGCCTCCGCCGCGCCTGACCCGCCGGCCCGGGGACGCGCGAGAGCCCCGGCCGGTGCGGCCGGGGCTCTCGAAGATCCGGGTGGTGCGGTCGGGCGGTTCGGCCCGGCGAGGAGCGGTCAGCGACCTTCCTCGCGGCGGCGGCGCCAGCGGTCCTCGAAACGCTCGGTCATCCCGCGCTTCGGGCCCTTCGGGCGGCCCTTCGACCGGCCCTTGAGCGGCGTCACGTTGGAGCGGACCGGCTCGGCGCTGCCGGAGACCTTGCGCCAACTGGTCACCGCGAACAGCGCGGAGGCCAGCATGAGCACGAAGCCCAGGATCCCCACGATCCAGATCGTGGAGACCACGCCGGTCATCAGCAGGACGACGCCGAGGAGGAATCCGACCGCGGACGCGAGGGCCCGGCGCCGGTAGTGCGAGCGCAGGTCAGTGCCGCGCAGCGAGGAGACGAATTTCGGGTCCTCTGCGTAGAGGGCCCGCTCCATCTGCTCGAGCAGGCGCTGCTCGTGGTCGGAGAGCGGCACGGAATCCTCCTATTGGGCAGCCACCCCACGGCTACCGCGTACCCGCCAGGATAAGCAGCGAACCGCGTGCTTGTAACCCGACCGTGCAGATCCACCCTCGGATGGCGCAGAGATCTTTGCCGCACCACACCGAATTGCGCCGAAAACGAGCGGAAACCGGGTCCGAACGCGAGGCATCCCACGCCGCGATCCGGGCCGGATCCCGCCGCCCGGGACGGTCACGGCCGAACGGCGAGGACGTGCAGCTGGGTCGCGATGGCCCGGAACGCCGGGAGTTCGGCGACGGCGGACTCCAGGGCCACCAGGTCCTCCCGCGCCGCGGCCTCGCCCTCGATGACCCCGCTGGGCACCAGGTCGGAGAACACGCGGACGCCGTGGATGGCGAGGACGCGGGCGCCGGCGGCCTCCAGCATCGCGACCAGGTCGTCGGGCGCGAAGCGGCGCGGCAGCGGGTCGGAGCTCCCCCAGCGGCCCGTCGGGTCCTCCAGCGCGTGCCGGGCCCCGACGACGTGGCCGCTGACGGCCCGGGCGAACACGGCCGCGTTGCGGTTGGCCGCGAGCAGGCTGATCGCTCCGCCGGGCCGGACGGCCGTCAGGGCCGCGGCCAGGGACGCGGCCGGGTCGTCGGTGTGCTCGAGTGCCCCGTGGCAGAGCAGCAGGTCGAACGAACCGGGCGCGGCGACGGCCGCGAGGTTGTCGGCGTCGCCCTGAACGGCGCGGACCTGCGCGGCCACGCCGGCCTCGGCGACCCGGCGTCCGAGGGCGGCGAGGGCGTCCGGGCTCGGGTCGAGGACGGTGACCCGATGGCCCGACTGGGCCAACGGCACCGCGAACCCGCCGGTGCCGCCGCCGACGTCGAGGACCTCGAGCTCGGTGCGGCCGCCGCCCCGGGGGTCGGCGAGCAGGTCGTCCAGGGCGGGACGCAGGGCCTCCCACACGACGGCCGTGCGCACCGAGCTGCGGGCCCGGGTCAGATCGGCCATCGGTGCCTCCTCGCTGGTGCGGAACTCGCGGTCGGACTCGTCGCCGGGCGGTTGCCGGTACGGGCCCCGGAATCACCCTAGGGTCTGCGCCATGGCTGTACTCGCGATCGACGCAGGGACGACCGGGGTCACCGCCCTGGTGGTCACCCCCGACGGACGGGTCGCCGCGCGCGGCTACGCCGAATTCCCCCAGCACTTCCCCTCGCCGGGCCAGGTCGAGCACGTGCCCGAGGAGATCTGGCAGGCGACGCTGCGCGCGTGTCGCGACGGCCTCGACGCCGCGGCCGCCGCCGGGATCGGCCCGATCGCCTGCGTCGGCATCACGAACCAGCGCGAGACCGCGGTGCTCTGGGACCGCAAGCGCCTCCGCTCCCCGCGGCCGGCGATCGTCTGGCAGGACCGGCGCACGACGGCGATCTGCGACCGTCTCAAGGACGCGGGCCACGAGCCCCGCGTCGCGGAGCTGACCGGTCTGCGCCTCGACCCGTACTTCACCGGGACGAAGCTGACCTGGCTCGCCGAGCACGACACCCGCACCTGGGACGGGGTCCGCGACGGGACGCTCGCGATCGGGACCGTCGACTCCTACCTGATCGCCCGTCTGACGGGGGGTCAGGTTCACGCCACCGACGCCTCGAACGCGTCGCGGACCCTGCTCTACGACATCGGCGCCGGCGCGTGGTCCGACGAGCTGTGCGAGCTGCTCGGCGTCCCGCGGTCGGCCCTGCCCGAGGTGGTGCCGTCGTTCGGCGGGATCGGGCGGACCGACCCGGAGGAGTTCTTCGGCCTCGACGTCCCCATCTCCGGCATCGCGGGCGACCAGCAGGCCGCGCTGTTCGGCCAGGCCTGCTACTCCCCCGGCGACTCCAAGTGCACCTACGGCACCGGGTCGTTCCTGCTCATCAACACCGGCACCGACCTCGTCCGCTCCGACGCCGGCCTGCTCACCACCGTCGCCTGGCAGGACCCCGACGGCACGCTGACCTACGCCCTTGAGGGCGCCATCTTCGTCACCGGCGCGGCGGTCCAGTGGCTGCGCGACGGCCTCGGCGTCATCTCCTCGGCCGCGGAGACGGCGGCCGTCGCGAGCACCGTGCCCGACTCGGGCGGCGTCGTCTTCGTCCCCGCCCTGACCGGTCTCGGCGCCCCGCACTGGGACCCGGACGCCCGCGGGACGATCGTCGGCATCACGCGCGGCACCACGCGGGCCCACCTCGTCCGCGCCACGCTTGAGGCCATCACCTACGAGGTCCGCGACGTCATCGAGGTGATGACCGCCGCCGCGGGCCTCGACGTCCCCGTCCTCACCGTCGACGGCGGCGCCGCGGCCAACGACCTGCTCTGCCAACTGCAGTCGACCGAACTCGGTGTGCCGGTCCAGCGCCCCGAGATCCTCGAGACGACCGGCCTGGGCGCGGCCTTCCTCGCCGGCCTCGGCGCGGGCGTGTGGTCGACCCGGGACGAACTGGCGCGGACCTGGCGTCTCGACCGCCGCTTCGAACCCGGTCCCCGCGACGACGCCGGCTACGCCCGCTGGCTCGAAGCCGTCCGCCGCGCGCGGGGCTGGGCGAGCGCCACCGCCTGACTTCCCCGGGATGACATCCCGCACGGGGCCCCTGTCAGCCCTCCTGCGGGCCGACACGGCGCGCTACGGGACGTCATCCCTTCGGTAAATCGCCCGCGGGGCGGGGCGGGCGTCCCTACCGTCTGGTCATGGAGACGTTGCCCGCCGCCCCGTCGACCGCCCTGCCGGTCGGGACGGACCTGGTCGCGGCCGCGCGGTCGGTGCTGGCGGGGAACTGGCGAGGCCGGCATACGGTGCCGTCCGCGCGGTTGTACCCGCACCAGTGGAGCTGGGACTCGGCGTTCATCGCGATCGGGCTCGCCCACGTCGACCAGCACCGCGCCCAGCTCGAACTCGCGACGCTGTTCGGCGCGCAGTGGCGGGACGGCCGGGTGCCGCACATCGTCTTCGACCCGGACACCCCGGCCGACGCGTACTTCCCCGGCCCGCGGTTCTGGGCGCCCGGGGCGCCGGTACTGCCGCGCCGGGCGACGTCCGGCATCGTCCAGCCCCCGGTGCACGCGCAGGCGGCCTGGGAGATCTACCGCCGGGCCGGCGACCGCGCCGCCGCGGCGGACTTCCTGCGCCGGATGTACGAGCCGCTGTGCGCCTGGCACGACTACCTGCTGACCGCCCGCGACCTCGGCGGGGCCGGCCTCGCCGCGATCGTCCACCCCTGGGAGTCGGGGATGGACAACAACCCGGCCTGGGACCCCGCGGTCGCCGCGATCTGCGCCGCCGGCGCGGCGGTGCCCACCACGCGCGCCGACCTCCGCCACGTGCCCGCGACGCAGCGGCCCGGTGACGCCGACTACGCGGCCTATCTCGACCTCGCGACCCGCTACCGGGACCGCGGGTACGCCGACGTCGACCTGCTCCCCGGCCACGGGTTCGTCGTCGAGGACCCGCTGTTCAACGCGGTCCTCGCCTGGTCCGAGGAGGCGCTCGCCCGCATCGCCGCCGTCGTCGGCGCGAACTCGTGCTGGCACACCGAGCGCGCGACCGCCCTCGGCGCCGCCCTGGCCGAGCGGCTCTTCGACCCCGACCTCGGGCTGTTCGTCCCCCGCGACGTCCGCAGCGACCGCCGGATCCCCGTGCCCGGGGTTGCCGGCCTCGTTCCGCTGCTCGCGCCCGGCGTGCCGGCCGACGCGGTCGCGCGGACCCGCGCCCACCTCGACGGCCCCGGCTTCGCGGGTGCGCTGCTGCCGACGCTCGACCGCACCAGCCCGGACTACGACCCGCAGCGGTACTGGCGCGGCCCCTCCTGGGCGAACACGACCTGGCTGGTGATTCGCGGGCTGCGCCGCCACCGCGACTACGCCCGCGCCGAGGCGCTGCGCGCGGGCCTGCTCGACGCCGTCCGCGCCGAGGGATTCCGCGAGTACTACGACGCCGACACCGGCGCCGGGGCGGGGACGACCGAGTTCTCCTGGACCGCCGCGCTCGTCCTCGACCTGCTCGCCTGAAGCACCGTCAGGTCGCGGCGCCTCCGGCGGTCGACGGACGCGCCGACGCCGCCTTGGCCGCGCTCGCGTAGATGTCGACGTACTCCTGGCCCGAGAGCTGCATCAGCTCGTACATCAACTCGTCGGTGACCGACCGCAGCACGAAGCGGTCGTCCTCGAGCCCGGCGTAGCGGGAGAAGTCGAGCGGGGCCCCGATCCTCACCCCGACGCGGGCGATCTTCGGGACGACCTTCCCCGGAGGCTGGATCTTCTCGGTGTCGACCATCGCGACCGGCAGGACCGGGACCCCCGCCGCAAGCGCGAGCCGGGCGACGCCGGTCCGCCCCCGGTACAGCCGACCGTCCGGGGAGCGGGTGCCCTCGGGGTAGATGCCGAACAGCTCGCCCCGGCGCAGGACCTCGAGGCCTGCATTCAGCGCGGCGTCGGAGGCGGACCCGCCGGAGCGGTTCATCGGGATCTGACCGACCCCACGGAAGAAGCCCGCGCTCAACCGGCCCTTGAGGCCCTTGCCCGTAAAGTACTCCTCCTTGGCCACGAACGTGATCCGCCGCGGGACCACCAGCGGCAGGAAGAACGAGTCCGAGAACGAGAGGTGGTTGCTGGCGAGGATCGCCGGGCCCTCGACCGGGAGGTTCTCGAGGCCCTCCACCTCCGGGCGGTAGAGCACGCGCAGCAGCGGCCCGAGCGCGAGGTGCTTGAGGAACCAGTAGAGCACCCGCGCCCCTCCCAGAAGACCGGTCGTCGCCTCCGGAAGCCTAGAGCCGCGCCACGTACCATTCCCCTCGTGCCGATTCTGCCGGGGGCGGAGCCCTATCACCACGCGGGCGGCCCCGTCGGCGCCCTGATGTGCCACGGCTTCACCGGGAGCCCCCAGTCGATGCGGCCCTGGGCCGAGCACCTGGCCGCCGCCGGCCTCACCGTGGCCCTGCCGCGGCTGCCCGGCCACGGGACGCGGTGGCAGGACGCCAACATGACCACCTGGGACGACTGGTACGCCTGCATCGAGCGTGAGTTCCTGGCGCTGCGCGAGCGCTGCGAGGCAGTGTTCGTCTGCGGCCTGTCGATGGGCGGGACGCTCAGCCTGCGCCTGGCCGAACAGCACGGCCGCGATCTGACCGGCGTCGTCGTGGTGAATCCCTCCGTGATCGGCCTCGACCCCCGGCTCAAGGTCCTGCCGGTCCTGCAGCGGGTCGTCCCGTCGCTCGGGGGCATCGGCAGCGACATCAAGAAGCCGGGCGTGTCCGAGCTGGCCTACACCCGCGTCCCCCTGCGCGCGCTGCACTCGCTGCGGCGGGCCTGGGACGTCGTCCGTGCGGACCTGCCCAAGGTCACCCAGCCGCTGCTCCTGCTGCGCAGCGCGGAGGATCACGTCGTCGAGCCGGAGAGCTCACGCCTGGTCCTGGCGCGCGTCTCGTCGACCGACGTCACCGAGATCGTGCTCGAGGACAGCTACCACGTCGCGACGCTCGACAACGACGCCGACCGGATCTTCGCCGAGAGCCTGGACTTCATCCGCCGCATCCGGCCCACGGTGGCGGCGGGGTGAGCACCCCCCACCGGACCAACGGGCTCTCCGCCGAGCGGTGGGTGCCCCTGGTCGACCTGGAGCCCCAGCTGGCGGACGCCCTGCTGGAGGCGCTGCGGGAGGAGGGCGTCGCCGCCTACGCCTCCCCGGCACCCGGGATCCGCGGGCCGTACATGGACATCCAGCTCCCGAACCGCCCGACCGACCGGGTCTTCGTCGACGCCGGCGCGGCGACGGCGGCCCGGGCCGTGCTCGACGCCCGCCGGGACGAGTTCGGTCCCGGCGACACCCCGACCGCCCCGGCGACGGGCCCGGCGGCACCCGGGGGCGCGTCCGGCGCCGCCCCGCCCGACGTGGTGCCCCCGGGCACCGCGGCCGGGGGTGCGGGCGCCGCCGAGGAGAACGAGCAGGACTTCGACGCGGCCTGGCGGGCGATCGTGGCCGGGTACGGCCAGACCTCCGCCGAGCAACCGGTCGCGCCCTGGTCCCCCGCCGAGGACGTCGAGTCCGACGCACCGAGCGCGAGCGGCTCGTGGCGGGTGCTGCGCCGCGGCGAGGGCCGTCCCGAGGGCGAGGACGAGGACCCGGACGCCGCGTGGGGCCTGCCCGGCGGGGCGACCCCGACCGAGGAGCCCGAACCCGCGGAGCCGGAGGAGCACTACGTGCCCCCGCCGCCTCCCCCGCTGCCGCGGATGGACCTCTACACCAAGCTCTCCTGGCTCGGGGTCGTCGGCGGCCCGATCCTGTTGGTCCTGTTCACCTCGCTGGACTGGTACCCGATCGAGGGCGCCACGTTCCTCGCCATCGCGGCCTTCGTCGGCGGGTTCGCCTCGCTCGTCTACCGGATGAAGGACGACGGCCCGGACGACGGGGACAACGGCGCCGTGGTCTGACGCTTCGTCAGGTTCCTTGTTCCAGCGGTAGTTCCAGCTCCGCCAGCACCGGAAGGTGGTCGGTGGCGGCCGCCGGGTCGGCTGCGAGGTCGGCCGGCACCCCGGCCGCCCGGACGGCGACCCCGGGCGAGACCAGCAGCGCGTCGATCCGGCGGTTCGGGCCGCGCGCGGGGAAGGTGAGCTCGCCCCCGGTCGGCGCGAGCGCCCAGGCGTCGCGCAGCGGCCCCGTCAGCAGCGTCCAGACCCGGCTGCCGGGGACGTCGTTGACGTCCGCCCCGAGCACGCGGTGCGGGGCGTCCGCCGTCTCCAGGTGCGCGAGCACGCGCCGGGTCTGCTGCTCCCGCTCCAGCGGGTCGAGCGAGAGGTGGGTGCCGCCCAGCAGCAGACGGGCACCGCCGTCGGCCGGGTCCGCGTTGCGTCCCACCTCGACCACCGCCAGGGCGAGCGCCCGCCGGTGCCGCCGGCCCGAACGGGGCAGGCGGACCCGGGACGCGGAGACCAGCCGCACCCGCGGGCCGCCGAGGAGCAGATTGCCCGCGGCCGAACGCCCGCCGGCGAGCACGGAGAGCCCGGCCGCCGCGGCGAGCGCCCGGCACGTGCGCGCCGAGAACAGGAACCGCGGCGCCTCCTGGACGCAGACGAGGTCCGGGGCCAGGCCGCGCAGGATCGCCGCGACCGCGTCGGCGTCGTCCCGCAGCGAGCGCACGTTGTAACTGACGACGCGCACTCCCACTCCGGTGGCCGCCGAACCGCTCAGGTGGCGGCCTCCCGCGCCAGGTCGGCCGCACCGACCAGCCCGGCGGCCGAGCCGAGGCGCGCCACCCGGATCTCGGCCTCGGGCCGATGACCGGCGGCCGGCAGCCGCCGGCGGAACTCGGCGCGGGCCGGCTCCAGCAGTCGGTCGCCGTTGCCGGCGACGCCCCCGCCGATCACGACGACGCCGGGGTCGAGCACCGCGGCCACGGCCGCGAGCCCGCGGCCGAGCCAGCGGCCGAGGTCGGCGAGCAGCTCCAGGGCGGCGGGGTCCCCCGCGGCCGCCGCGTCCGACACGTCCGTGCCCTCCAGGGCCTCCGGGTTCCCCCCGGCGGCCGTGGCCAGTGCTCCGGACGCGCCGCCCGCCACCAGGTCACGGGCGGCGCGGGTGAGCGCGGTGCCGCTCGCGTACTGCTCCCAGCACCCGGACCGGCCGCACCCGCACGGGCGGCCGTCGGCCACGAGCGGCAGGTGCCCGAACTCCCCCGCGACGCCGAAGCCGCCCCGCACCAGGCGGCCGTCGAGCACGATCCCGCCGCCGATGCCGGTGCCGACGGTCACGAGCACCATCGAGTCCGCGTCCACCCCGGCCCCGAACCGCGCCTCGGCCCACGCGGCCGCGTTCGCGTCGTTCTCCAGGATCACCGGCGTCCCGAGCCGATCGCTCAGCTGCCCGGCGAGCGGAACGTCGGTCCACTGCAGGTTCGGGGCGAACAGCACCCGCTTCCGGGCCGCGTCGACGAACCCGGCCGCCCCGATCCCGACCGGCCGGCCCCGCGCCTCGTCCCCGAGTTCGGCGACCGCATCCGCGATCGCCGCCACGACCGCGTCCGGGCCGTCCGGCGTCTCGCGCCGCGACTCGGACCGCACGGCGCCGTCGGCGTCCACCACGCCGACCGCGATCTTCGTCCCCCCGAGGTCGACACCGACCGCAACACTCACGGACGTTCCTCCCCGAAACCTGGCGACCGCCCTGACGTTACAGCGAACGCAACTGACGACGGATCAGCTCGCGGTCCGGACGATCAGGTGATGTCGATCGTCTCGAACCCTGATCCGGTCGGTTTCCCGGCCCGGGTGCACTCGAAACCGTCGAGAGCCGTGCGAGCGAGCGCGAGCAGGGCCTCCATCGCCTCGTCGAGTCGGTGTGCGATCTCGGGGCTGCTGGTCCGGATCAGCGCGATCAGCTGGCACAGCGGGCACACCGTGCACTCCGCCGAGCCGGTGGCGATGTGCGAGTTCAGGTACTCCGGGTCGATCGGGCCCGACGGGCGCGCGGCGGCGCGGGCCGCCAGCCACTGCCCGAGCGCGTCGACGAGCCGGGCGGCCTCCTCCGCGGCGGCGCCGAACGCGTCGCCGTTCGGACGCTCGCTCATGCCGGGGTCTCCCGGGTGAACGAGATCTCCAGTCGGTCCCCGGCGAGCTGTGCCCCGCCGACGGTGCACCGCGCCAGCGCGCTCGGCAGCGCCAGCAGGCGCCGGTGGCCGCCGACGGTGAGCACGAGCTCGTCGCCCTTGCGCCGCAGGTCCATGTCGCGCTTGTCGGCGAGCGGCAGCGCCAGCGAGAGGACGTACCGGCCCGGGTCGACCGCGCGGATCGTCATCGGCTCGGACTGTGAGAGCAGCGCGCACGGGTCGGGGTCCGTCCCCGCCGGCAGCGAGGCGTAGATCTCGGCGGCGAGGGCGCCGAGCTCCTCGGGGCCGACCGGCTCGGCCGCCCGGTACCCCGAGCGCAGCACCGGCAGCGGCGCGAAGGAGGCCTCGATCTCGGCCAGCATCGCCGTCTGTGCCGCCACCCAGCCGGTCCGCCAGGAGTCGGCGCCCTCGGCCGGGAAGATCCGGTTCGCGATCACCGCGTCGGTCCGGTAGCCGTACAGGGACAGCGACGTCAGCGTGCGGCGCGCCTCGGCGACCACCACGGACTCCGGGGTGAGCACGAGCCGCACCGAGGTCCCCGGGTCGGTGAGCACCTCCCGGACCGCGGCGAGCTCGGCGTGCAGGCGCTCGACGGCGTCGAAGACCCCGTCGGCGGGCATCGGCACGCCGGTGACGCGGTTCAGCACGGGCCGCAGGGCCCGCACCATCCGCCGTTCCGTCGGGAACACGCGGTCCATGTACCAGTTCAGCGCCTCGGGCAGCGCGAGCAGGCGCAGCGTCT
This sequence comes from Sporichthya polymorpha DSM 43042, assembly GCF_000384115.1. NCBI lineage: Bacteria > Bacillati > Actinomycetota > Actinomycetes > Sporichthyales > Sporichthyaceae > Sporichthya > Sporichthya polymorpha. The sequence continues at coordinate 4,955,167 of NZ_KB913029.1, forward strand.
CGGCGGTCGGGGCGCAGTCGACGACCACGACGTCCCACCGGCCCGAGCGCACCTGGTCCCGCACCTCGAGCAGCGCGAGAACCTCCTCGGCACCGGGCAGGACCGTGAGCTCCTCGGCCTCGATCGGGTCGACGCCGACGGAGTCGAGGACGCCGAGCAGGTAGCGCCGGATCTCGGTCCAGGTCCGCTCGAACGTGCGCTGGGCGTCGACCTGCGCGAGGAACAGGTTCGGTGCGACCTCCGCCGGCTCGGCGGTCGGCGGGACCCCGAAGGCGTCCGCGAGCGAGTGCGCCGCGTCCGTGGAGAGGACGAGGGTCTTGCGGCCCCGCGCGGCCGCGAGCGTCGCCGTCCCCGCCGCGGCGGTCGTCTTGCCGACCCCACCCTTGCCGGTGAAGAGCAGGACCCTCACCGGGCGGCGCCGGAGGCCGTGAGGGGCATGGAATCAGCCCTCGACGCGCTTCTTCAGCTCGCGCAGCGCGGTGTCGATGATGACCTTCTCGGCCTTGCGCTTGATCATCCCGAGCAGCGGGATCTTGACGTCGACCGAGAGCGTGTACGTCACGTTCGTGCCGCCGCCCTCGGCCGGGGCGAGGGCGTAGGAGCCGTCGAGCATCTTCAGCATCTGGCCCTCGACGAGCGTCCAGGTGAGGACGTCCGGCACACCCGACCAGTCATAGGTCAGCGTGTACTCGTCCTTGATGGCACCGGCGTCGAGTTGGTAGTGGACGAGCTCGGCCCGGCCGTCGGGGCGCCGGCCGAGAATCTCGGCCTTCTTCACGGCGCCGGTCCACTCGGGGTAGGCCTCGAAGTCCGCGATCACGGCCAGTACCTCGTCCGGCGAGGCGTTCACGGTGATGCTCGCCGTGGTCGAGTCGGCCATCTGTTCCGGTCCTCCCGGCAGGGTGCTGATCAGGCACCGCAGGCTATCGCGCGGCTCACCACTCAAGGACGAACGGCTCCTCGCGGCCCCGGAAGTGCCCGACGTTGACGCACTCGGTGCGCCCGATGCGCAGCCGGGGCGCCAGCGGCGAGTGGACGTGGCCGAACAGGGCCAGGTCCGGCTGGTACTCCCGGATCGCGGCCAGGGTCTGTTCGCTGCCCCGTTCGAAGCGGCGGGCGACGACGTCGTAGGTGAGCTCGGGGACGGCGGGCGGGATGTGCGTGCACAGGACGTCGATGCGCCGCCCGCGCTCCGCGGCCGCCGCGAAGACGCCGTCCACCTTGGCGGCGTAGTCCTCGTCGGAGATCTCGAACGGCGTCCGGTAGGGCGAGCGCAGGCCGCCGCCGACGAACCCGAACAGCCGGCCGCCGATCTCGATCACCTGCCCGTCGAGGACGGTGTGGGCGCCGGTGAGGAACTCCGGCCACAGCGCCGGCAGGTCGACGTTGCCGTAGGTGAGGTAGGTGGGATCGGGCATCGCCGCGAACAGCTGCGCGTACTGGGCGCGGACGGCGCTCTCGATGTGCGACCACGGGTCGCCCGGCACCTCGGCCCAGAGCGTGTGCAGGTACTCGCGCGCCTCCTCGATCCGCCCGGCGGTGCGCAGCGCGACCCAACGGGCCGCCCGGTCCGCGCCGAACAGCTCGCCGAAGATGCCGCCGCTGTGGTCGTCGTAGTCGACGAAGAGCACGAGGTCCCCGAGGCAGACGAGCGCGTCGGCGCCCTCCCCGGCCGCCTTCAGCGCCGCCGCGGACCCGTGGACGTCGCTGACCACATGGACCCGCATGCGCCCAGGGTAGGTGGCGGTCCGGGGCGACCTCCCCCACGGCCCGGAATGTCCGGAGTTGCTGCGGAAAGCGCGGGTGCGGGTGACACTGACAGCGATGACGACCCTCCCCCCGGTGCCGCCTCCGGTGCCGCCCCCGATGCCGCCGACGCCGTCCGCGACGCCGACCCCGGCGATCGCGGTCCGCGACCTGCGGGTCAGCTTCGGCCGGGCGCCCGCGGTGGACGGGATCGACCTGTCCGTCCCCGCCGGCGCGGCCGTCGGACTGCTCGGCCGCAACGGTGCCGGGAAGTCGACGATGCTGCGCGTCCTGGCCGGGGCCCTGCCGCCCACGGCGGGACGCGTCGAGGTCGCCGGCGTCGACGTCAGCGCGGACCCGTTCGCCGCCCGCGCCGTGGTCGGGTACTGCCCGGACGTCGGCGGCCTGATTCCGCGCGCGACCCCGTGGGAGCACCTCGAGCTGGCCGCCCGGCTGCGGCGCCTGCCCGCGGGCTGGGAGCACCGTGCCCGGGACCTCCTCGAGCGCTCCGACCTCGGCGCCGACGCCGACCGCGTCACGGCCGGTTTCTCGCACGGCATGAGCCGGCGGCTGTCGGTGGTCCTCGCCGCGCTGCACGCTCCGCGCGTGCTGCTGCTCGACGAGCCGTTCGACGGCGTCGACCCGGTCGGGGTCGAGGCCACCCTCGACCTGATCTCCGAGCTCCGCGTCGTCGGGACCGCCGTCCTCGTCTCCTCCCACCTGCTGCCGCTGGTCGTGCGCGCCACCACCCAGGCCGTCGTCCTGCGGGGCGGCCGGATCGTCGGCGCCGCCCCGAGCGCCGAGCTCGACGGCGAGACCGGGGCCGAGCGCTACCGCGTCCTGCTCGGCGGGGTGCGGCGATGAGCACATGCGGTTGACGCTCAGTCAGGTTGCTGCGCTGGCTCGATTGCGGTGGCAGATGGTCCGCTCCGACCGGGTCCGCGCGGCCCTGGTGCTGGGCGCCGTCCTGACCCCGGTCGTCCTCGCCGGCGCCGTCGCCGCCGGGGCCACCCTCGCCGCCACGCCGGGCGCCCCCACCGACGCCGGCCCGTTCGCACCCGCCCTGTTCGCCGCCCTCGCGGCAATCTCGGTGCTCGCGCCGCTCTCCGCGGGCGGCGGGTATCCACTGGTGCCCGAGGAGTCCTTGGTCGCTCACCCGGTGCGGCCGGCGACGATCGCCGTCGGGTCGCTGCTGCTCTCCCCGCTCAACGTCACCTGGCTGGCCCACGTCGTCGGCGTCGCCACCGCGACCGGGTACCTCACCGGCACCGGACCGCGCCTGGCGCCGGCGGTGGCGACGACGCTGGCCTACGTCGCCCTGACCACCGCGGCGGGGGCGGCGCTCGCGTGGACGATCGTCGGGATCCGCGCCCGGCGCGGTGGGCGCCTCGCGCTCGCGGTGGCCGGGGGCGCCGGCGCGGTGGGCGTCGGAGCGGTCGTCGGAACCGGCTCGGGCCGCGCCGCCCTGGACGCCCTCCCGACCAGCGCGATGCTCCCGCTGCTCGACGAGGCCGGGGCGGGGTCGCTCGCGGTCTGGGCCGCCGGGTTCGCCGGGCTGGTGCTCGGCGCCGCCGTCGCCGTCGTCCTCGCGGTCCGGGCCTGCGGATGGGCCCTGACCCGCCGCGCCGACCGGGCCGGCGCCGGTCTTGCCGTGCCGGTCCGCCGCCGAGGTCCACGGCGGACCGCGTTCGCCGAGCTCGTCGCCGTCGACCGGGCGAGCGTCTGGCGCGCCCCGGCGCTGCGTCGCGGCGTCGTGCTGCTGACCGTCGTCCCCGGCGCGGCCGCGCTGATCATCGACGTCGAGTGGTCCTCGATCGCCATGCTGCCGCCGATCGTCGCGGCGGGGACCGGTCTGCTGTTCGGGATCAACGTCTTCTGCCTCGATGCGGGCGGCGCGACCTGGCTCGCGACGCTGCCCCACGACCCGCGCACGGCCTACCTCGCGAAGGTCCGGGTGCTCACCGAGCTGTGCCTGCTCACCTCCGGCGCGACGGTGCTGCTCTCCCTCGGCCGCGCGCCCGCCCCGACCGGGGCCGAGGTGGCCGCCGTCGCCGGCGCTCTCGTGGTGGGCACCGCGACCGTCGTCGCCACCTGCTTGACGATCTCGGTCCACCGCCCCCACCGGGCCGACCTGCGCGGCCCGCGCGACACCCCGGCCCCGCCCGGCGCCCTGTTCGCGGACACGCTCCTGCTCTCGGTCGCCGCCACGGTCACCGGATCGATGTTCGCCGTCCTCTCCCTCGCCCCCGCGGCCTGGCTCCCGCTCGCCGTCGCGGCGGCGCTGACCCTGGCTGCCGTCGGCTGGGTCCGGCGCGGGGCCCAGCGGTGGCGGGAGCCCACCCGGCGGGCCCGGGTGGTCGCCGCCGTCGCCGGCGGCTGATCCGACCGACCCCGGCCCGGCCCCGGCCGGGTCCGGGCGACAGTGACGGGACGAAACCGACATCTGCCGCGACTGGTCCCGCGCCGCGGGCCGGTGTGCCCAAAACCGCCTGAACACGGGTGACCAGAACGGCGGAACCCGCCCGTCGTGATCTTGATTCGCCGTATCGTCGACGTGCGCCCACGCCTGCGTGCGCTGGGCCGCATCGGGGTTGGAGGACACACTGCGCGACGTACTCGTCGTCTCCCGCAACGCGGCCATCGCGGCTGCGTTGACGGCCGACGACCTCAACGTGATCCCCATCGACCCGGACGAGACTCCGGGCTGGGTCCAGTTCGCCTCGGCGGCGCACCTGCTGGTGCTCGAGCTGGGCGACCCGGACCTCATGGTCGACGTGGTCCGGTCGCTGCGCCGTGACGACATCGACACGTCGGTGCTGATCATCGCCGAGTCGGTCTCCGACAGTCCGCGCCTGATCGCTCTCCGCCTCGCCGACGACAACGTCAAGACGCTGTCGCTGCCGCTGACGCAGAACCGCCTGCTCCGCGCCGTCTCCCGTGCGCTGCTCGCCCGGGAGGCCGCCGACGCCCGGCTCGAGGAGGCCTACCAGGCCCTCGCCGCGGGCGAGGACGACGACTCCTGGATGCCGAACGTCGGTGTCGACTGGGGTTCCGGGGGTTCGGAGCCGGACACCTCCGAGCCCGTGATCCCGATCGAGCCCGGCGCGACGCCGGTCCGGTGGACCCTGCCGACCCCCGGCCCGGTCCACCCGGCCGACCCGGCTCCCTCGGTCGTGCCGACCGAGCCGACCTTTCCGCCGGTCGCCCCGGCGGCGTCCGCGGCCCCCGCCGTCGAGCCGGCCGTCGAGCCCGCCGTCGAGCCCGCCGTCCAGCCCGCCGTCGACCCCGTGTCCGGCACCCCGTTCCCGGCCGAGCCGGACCCGCTCAGCGACCCGAACTGGCAGCCGGCCGCGGCCGACGACTGGATGTCCGCCTACACGTGGGACAACGTCGCCGCGCAGACCGGGCTCGACACCTGGACCCCGGAGATCCCGAGCTGGACCCCCAGCGAGGCCGCGATCGCCGACGCTCCGCCGGCTCCGGCCGAGCCCGTTGCCCCCGCCGCGTCGGCGACCCCCGTGGCCCCCGCCGCCGACGACGTCGACCCGCTGACCGCTCCGGTCTGGCCCCCGGCCGAGCCCGCACCGCTGGACCCCGCGGCGTTCCTCTCCTCGATCGAGGAGAACTTCTCGACTCCCGAGGTGCAGTGGCCGAGCTTCGACAAGGACTCCTTCACCGAGGTCGAGGACGACTGGCGCAGCCGGCTCAGCCCGGAGGTTCTGGCCGCTCTCGACATCGACGAGATCACCGCGCCCCCGGCCGAGGAGACACCCTCGCCGCCGGAGAGCCCGAAGCGGCCGGCCCCGCCGACCCCGCTGTCGGAGTACCCGGCGTACCCCGGACACGGCACCGCCGCCCCGACGGCCCCGGCGGCCGGCCCGACCCCGCCGGCCCCGACCGCCCCGAAGCCGCCCGCGGTCCCGAGCGCCCGGGCCGACCGGCCCGGCGGCGACCTCGACCTGCCGCCCGGCCCCGACGGTCAGCCCGCCAAGCGCCGCCTCGCCCCGTGGGCGCGGCAGCGGCCGCGGCCCGCCGGCTCCCCGGCTGACGCCCCGTCGGTCTCGGGCACGTCCACGGTCTCCCGCGCGCCCTCCGCGCCGACGGCGCCGTCCGCTCCCGCGGCCCCGCCGGCCGCGCCGGTGGGCCCGCAGGCCCGCGCCGACGTCCCGCCCGCTCCGCCCGCCCCGGCGGTCCCGTCGGCCCCGCCCGCTGCCCCGCCGCGGATCCCGTCGGCTCCCCCGGCGGCACCGACCCAGCTCCCGCCCGTCCCGCCGGTTCCCCCGGCGCCGGGCGCACGCACGGACCGGCCGGCCCAGCCCGCCCGACCGATGTCGCGTGCCGAGGCGAAGGCCGAGGCTCGTCGTCGCGCCGAGGCGGAGAAGGCCCGTGCGGCCGCGGAGCGCGAGGCCGCCCGCATCGCCCGGGCCCGCGCCGACGCGGAGGCCAAGGCCGCCGCCAAGGCCGCGAAGGAGGCCAAGGAGCGCGCGGACCGCGAGGCCCGCGACCGCGCCAAGGCCGCCGGCCGTGGCCGTACCGCCCAGCCGATGCCGCCCACGGCTCCCGGGATGCCCCCGGCCCAGCGCGTGGCCGGCAGCGCCCCGGCGGCACCCCCGAGCGCGCCCCCGGCCGCTCCGCCGGCAATGCCGCCGGTGATGCCGCCGGCACCCCCGATGACCCCGCCGATCGCCCCGCAGGCGGCCGGCCCCGCCGCGCCGCCCGCCGGTCCCCCCGTCGCGCCCCCCGCCGCGCCGCCCGCCGGACCCCCGGCCGGCGCCCCGCCGCGGGCGGACGTCCCGCGCCCCGGTGCGCCCGGGGACCCGCGCGCCGCCGAACAGGCCCGGATGGCGGCCGAGCGGGCCGCGGCCGAGGCCGCGAAGCGCGCCCGGGCGGCGGACACCGCCGAGGAACGTCGTCGCCTCAAGGAGGCCGCGGACGCCGAGAAGGCCGCCCGCGCCGCCGCCGAGGCCCAGGCCCGCGCGGCCGAGCGGAAGGCCGCCGCCGAGGCGAAGGCCGCGAAGCAGCGCGCCGACGCGGAGGCCAAGGCCGCCGTCGAGGCCGCGAAGGCCGCCGCCGCCGAGGCGAAGCTGCGGGCCAAGGCCGACGCCGAGGCGAAGCGCGCCGCGGAGAAGGCCGCGGCCGAGACCGCCAAGGCGATGCAGGCCAAGGCTCTCGCCGACGGCCGCGCCGCCGCGGAGGCCGCCAAGGCCGTCGAGAAGGCCCGCGCCGAGGCGGCCCGCATCGCCGCCGCCCAGGCCCGCGCCGACGAGAAGGCCGCGAAGCTGCGCGCGGAGGCGGACGCCAAGGCGTCGGCCGAGGCCGCCCGCGCCGCCGAGAAGGCCGCGATGGAGGCCGCGCGGGCGCAGGAGCGCGCGCGGATCGTCTCCGAGCGCGCCGCGCACGCCCAGGCCAAGGTCGACGCCCGGCTCGCTGCCGAGGCCGCGAAGGCGGCCAAGGTCAAGGCGGAGATGGACGCCCACCAGGCGGCCGTCCAGGCGCGCGAGGACGCCGAGCGCGCCCGCATCCAGGCGAAGCTCGACGCCGAGCAGGCGCGCAAGGAGACCATCGCCCGGGTCGAGAACCTGATCCAGGAAACGAAGATCAAGGCCGAGGCCGACCGGATCGTCAACGAGGCGGTCCGCAAGGCCGAGGAGGAGTTCGAGGCCCGCGCCCAGGCGAACCGGCCGGTCTACTACGGCCCCGAGCTCGAGCCTCCGGGCATCGGCTACCTGCACCAGCTGATGGCGATGACCGACACCCTCGCCGCGCCGGCGCAGCTGGCCGAGGAGCTCGCCTTCGTCGCGATGGAGCACCTGGAGTGCGACGCCGTGGCGATCATGATCCCGGACGGCGACGCCTGGGCCACCGCGTCGGGCATCGGCATCGGCCGCCAGGACATCCGCTACCGCCTCGGCGAGGAGCACTGGTTCGTCCGCGAGGTCCTCGGCCGCGAGGAGGTCGCCATCCTCGACGACCCGAAGGAGCTCCAGAACGAGCTCGCGGGCGTCCCGCTGGCGAACTGGCCGTACCTGGTCGGGCTCCCGCTGCCCCGCGCGAACTCCATCCTCGTCGCCGCCCGCAAGGACGCGCCGTTCGACGGCGAGACCATGGAGGTCTTCTACGAGGGCATCGAGGACTACGTCGTCGAGCTCGCCGAGACCCTCCAGACCCGCGACGTCGCCCGCGAGATCCACTCCCGGCGCCGCCGCCGCTAGTACCCGTGCGCTTCACTCGCCACAGCCAGGCTTCACTCGCCCGACCTGGCGAGGGAAGCCTGGCGCCGGCGAGTGAAGCGCGTTCCCGGCGCGGCTCCGGCGCGCGGCGGAGGAACCTCCGAGGTTTGTGTGGCAAGTTAACACGGTGTCGAAGCGCTCAGCGGGACTGTTCGCCGCGGCCCCGGGCGTGCCGGCACGGCTGCTGCGGGCCATCCTGCTGCTCGGCTGCACCGCGCTGTGGTTCGTCGGGGACACCCCGGGCGAGGACCTCGCGTGGATCGGCGCCGTCGCGGCGGCCGCGATCGTGGCCTCCGTCCTGGAGCAGCACCCCGTCGGCGGGCTGGTCGGCCGCTCGATCGAGGTGATCGTGTGGGCCGCGGCGGTGAACTTCACCGGCCACGACCTCTCCCCGCTGCTCCCCTACCTGCTGGCGCCCGTCTTCGCGGGCGGCCTGCTGGCCCGCGCGGCCGGGGCGTCGATGGCCGCCGGGGTCGCCGCGATCGCGCTGCTGGTGACGATCTCCGCCCCGCAGGACGACCTGGACGTCAAGGACTACAGCATCGCCGCGGCCCAGTGGACCGTGATCGCGCTGCTCGGCGGCCTCGTGGCCGCCTGGGCGCGGCGGCTGCAGCAGGCGGCGGGTGACGCACAGCTGTCCGCCTACGCAGAGGCGCACAGCCTCCTGTCCCAGCTCTACACGGTCAGCCGGCGCCTGCCCGGGTCGCTGGACCCGCGTTCGACCGCCGAGGCCCTCGTCGAGGCGGTGGCCCGGACGGCGCGGTTCCGCGCCGCGGCCGTCCTGGTCCGCACCGAGGGTGACCGGCTCACCCCGCTCGCCTTCCGCGGCGAGGACCGCCTGGAGTGGGACACCGAGCTCTCCGGCGAGAACGCCTTCGCCGACGCGTGGGAGACCGAGGAGACCCAGGTCCGCCGCGTCCTGTTCGCCCGCGGGCCGAACCCCCTGCCGCCGACCGACCCGGGCAACTCGCTCGTCATGCCCATCCGGATCGGCGACCGCATCACCGGTCTGCTCGGCCTGGAGACCGACCAGGTCGACGCCTACGACGAGGACGTCCTCGCCGAGATCACCGAGCTCGTCAACGGCGCCGCACTGCGCCTGGAGACCGGCGTCCTGTTCGACCAGATCCGCGAGCTCGCCACGACCGAGGAGCGGCGCCGCCTCGCGCGCGAGATCCACGACGGCATCGCGCAGGAGCTGGCGTCGCTCGGCTACATCATCGACGAGATCTCGGCCGTCGCCGCCGAGGCGGGCCAACACGACATCGTCGAGGACCTGAGCGGCCTGCGCCAGGAGATGAGCCGCATCGTCAAGGAACTGCGCCTGTCGATCTTCGACCTGCGTTCCGAGGTCGACCGCTACGGCGGCCTGGGCGCCGCGCTGAGCGAGTACCTCCGCGCGATCGGCACGACGTCGGGCTTCACCGTCCACCTGACGCTCGACGAGTCCAGCCGCCGGCTCCCCGCGGAGACCGAGGCCGAGCTGCTCCGGATCGCGCAGGAGGCCATCAACAACGCCCGCAAGCACGCCGGCGCGGACAACCTCTGGGTGACGTGCCGGATCCACCCGCCGGACGCCGAGCTCGTCATCGAGGACGACGGAACCGGCCTCGGTCCGGGCCGGGCCGACAGCTACGGACTCGAGATCATGAAGGAGCGGGCCGCCCGCACGCGCGCGATGCTGGAGATCCGCCCCCGGAACCCGCGTGGTACGTACGTCGGGGTGCGGGTAGGCCTGCCGGGAGGCTCGCCGCCCCCCGTGCCGGACCGGCGTGGAAAGCTGGTGCCCGCTGGGCAGAGTGAGGAGAGCGGTCCATGACGACGGTCCTGCTGGTCGACGACCACGAGCTCATCCGGCACGGCCTCCGGCGCGCCTTCGAGCGCGACCCGGGGTTCACCGTCGTCGGCGAGGCAGGCTCGGTCGCCGAGGCGCTGGTGATGATCCGCGCCGAGAAGCCCGAGGTCGTGATCATGGACGTCCGCCTCCCCGACGGGGACGGCCTGGACACCGTCAAGAAGCTCCGCGCGGCCGGCGAGACGATGGGCATCGTCGTGCTCACCATGTACGCCGGTGACCAGCAGCTCTTCGACGCGCTCGAGGCGGGCGCCTCGGGCTTCGTGAACAAGGACGCCCCGGCCGAGGAGGTCCTCGCCGCCGCCCGGCACGCCGCCGCCTCCCCCGGCTCGTTCTCCGCCGCCGACCTCGCCGACGCGATGCGCCGCAAGGCCTCCCAGGGCGGCCCGAAGCTGTCCCCGCGCGAGCGGGACGTCCTCAAGCTGCTCGCCGACGGTCTGGCGGTCTCCGGCATCGCCAAGGCGCTGTTCATCAGCGAGTCGACGACCAAGACCCACATCTCGAAGCTGTACGAGAAGCTCGGCGCCGGCAACCGTGCGCAGGCCCTGATGACCGCGATGCGGCTCGGCCTGATCAGCACCGACAAGAACCCCTGAGGCCGGGCGGCCGGAGGCACGGCCATATCGGGCGGTATCCGCCCGAGTCGGCCCGGTCAGGTACGGATCGTCCGTTCGGACGAGGCGCGGTTGGGACGTTCCTGCGATACCCCGGCCGCACGATCGCGGGCACTGTGGAGCCACGCCTTCGATCAAGGGACGTGCAATGCCGACCTCTTTGCGCACGCGGCTCCGCGGCTCCCGCGCGGGCGGCCCGGCGACGCCGGTCGAGTACGTGCTGCTCTCCCTGGCCGCCGTCGTGCTGGTGACCCTCGTGTTCTTCGCGCTCGGCAACCTGCTGGACGAGCAGCGCCACTGCGAGACCCGTGCGGACGCGACGACCGCGTCCGCGACCCGCTGCTGACCCGATCCCGGATCAGCAGCTCGGCACGCGTCAGATCACGGCACCGTCGCCGGTGCGCTCCTTGGCGCGCTTGTCCTTGGGCTGCCGCGGGGTCGGCGGGGGCGTGTTCGAGCGCGCCTGGAGCAGGATCGCGAGCGGCGTCGCGGTGAACACCGACGAGAGCGTGCCGACGATCAGACCCAGGAGCAGGGCGATCGCGAAGTCCATCAGCGAGTCGCCACCGAGGACCGCGAGCGCCGCCAGGATGAACATCGCGCCGAGACCGGTGTTGACCGTACGCGGCACGGTCTGCAGCGTGGCCGCGTTGCAGATCTTGGCGAACGGCATCTTCGGGTTGTCGGCCCACATCTCCCGGACGCGGTCGAACACGACCACGGAGTCGTTCACGGACAGACCGACGATGGTCAGCGCGGCGGCCAGGAAGACGCCGTCGATAGGTCTGCCGAACCAGGCGAATGCACCGGTCACGAGAAGAACGTCGTGGAACATCGCCGCCACGGCTGATGCGCCGAACGTCCATCGGAACCGCACACCGAGATAGATCATCTGGGCGAGCAGGGCGATGATCAGCGCGATGATCGCCTTGTTCCGCAACTCCTTGCCGAGGCTGGGACCGATCAACTCGTCGCGCAGCTTGGTGATCTCGCCACCGGCCTCGCCGAGCGCCTCGCGAATCTTCAGCTCGTCCTCGTTGGAGACGTCGGACGCACGGACGGTGATGTCGTCCTCGCCCGAGCTCTGCACGATCGCGCGCGGGAAGCCGACGCCGGAGACCTTCTCCCGCGCGACCTCGGGGTCGAGCGGTGTCGAGGTCGAGTACTCCACGAGCCGGCCGCCGGTGAACTCGATGCCGAGGTTGAGGCCACGGACCACGATGCCGGCGATGGCCACGACGACCAGCACGGCGGAGATCGAGAGCCACAGCGTCCGACGGCCCATCAGATCCGGGTTCTTCTTGACGATCCAGTTCCGCACCCGACCCGTCGTGGCAATGCCGGTCACGGCCGCGCGCCGGCGCAGACCCGGGCGGTTCGCCGCGAGCTCGGTGAGGCTGCGGGCCACGATCAGCGCCGAGACCATCGACGCGAGCACGCCGATGCTCAGCGTCACGCCGAAGCCCTTGACCGGCCCGGACGCGAAGTAGAACAGCAGACCGGCGGCCAGCAACGTGGTGACGTTCGAGTCGATGATCGCGGTCCAGGCCTTGTTGTAGCCCGTGTTCATCGCCGTGCGCAGGTTCTTCCGGGCAGGCCCGCCGTACTCCTCCCGCGCTCTCTCGAACACCAGCACGTTGGCGTCGATCGCCATGCCGATCGCGAGCACGAAGCCGGCGAGGCCCGGCAGGGTCAGGGTGGAACCGAGGACCAGCAGCGCCGCGAACGAGATCAGGGCGTAGGACGCGAGGGCGATCGTCGCGAGGAAGCCGAAGAACCGATAGACGAAGACGATGAACAGACCCGTCAGGATGATGCCGATGATCGCCGCGTTGCGGCTGGCGTCGATCGCCTCCTGACCGAGCGTGGGGCCGACCGTCCGCTGCTCGATGATCTCGACCGGGACCGGGAGGGCACCACCGGAGATCAGCGCGGACAGGTCCTTGGCACCGTCCTCGGTGAACGAGCCGGTGATCTGCGTGCTGCCGCCGCCGATGCCGACGTCGCACCCGACCGACGGATCCACCTGCGGCGAGGAGATGACCTCCTGGTCGAGGACGATCGCGATGCGCCGCGTCGGGTCGCCCACCGGGTTGCAGGCGGCCGTCCCGGTCAGCTTCTTCCACTCGCCCTCGCCGGACCCGCGGAAGTCGACGGTGACGTACCAGCCGCCCATCGTGAGGTCGTAGCCCGCGTCCGCTCCCCCGACGCCGGAGCCGGTCAGCGCCGCCTTCCCGATGCGGATCGGCAGTCCGTCCTCGTCGACGAGCTCGCGCTCGCCCTCGGCCGGCTTGTCGGCGCCCGGGCCGGCGGCGGGACCGTCGCCGAGGACGGGGTGGAACGTCAGCTGGGCGGTGCGACCGAGCACCTTCGCGGCCTCGGCGGGCTCCTGCAGACCCGGGAGCTCGACGATGATCCGGCGGTCACCCGATCGGGCGATGCTCGGTTCGGCGACACCGAGGGCGTCGACGCGCCGCCGGAGCACCTCGAGGGCCTTGTCGGTGGACTCCCGGTTGGCCTTCACCTCGGGTGAGTCCTTGGTCTCCAGGACCACCTGGGTCCCGCCCTTGAGGTCGAGGCCGAGCTTGGCGTCCATGGTGAGGACGGCCCACAGAGATCCCGCCAGGACGAGCAGGGAGATCAGCGCTCGGATCTGGCGCGCCCGCATCGGACTATGGCCCCCATCACATCAGGTATCGCAGGTAGAGGTACGGGACGCACATGGCGATGGTCACCGGCGCCACCACGAGACCGTAGCGGGTGAACTCCCAGAAGCTGATGCGGTGGCCGTGCTTCGCGGCGATTCCGATCACGATGATGTTCGCCGCGGCCGCGATCGCGGTCGCGTTGCATCCCAGGTCGGCGCCGAGCGCGAAGGCCCACCACAGGACGTGCGGCTCGCCGTGCTCCACCCCGGCCTCGGCCGTCAGGCCCTCCACGACCGGCGTCATCGCCGTGACGTACGGGATGTTGTCGACCAGCGCGGAGAACACCGCCGTCGACCCGAGCAGCCCCAGCGCGGTGACGGTCAGGTCACCGCCGGAGGCCTCGATCGCGGCGTCCCCGATCCGGTCGATGACGCCCTGCTCGATCAGCGCGCCCACCATCACGAACAGGCCCATGAAGAAGACCAGGGTCCCGGTCTCGATCTCCTGGGTGGCGACCTCGGCCGACACGCCGGTCACGACCATCAGCGCCCCCGCGCCGAGCAACGCGACGACCGAGGGCTCCAGGTGCAGCGTCGTGTGCAGGACGAAGGCGGCCATCACGCCGGACACGACGACGAGACACGTGATCAGCAGCCTGCGGTCGAGGATCTCGGCCTTGGGGTCGAGCTCGAGGACGGCCGCCGCCCGCACCGGGTCGTACACGAACGCCGCGCGGAACAGCACACGGGCCATCAGCAGGAAGGCGATCATCACGGGCACCACGACCGGCGCCATGTGCACGAGGAAGTCGTTGAAGGAGAGCCCGGCCCGGCCCGCGATGATGATGTTCGGCGGGTCGCCGATCAGCGTGGCCGTGCCGCCGATGTTCGAGGCCATGGCGACCGCGATCAGGTAGGGCACCGGTGCCAGCCGAGGCGGGCGCACACCGAGAGCGTCACCGGCGCGATGAGGACGACGGTCGTGACGTTGTCGAGCAACGCGGACAGCATCGCGGGGACGACGCAGATCGTCACCAGAAAGCGGTAGGGCCGCCCTTTCGAGCTGCGGGCCGCCCAGATCGCGAGGTACTCGAAGACCCCGGTCGGGCGCAGAATGCCGACGATCACCATCATCCCGAGCAGCAGGAAGATGACGTTCCAGTCGATGCCGGTGTGATGGGCGAAGAACGCGGCGTCCGCGTCGGTCAGCCCGGTCGCGAGCATCAGGCCCGCGCCACCGAGCGCGGTCGCGACGCGCGAGATCTTCTCGGTGGCGATCAACGCGTACGCGCCGAGGAAGATGGCCACCGCCAGGATCTCGCTCACCGGGACTCCAGCCAGCCGGCGAGACGTCCCGATCTCCCTACTGCGCGCAACCTCTGCTCCGTCTCCGCGCGCACCGCGCGGGTCGTGACGATCAACAACTGGTCCCCGACCCGCAGCACCGTGTGCGCGTCGGGAACGTCGGGACGGCCGTCCCGGACGATCAGCACCAACGCCGCCCCGCGTGGCAGGCGCAGGTCGGCCGTCCACACGCCGGCGAGCCGCGAACCGCGGGGCACCTCGACCTCGAGGATGTCGGCGCGCAACTCGTCCAGCGGCGCGGACTCGATCGCGATCTCGTGCGTCGGGACCTCGGCCGTCACCCCGGTCGTCCGGGCGGCCCAGGGCAGCACCGGACCCTGCAGCAGCACGAACACCACGACCAGCAGGAAGACGATGTCGAAGATCCGCTCCGACCCGGCCACCCCGGCGGCCACGGGCACCGTGGTGAGCACGATGGGCACGGCACCGCGCAGCCCGGCCCAGGACACGAAGGCGGTCTCCCGCCAGGTCAGGCCCAGCGGCCGTCCGAGGAGCACCACGGAGAGCGGACGGGCGACGAACGTCAGCACGAGGCCGGCGACGAGCGCCGACCCGAGGGCGTCCGGGAGCCGGGACGGGTCCGCGAGCAGGCCGAGCAGCACGAACAGCCCGATCTGGGCCAGGCTCGCGCTCCCCTCGGAGAACGCCAGCGTCGCGCGGTGGTGGGGCAGCGTGCTGTTGCCGAGGAGGATTCCCGCGAGGTAGACGGCGATGATGCCGCTGGCCCCGGCCACCGAGGCCGTCGCGTACGCGAGCAGCAGGATCGACAGCGTCGCGAGGGGATACAGACCGGCGGTCGGCAGGGCCGCCCGGGCCAGCACCCAGTGGCCGGCCCGCGCGACCGCAAGACCGATCGCCGCCCCGAACACGAGCTGGTAGAGCACCTGCCCGCCGATGCTCCAGGCCGTCGCGCCGTCCCAGGCGTCCGAGGCGAGCAGCATCACGAGCACGACGACGGGCGCGTCGTTCAGGCCGGACTCGGCCTCCACGACGGCTCTCACCCGCTCCTGGAGCGGCAGCCGCCGCAGCACCGCGAACACCGCGGCCGCGTCGGTGGAGGACACGATCGCCCCCAGCAGCAGGGCGGTGCGCGCGTCCATGTCGAGGAGCCAGTACGCCCCCGCGGCGGTCACGGCCACCGAGATCGCGACGCCGACCGTCGCGAGGACCAGTGCGAGCACCCCGACCGGGCGGAACGTGTCCAGTCGGGTCGTCAGCCCGCCGTCGCCGAGGATCAGCGCCAGCGCGATCA
Source organism: Sporichthya polymorpha DSM 43042 (assembly GCF_000384115.1). Taxonomy (NCBI): domain Bacteria; kingdom Bacillati; phylum Actinomycetota; class Actinomycetes; order Sporichthyales; family Sporichthyaceae; genus Sporichthya; species Sporichthya polymorpha. The sequence continues at coordinate 4,970,876 of NZ_KB913029.1, forward strand.
GCGCCAGGTTCTGCGCGAGCTGGAAGTCGTCGAATTCGACGCCGAGCCCGTCCTCGCCGATGGCCAGCCCGAGCGCCAGGTAGAGCAACAGCGTCGGGAGTCCGGAACGGGTGGTCAGCCGAACGGCGAGGACCGCCAGCAGGACGACGCCACACCCCGCCACGAGCAGAACGTTCAGGTCTTGCGGATCCACCGGCGTCAGTCGGACGGGGGCCGACGGTCGGCCCAGGCCAGGAGTTCGGGGGTCAGGTTCAGCTCGATCGCGTCCACGACGAGGGTGTCGAGCTCCAGGCCGAGTGCGCGCAGCTCCGGCGTGACCGCCGCGGCCGCGCGGTCGCGCACCGAGTCGCGCCGCCGCGCCAGGTCGGCCAGCCACGAGTGGACCGCCGCCTCGGCGAGCGCACCCTCCAGCACCTGTCCGGCGCGGTGCCGGGTCTCACTCGCCGTCGCGCGCACCGGGTCGACGACCTGCAGGTGCGCGGCGCCCTCGATCCGGACGTCGACGCCGTCGGCCGTGCGGGCCGGGACGACGAGCGGGGTGACGTCGAAGTGCACCGGGACGCGGACGGCCTCGTCCAGCCCGGGCAGGACCATCAGCAGCCCGCGCCGGCGGGTCCGCGCGGGGCTCCCGCGCCGGCGGACGACCACGACCTCCCCCGGCCCCACGGCGCGCAGCATCGAGGCGGCACCGACCGCAAGGGTCAGCACCGCCACCAGCACGACCGTGGTCCCTCCGGGAACGGCGAGCCTCCCTCTGACGTACGCCTCGTGGCGTACTCCTACGGTCGGCGCGCCGGGCCCGCGGCGGTATCCGTGCTGGACCCCATCTCTCAGCCGTCGAACAGCTCCAGGAGGCGGCGAGCCTGCAGGTCCCAGCCCCACTCCTCGACGGCCCAGGCGCGCCCGGCCGCCCCCAGCGCCGTGGCGGCGGCCGGGTCGGCGAGCAGGTCGCCCACGGTCCGGGCGACCGCGGCCACTGAGCGGCCGTCCACCACGTGCCCGGTGCGGCCCGGCAGGACGGCGTCCGGGGCGCCGCCGGAGTCGCCGACGACGACGGGCAGGCCGGTCGCCGACGCCTCCAGGTAGACCATGCCGAGGCCCTCCACGTCGAGGCCGCGGCGCCGGGTGCGGCACGGCATCGCGAACACGTCACCGGCCGCGTAGTACGAGGGCAGGTCGGCGGCGGGGACGCCGCCGGGAAACACCACGTGCTCGGCGACGCCGGTGCGCGCGGCGAGGGTCCGCAGGTGCTCGTCGTCCGGGCCCGACCCGACCAGCAGCAGCGTCGCGCCCGGCACGCGAGCCCGGATCGCGGGCAGGGCGGCGATGAGCGTGTCCTGGCCTTTGCGCCGCACCAGCCGCGAGACGCAGACGACGACGGGCCGGTCCCCCAGCCCGAGTTCGGCCCGGCGCTCGACGCGCTTGGTGCCGGGCACGAACAGGTCGGTGTCGACGCCGGGGTGCAGGCGCACGAGTTTGCTTCGGTCGGCGGGCCGCAGGACCCGCGAGATGTGCGTGCGCGTGTAGTCGCCGAGGTAGGTCAGAACATCGACCGCCGCGCCCACCCGGCGGACCGCCGTCCGGCCCCCGGGCACGAGTGCCCAGCCCGCCTCGTGGCCGTGGGTGATGCCGACCGACCGGCGGACGCCGACCTCGCGCAGCCCCGGCGCCAGCAGGCCCAGCGGCGCGGCCGCGCCGAACAGCACGCGGTCGCAGCCGTACCGGCGGGCGATCTCGCGGGCCCGGCGCGCCACGGTCGGGACCGGCAGCATCAGGGAGCGCGGGTGGCGCACCACCGGGTACGGCTCCCCCGCGTCGTAGGCCGCGGCGCCCTCCCAGGCCGGTGCGTACACGACGACCTCGTCCGGCGGCAGCCGGCGCACGAGGGCCTCGACGAAGGACTGGATTCCGCCCGCCCGCGGCGGATAGTCGTTGGTGACGACCAGGATCCGCGGCATCGCGGCAGTTTCTCAGCCGCGGGTCAGCGACGCGGAATCGGGACGTCGGCCTGGTCGGGCGGCTCGGGGACGCCGTGCAGACGGGCCCAGGTCCGGGCGTTCGCGATGCGCGTCGGCCCGGTCGGGTGGGTGGAGCGCAGGAACGTCACGATCCACGGCGGGTCGACGTCGCCGAGGTTCGCCGCGGAGAGCCGACGCTGCATCGCGATCAACGTCGCCGGGTCGCGGGTCAGGTTCAGGGCGTGGACGTCGGCGCGGGCCTCGACCTTGCGACTGACCGCCAGCCCCACCGGGGTCGACACCGCCACGACGACCGCGACGACGGCGAGCACCAGCGCCAGGGACGCCGGGTCCGCGGGGTCGTCCACCCCGGCCCGCCGACGCAGCCACGGCGAGGAGACGGCCAGGTACAGCGCGCAGACGCCGGTCGCCGCCCCGAGGGCGCCGACCAGGGTCCCGTCGAGAACGTCGTTGTCCTTCACGTGCCCGAACTCGTGGGCGACGATCTGGCGGATCTCCGCCGGCGGGAGCTTGTCCACCGTCGTGTCGTAGAGGACGACCCGGCGACTGGAGCCGATGCCGGAGACGTAGGCGTTGAGCCGCGTCGACCGCTTCGACTCGTCCGCGACGAGGACGTCGTCGACCTCGACCCCGTCCTGCGCCGCCATCGCGAGCACCGAGGACCGCAGGTCGCCCGCGGGGAGTGAGGAGAAGTCGTGAAAAGCCGGCTCGACGACCAGCGGATAGACGAACGAGGACGCGACGACCAGCACGGCGCCGCCCGCCGCCCCGGGCGCCCACCAGCGCCGGGGGAAGCGGCGCATCAGCACGTAGAGCACGCTCAGGCCGATCAGCGTCATCGCGGCGAGCAGCCCGTAGGACTTCGCGGTGTCGAGCGCGTAGTCGCCCCACCCGCGCACGATCAGCCCGTAGTCGCGCTGGATGTTCTCCCGCCAGATCGACAGCGGGAGCGCGGCGACGAAGGGGATCGCGACGGCGGCGAGGGTGCCGAGGACGAGCGTGGCGACCGCCCCGCCACCGAACGGCCGGGCCACGGCACGCGCGATCCGCGTCCCGATCGCGGTGAGGCCGAGCACGACGGTCACGAGCAGCGTCACGAACGTCCCGCCGAGCACGGCCGGCCAGAGCCAGCGGTGGTACCGGTCCTCGAGCGCGATGTCCGCCGGGGCGTAGTCGCGCGTCGCGTCCACCGGCACCCGGCCCCCGGGCGGCTCCGGGAGCGTCTCCCACGGCGTCGTCGTGACGATGACCGCGAGCAGCGCGACGAGCAGGACGACGAACGCGATCAGCGCCGGACGGCGGGGGTCGGACTTCTGAGACACCGTCAGGTCAGCGTCTCGTCCAGGTATTCGCGCCAGTCCACGGTGAACTCGGCGAGCGTCGTGCCGAGCACGCTCGTGAACGCCTCTTCCACCGACGCGGCGCTCCCGCCGGGCGCGCCGGCGGTGCGGACCAGCTGGAGCAGCGCGTCCTGCCCGTGCTGCTCGGCGATCATGCGGCAGGCCAGCCAGGCCATCTCGTACGCCTGGGGCAGCTTGGGGTTGGTGGTGTCGAAGTCGGAGTCCGACGGCAGGGTCCTCGGCTTCAGCCCGTTGCGCAGGTCGTCGACGAGTTCCTGAGCGATGAACTGCACGGACAGGCCGCTGGTGCGGTAGCCGATGTAGTCGGCGAAGCCCTCGGCCAGCCACATCGGGGTCCACTCCTGCGTCGCGGAGCGGACGGCGACGTGAGTGATCTCGTGGATCATGATGACCCGCTTGCCGACCTCCGACAGGTCCGCGTACGCCCGCGGGTTGATGACGACCCGCTCCGCCGCCGCGCTCTCCTCCGCGACCCCGAGCTCGCCGCGCGTGATCGCGGCCAGCTGGGCGTAGTTCGACGCCTTGCCGCCCAGCAGGTCGGCCATCTCCTGCTCGGTGCGGGTGACGAGCACGAGCACCTTGCGCGGCCAGCGCTTGCCCCAGACCTCGTCGACGCGCGGGACCGCGGCGTCGACCTCCTCCGCGATCGGGGCGAGCACGTCGTCGTCGGGCAGCCCGAGGACGAGGGCGTGGTCGCTGCGGAAGGCGTTGACGCGCCCGACGTCCCACAGCTGCTGGTTGCCGCGACCCGGCGCCACCCAGCGGCCGCTGACGTACCAGCGACCCTCGCGCGGGGTGAAGGTCAGCACCTCGTCGTGGACGGCGTCGGCGTTGTCGTAGCCGTCGACCCGCAGCGCGACCGCGACGAACCGGCCGAAGCTGTCCGGACCGGCGGTCGCGGCCTTCGCGGCGGCCGCGGCCGGCAGGCGGGCGTCCTCGCGCGGCGCGAGCTGGTAACGCCAACTCGTGACCGGCACCTCGGCGAGGTTGTCGAACCAGGTCGCCTGCGCGCGGCGCAGCTCGGCGTCCTGCGGGTCGACGGTCGCGAGGAAGTCCGAGCGGTTCTTGGCGAGCAGGGCCTCGGCCCGGCGCTGCAGCAGCTCGGCGACGGTGTCCTCCGAGCCGTCCCCCGCGCGGGCGACGCCGCCCTGCTCGACCACCGGGGAGGCGTTGCGGTCGTCGCCGAAGGCGTCGGCGAACGGCCCCCGGTCGGTGATCGCGAACCCGATCGCCACGGCGGCGGCCACCACCGACACCACGACGCCCGCCGCCAGGCTGCCGCGGCGCGGCAACGGCCGAACCTGCTCAGGCCGCGGCGGCCACGGAGACGGCGGGGTCGTCGACATTGCGGGCATCGTACGGGGACCGTCCCGCGCAGGTCAGGCGTCGAGAGGGAATCGAGACGTGCCGGATTACGGGCGCGTCGCCCCGGCGTACGGCATCTGCGAGATCGGGGCGATCTCGACCCGGCGGCCCGGGTTCGGCGCATGGACCATGCGGCCGTTGCCGAGGTAGATGCCGACGTGGCTGATCGGGCTGTAGAAGTACACGAGGTCGCCGGGCTCGAGCTCCGAGCGCGGGATCTTGTCCCCGGTCGCGAACTGCATCCGCGAGGAGTGCGGCAGCGAGACGCCGGCCTTGCTCCAGGCGGCCATCGTCAGGCCGGAGCAGTCCCAGCCGTCCGGGCCGGAGGCGCCCCACACGTAGCGGTCGCCGATCTGCGCCAGCGCGAACTCGATCGCCTTCGCGGCGCGCGGGTTCGGCAGCGGGAGGTTCTTGAGCAGGTTGCGCGAGTTGCCGTCGCGGGAGGCGCGGTCGAAGCGCTCGCGCTCCTTGGCCTCGAGGCGGTTGAGCACCTCACGCGCGGCGCGGAGGTTCTTCTCGACCTCGGCCTTCTCGGCGGCGAGCGCCTTGCGCTGCGCCTCGACGACCGCCAGCTGCTGGGCGGCGGCGGTCTGGTTGGCCTGGAGCTCGCGGCGCGCCTCGACGACCTTGCGGAGGGCGCCGGCCTCGCGCGAGGACAGGGCGTCCAGGCTCGCGGCGCGGGCGATGAAGGCTTCCGGGTCGTCCGAGAACACGAGCTGGAGGGTCTGGTCCATGCCGCCGTTGCGGTAGGCGTTCGCGGCGAAGGCGCCGACGGTGCGCTGCAGGTCGGCGACGGTCGCCTGCTGGGCCGAGGCCTCCTTCTGCGCGCGGGCGAACTTCCGCTCCGCGTCACGCAGGGCCATCCGGGCCTCGTTGTAACGCTCCGTGGCCTGCTCTGCCTTGTGGTACAGCGTCTCGACCTGCCGGCGAGCCTCGTCGACATCCAGGCGGGGCGCGGCGCTGACGGAGCCCTGCACGCTTGCGGCGAGGGCGAAGGCCGCGCAGACGGCGACCAGGCCACGAACGGGTCGAGCGGAACGGAGGTGGGGCACGCGGACGAGCTCCTTCTTCGGGCCGCCTACCGGGTTAGCTGACGGGTTCGGGCCCAGAAGCTGCCCTACGGTGCAGCCCCGCGACCTGCGGGTTTGCACCGACTCACCCCAGGTGGAGGTGGGTCCCCGGTTCCGGTTCCGCATCGCCCCTGGTGGGGAGACGACCCGGTTCCGAATTCGGCGGTGGTGGGCGCCCCCACCCCGGCGGGGCGGTGTCGGAGCACTCACCAGATGAAGAAAACATAACGAGGCCCCCGGGGCGGGTCGACCGACACCGCGTCGTTTTCCCCGCCCCTTGACCTGGTCTTGGCAGAGGCGGGATGTCGGAATTGCCCAGGTCATCCCGGGTCCGCCCGCTCCGTGTGCAGGTGTCCTCACGGCCTGTCACGGGGCGTATTTGTGGCCTACATCGCATTTTCGCCCGGGCGTGGCGTTGGGCCATGTGGGTTTCGGGACGAATCAGGCACTCCACCGGAAGCGGTCACGCGCTCCGGCGGGGCACCAGGCGCAGGGGCGGCACGAGTCCGGAGTCGGCGAGGACGTCGAGGGCCGCGCGCTCCTCCGGGTCGAACCCGGGGGCGAGGGCGCCGGGCGGACCGAGGAGCACCGAGACCACGCAGTCGCCGCACGCCAGGTCGCGCATCGCACACGAGTCGCAGTCGATGATCATGTCGAGCCTCCGAGCCGGGAAATCGGTTGTCGTCGGCGACGCTAGGACCGCCCACCGACAGTCCCGTTTCGCCCCACGAGTCACACCCGCCCCAGGGTGGGAGCCCCGGCGGCGTGCCTCGGCGGCGCTGTCGGTGCACGCCCCTACCGTCCGGGACATGACGTTGGCACCCGAGCTCGGCACCCGGCCGGGGCGGCCGCGACCGGTTCCGCCGGCCCCGCCGGCCCCGCCGGCCCCGCTGGTCCGGCGCGCCGTCCCGACCCAGGGGACGTTCGACGAGCTCGGCACCCCGCTGCGGGACGTCACGTTCGTCGTCGTCGACCTCGAGACGACCGGCGGGACGCCCGCCGACGGGATCACCGAGATCGGAGCGGTGAAGGTCCGCGGAGGCCGGCGGCTCGGCGAGTTCCAGACCCTGGTGAACCCCGGCAACCCGATCCCCGCGTTCATCCAGGTGATGACCGGCATCACCGACGCGATGGTGTGCTCGGCCCCGCGGATCTCCGCGGCGCTGCCGGCGTTCCTGGAGTTCGCGTCCGGCTCGGTGCTCGTCGCGCACAACGCCCCGTTCGACGTCGGGTTCCTCAAGGCGGCGTGCACCGCCACCGGGCAGGCCTGGCCGACGTTCCCGGTCGTGGACACGGTGAAGCTCGCCCGCGGCGTCGTGACGCGCGAGGAGACGCCGAACTGCAAGCTCGCCTCGCTGGCCCGACTGTTCGGCTCCCCCACGACCCCGAACCACCGGGCGCTGGCCGACGCCCGCGCCACCGTCGACGTCCTGCACGGGCTGCTCGAACGGCTCGGCGCGATGGGCGTGACGTCGCTGGAGGAGCTGCTCACCTTCTCCGCCAAGGTCCGCCCCGAGCAGCGGCGCAAGCGCTACCTCGCCCAGGGCCTGCCGGCGGCGCCCGGGGTCTACCGGTTCGAGGACGCGCGCGGCGAGGTCCTCTATGTCGGGACCTCGGGCAACATCCGCGAGCGCGTCCGGACGTACTTCACGGCCTCGGAACTGCGCACGCGCATGGCCGAGATGGTCGGCCTCGCCGAGCGGGTCGTCCCGATCGTCTGCGCGCACAAGCTCGAGGCCTCGGTCCGCGAGCTGCGGCTGATCGCCGAGCACAAGCCGCGCTACAACCGCCGCTCCCGCTTCCCCGAGCGGATGGTCTGGCTCAAGCTCACCGACGAGACGTTCCCGCGCCTGTCGGTGGTGCGCCAGGTCCGCTCCGACGCCGGCGGGTACCTCGGCCCCTTCGGGAGCGCCGCCGCCGCCGAGCAGGCGATGACCGCGGCCCACGAGGCGTTCCGGATCCGGCAGTGCCGCCAGCCGCTCTCCGTGCGCCGCACCGTCCCGGCCTGCGCGCTCGCCGAGATGGACCGGTGCAACGCCCCGTGCGAGGGCCGCGAGTCCCCCGCCGAGTACGCGGCCCACGCGTCCGGCGTCCGGCTCGCGATGGAGAGCGACGCCCGCGAGATCGTCGAGCGGCTCCGCGCGCGCATCGACGCGCTCTCCGCCGCCGGCCGCTACGAGGACGCCGCCCGGCACCGGGACCGCCTCGCCGCCTTTACCCGCACCGCCGCGCGCATGCAGCGGATCCGCGGGCTGACGCGCTGCCCCGAACTGGTCGCGGCCCGTCCGGGCCGGGAGGGCGGCTGGGAGATCGCCGTCGTCCGGTTCGGCCGCCTCGCCGCCGCCGGGGTGGCCCCGCACGCCCGGGCCGTCCTCGCCGAGGTCGAGGCCATGCTGGCCACCGCCGCCACCGTGCTGCCCGGCACCGGGCCGCTCCCGGCCGCCACGGCCGAGGAGACCGAGACCATCCTGCGATGGCTGGAGCAGGCCGGGACCCGGCTGATCCGCCTCGACGGCGAGTGGAGCTCCCCGCTCCACGGCGCCGGCCGCTGGCAGGCCTGGCTCGCCGCCGCCGACGCGGGCCGCCGCGCCACCTCCGCCGAGCACGACCGGCCCCGTGGGACCAACGTCACGCGGCGTCGCTGAAACGTAACCTGCCCGTCGTCATGCGCGGGTCGGTGCTCGCCGATACTGCCGACATGACCCAGCGGACCCGGCGGCGCCGTCTCGCGGCCGCTGCGTTGTTCCTCGGTGCCGCGATGGGCGTGTCGGCCGTCGCCAACGGCCACTCGGCCCCGCCCCGGCCCGACCTCCCGGCGGAGATCGGCGACGCGGTGACGATCGGGAGTGCGGTCCTGCTCAGCGAGTAGCAGCAGCTCTGCGCAATGATCGCCGTGTGGTGATCCCGATCCACGACAAGAACCCGACCCGCCGGTTCCCCGTCGTGACCTACGCGATCCTGATCATCAACGTCGTCATCTACTTCTTCGGGCCCGCGTTCGGCGACCAGGGCCTGCCGGCGAACGTCGCCGACGAGTGCCGCAGCGACGCGTTCATCCAGCAGTGGGCGGCCATCCCGAAGGAGCTGACCGAGAACGCGCAGCTCCCGCCCGAGCCCGTCGAGCTCGTCACCGGGGACCGGGTGCTCCGCTGCCCCGCGCCGGACTTCGACAAGTCCCCACCGCTGTCGGCGCTGAGCTCGATGTTCCTGCACGGCGGTCTGCTGCACCTGCTCGGCAACATGCTGTTCCTCTTCATCTTCGGGAACAACGTCGAGGACCGGTTCGGTCGCCTGCGGTTCGCGGCCTTCTACCTGCTCTGCGGCTACACCGCGACGTACGCCTTCGCCTTCACGGACCCGAACTCGACCACGCCGCTGGTCGGGGCGTCCGGGGCCGTGGCCGGCGTCCTCGGCGCCTATCTGTGGCTCTATCCCCGCGCACGCATCGTCGCGCTCGTGCCGTTCCTCTTCTTCCTGCCCCTGCCGATGCCCGCCTGGCTGGTGCTGGGGTCGTGGTTCGGCCTGCAGGCGATCTACGCCCAGGGCGGCGGTCTCGGCGAGGGCTCGGTCGCGTACGTGGCGCACGTCGTCGGGTTCGCGGTCGGCTTCGTGCTGACCGTCCTATTCGTCGGCGAGCGCCGCGAAGCACCGGAGCGGCGCCGGGCCAGACGTCGCCACTAGGCTCGCAGCGACCGACTCGGGAGGATGCTCGAAGTGATCACCGCGATCGTGCTCATCAAGGCGGACATGGCCCGGATCCCCGAGGTCGGCGAGCACATCGCGCAGCTCGACGGCGTGAGCGAGGTCTACTCGGTCACCGGCGAGTACGACCTGGTCGCGATGGTGCGGGTCTCCCGGCACGACGACCTCGCCGAGGTCATCCCCGGGCGGATGAACAAGACCCCCGGCGTCCTGTCGACCGAGACGCACATCGCCTTCCGCACCTACTCCCGGCACGACCTCGAGGCCGCGTTCTCCCTCGGCATGGACTGAGCGCACGGACCGAACCCGGACATAAGCCCCCAGGTCCTGCGAACGCCGGACCGGCGCGAAAAGCCTTCATACCCTCGAAGCGGGTGGAAGGTTCCGTTCGCGACCTGGGGGGGTCCACATGTCTCGGCGCTGGTTGTCGACGCTCGTCGTCGCGTCTGCGATGACGCTGCTCGTACCCGCCGGAGGTGCGTACGCCGACGAACCCGACCCGACCCCCGCCGCGGACGTCCCCGCGGCGACCCCGGAACCGACCCCGGAACCGACCCCGGAGCCGACCCCGGAGCCGACCCCGGAGCCCGCGGGTGAGCCGACCGTCGAGCCCACACCGGAGCCCACGGTCGAGCCGACCGTCGAGCCCACACCGGAGCCCACGGTCGAGGCGCCGGCGAGCCCGGCCCCGACCTTCGACCCGGCGTCGGTGCCGGCGGCCGGCCCGGTCACCGCGCCCGCGGAGCCCGTCGAGGTGGCGAAGAAGACCAGGAAGAAGCAGCCGTTCAACCTCAGGGTGCTGCGCGTCTCGCGCAAGGACGTCCGGTACACGTACCGGTCCGGCTGCCCGGTCGGGCCGTCGAGCCTGCGCCGGCTCCAGCTGACGTTCTACGGCTTCGACGGCACATGGCGCCGGGGCAACATCGTCGTCCACCGCTCCGCCGTCACCGACGTCTCCGCGGTGTTCCGGCGCGCGTACCGGGCGAAGTTCCCGATCAAGCGGATGTCGAAGGTCGACCGGTTCCGCGGGTCGGACACGCGCTCGATGGCGGCCAACAACACCTCGGCGTTCAACTGCCGCCACGTGGTCGGCAACCCGAGCCGGTTGTCGCAGCACTCGTACGGGAATGCCGTCGACGTGAACACCCGCCAGAATCCGTACGTGACCGGCAGCCGCGTGTACCCGCCGGGGTCGTCGACCTACCTGAACCGGTCGAACGTGCGGAAGGGCATGCTCACGCGCAGCGGCCCGATCCCCCGCGAGTTCGCCCGCCGCGGCTGGCTCTGGGGCGCCCGCTGGGCTCACCCGGACTACCAGCACTTCTCGAGCAACGGCCGATGAGCGGCCGCAGGGTGCACCTCCTCGGCCGCGTGGTCGCGCCGGCGACGGCCCTCCTGCTCGCCCTGAGTGCCTGCGGGGACGACTCCTCGGAGGGGGCGGCGCTCCCGCCCGGGGCGCCGGCCGCGGAGGAGCCCACGGTTCCCGCGACCGCGGGCCCGCTCAGCGGTCGGCAGATGCCGGAGCCCGCCGTCCTCGGCGAGGGGTGGACCGAGCGCGCGGACCCCGGCGACGGCCACGGTGACGTCCACGGTGACGGCCACGGTGACGTCGCCGCCGACGCACCCTCCACCCAGCAGCGCGACGTGAACGAGCTGATGGACGGCCTCACGCCCATCGGCTGCCCGGAGCGGGCGGTCGCGATCTCGCTCCCCCGGCCCCGGTACGCCCTGGAGCGGACCTACGCCGGCCCGGCCGGCCAACCCGGCGTGGCGCTGGTGCTGGAGTTCGGCGACTCCGCCGGCCCGCGTACCTTCCTGGACCGCTTCGAACGCCAGATGCGGGCCTGTCCCGCGGGCGCGGCGGACCCCGACGGCCCGATCGTGCTCGGGTACCGCTCGATCGACCGCGCCCCCGAGCGGGTTTCGGGCCTGCGGCAGGAGACCGGGTTCGAGGCCGACCCGAACCGCTACCTCGTCGTCGCCGTGCGCGACGGCAAGCGCGTCGGGCTGGTGTACCTGTCCGGGATCCCGGCCGCGAGGGCCGCGGCGATCGGGCCCGACCTGATCCGGGCGATCCGCGCGAGCTGAGCCGGCGCTCGGCCGCACACGCGCGTCAGGCGGATCGGCGCCCCACGGTGGCGGCGATCCAGGCGTCGAGGGTCTTGGCGGCGGTGCCGTCGTCGACGGCGGCCGCGGCGCGCGCAATGCCCGCGCGCACGCGCTCGGGCAGCGGGGCGGTGTCGGAGGGGTCACACATCGCCAGTGCGGCGCCCGCGTTGAGGAGCACGGCGTCGCGGACCGGCCCGGTCCGTCCGGCGAGCAGGTCCCGGACCACCCCGGCGTTGTGGACGCGGTCCCCGCCGCGGAGCGCGCCGGGCTCGGAGCGCGGCACGCCCAGGTCGGCGGGGTCGAGCACGCCCTCGGTCACGTTGCCGTCCCGGACCTCCCAGTAGCTGGAGGTCGTGGCGGTGGTGAGCTCGTCGAGTCCGTCGTCCCCCCGGAAGACCAGGGCCGCCACGCCGCGCCGGGCGAGGACGCCCGCGGCGATCGGGGCGATCCGGCGGTCGGCGACCCCGACGGCCTGCGCCGTGGGACGGGCCGGGTTGGCCAGGGGCCCGAGGAAGTTGAAGATCGTGGGGATCGCGAGCTCGCGCCGCACCGGGATCGCGTGCCGCAGGGCCGGGTGGTACACCGGCGCGAAGCAGAACGTGATGCCCGCCTCCACGGCGACCGCGGCGACGTCGGCCGGGTCCAGGTCGAGCGCGACGCCGAGTTCTTCGAGCACGTCCGCGGTCCCGCAGGCGGAGGACGCGGCGCGGTTGCCGTGCTTGACCACGCGGACACCGGTCGCGGCGGCCACGATCGAGGCCATCGTGGAGATGTTCACGGTGTGGGCCTGGTCACCACCGCTGCCGACGATGTCGAGCGTGGGACCGGGCACCTCGATCAGCCGGGCCCGGGAGAACATGGCCCGGACCAGGCCTTCCACCTCCGAGACCGTCTCGCCCTTGGAGCGCAGCGCGACCACGAAGGCGGAGATGTGCACCGGGCTGGCCTCGCCGCCCATGATCTGGTCCATCGCCCAGGCCGTGGTGTCCGCGTCGAGGTCCTCGCCCCGCACCAGGGCGCCGAGCAGGTCGGGCCAGCGGTTCACGGCGCTCAGGCCGGCGCGGCGAGTCGGCGGCGCAGCAGCGAGGCGGTGGCGTCGGCGAGCGCGATCGGGTCGATCGGGTGCGGCACCACGGCGTCGGCGCGCGACCAGGTGGCCAGCCAGCCGTCCTGCACGCGCCCGATCAGCACCAGGATCGGCGGGCAGCGGTAGATCTCGTCCTTGAGCTGCCGGCAGATGCCCATCCCCCCGGCCGGGACCGCCTCGCCGTCCAGGATCGCGACGTCGATCCCGCCCGCGTCCATCGCGCTCAGGACGGCGGGCTCGGTGGCGCACTCGAAGACCTCGACCCGCGGCAGCTCCGGGGCCGGGCGGCGCCCGAGGGCCAGGCGCACGTCGTTCCGCACGTTGACGTCGTCGCTGTAGACCAGGACCCGCATGGTGACCTCGGGGGTCTGCGCGGAACCGTGCTCGCTCACTGCGGTCTCTCCTGAATGGGTCAGGCAGGCGGGTCAGGCCGGGCGGGGCGGTGCGACCGGGCGGTACGCCGGTGCGGTCGATGGTATCGACGCCGCGTCAGGGGCCCCGGAGAGGCCTTTTCCAGCGGGTTTTGACGGTCCGTGGACCGCCGACGCCACACCGGTGGGGCCGGTCATCGGAGACCGAACCAGGCCCGACATAATGACGCCCGTGGTCACCGCCCAAGCTGTCGAGAGCCCCCCTGCGCACGGTGCTGTCAACCGACCGAACATGGTCAGTGTCGGCACGATCGTGTGGTTGTCGTCGGAGCTGATGTTCTTCGCGGCGCTGTTCGCGATGTACTTCACCATCCGCTCGGTCACCGGCGACGAGAACTGGCCGCCGGAGAGCGTGCATCTGAACCTGCCGTTCGCCGCGACCACCACCACGGTCCTCGTGCTGTCGTCCGTCACGTGTCAGCTCGGCGTCTTCGCCGCCGAGCGCGGCGACGTGGAGAAGCTGCGCTTCTGGTTCATCATCACGTTCCTGATGGGGGCGTTCTTCGTCGCCGGCCAGGCCACGGAGTACACCGAGCTCACCAACGAGGGCATGACGATGTCGGCCCACGCGTACGGCTCGATGTTCTACCTGACCACGGGTTTCCACGGCCTGCACGTGACGCTCGGACTTTTCGCGTTCCTGTTCGTCCTCGGGCGGACGTTCGTGGCGAGTCGGTTCACCCATGAGCAGGCCACCAGCGCGATCGTCGTCTCGTACTACTGGCACTTCGTCGACGTCGTCTGGATCGGCCTGTTCGGCATGATCTACCTGCTCAAGTAAGGGAATGGCGTGAAACGGCTTTCCGCACGACGACGCCACCCGCTGGCTGCGGTCGTCGTTCTGTTGCTCGCCCTGGGAGTGGTGGGTGGCCTCTACGCCACCTTCTCCCCCTCCGGCACTGCCGAGGCGGCGGACGACGCCTCCTCGCTGCAGATCCAGGAGGGCAAGGGGCTCTACATCACGAGCTGCTCGAGCTGCCACGGCCTGAACGCCGAGGGCACCTCCGACGGCCCGGGCATCGCCGGCGTCGGAGCGGCCTCGGTCGACTTCCAGGTCGGCACGGGCCGTATGCCGCTGCAGTCCCGGGAGAACCAGGGCCCGGCGAAGAAGCAGTTCTTCACCGAGAAGGAGACGGCCGCGATCGTCGCGTACGTCGCGTCCATCGCCCCCGGCGGCGCCCCGGTCCCGGCCCCCGAGCAGTACGCCACCGACGGCGACCTGCAGGAGGGCGGCGAGATCTTCCGCACGAACTGCGCGTCGTGCCACAACTTCATCGGTAAGGGCGGTGCCCTCACCCAGGGCAAGTACGCCCCGAACCTGACCGAGGTCGACCCCAAGCACATCTACGAAGCGATGGTCACCGGGGCCGGCAAGGGCGCGATGCCGACGTTCAGCGACGGCATCCTGACCCCGGATCAGAAGAAGGACGTCATTACCTACATCAAGTCCATCCACGAGCAGCCCGACCCGGGCGGCTTCGCCGCCGGGCGCATCGGACCCGTGGCCGAGGGCCTGCTGGTGTGGACGGCTGTCATCGGCGCCCTCATCGGCGCCGCCGTGTGGCTGGGGGCGAGGCCGTCATGAGTTACGGATCCAACGACGGGGGCCACGGCACCGGCGTCGCGCAGGTCGAGGGCGACCCGTTCGCCGACCCGGGCCTGCCGCACCACACGCCGCGGCGCACCGACATCGACGCCCGCGCGGCCAACCGCGCCGAGCGTCAGGTGGCCGGCCTTTTCGGGCTGAGCACCATCCTCACGATCGCGTTCATCGTCAGCTTTGTCGCCATCGACAAGGACGAGTCGATGTACGTGGTCGGTCTCGGGACCGTCAACACGCTGAACTTCGCGCTCGGCGTGACCCTGGGCGGCTCGCTGCTGTGCATCGGCTTCGGCGCGATCCACTGGGCGCGCAAGCTGATGAACGCCGAGGAGGTCGTCGACTACCGGCACCCGATGAAGTCCTCCCCCGAGGACACCGCCGAGGTGCTGGAGAAGTTCCGTGCGGGTGTCGAGGACTCGGCCATCCCGCGGCGGAAGCTGATCTGGACGTCGATGCTCGGCGCGATGGCCCTGTTCCCGATCGCTCCGGTGATCGCGCTGCGCGACCTCGGCCCGCTGCCGCACAAGAAGCTCCGCGGCACGCTGTGGGACGACCCGAACCACCGTCAGATCGTCCACGCGAACGACGAGCGCCGGCTCAAGCCGTCGGACTTCGCGCTGGGCTCGATGATCTCGGCGAAGCCGAACGACCTCGAGGGTCACGACGAGCTCGCCAAGGCCTCGATCCTGCTGGTGAAGCTCAACCCCAGCGAGATCCGGTCCAAGGAGCTCGCCGCCCGTGGGTACCGCGGGATCCTCGCCTACTCGAAGATCTGCCCGCACGCGGGTTGCCCGCTGGGCCTCTACGAGAAGAACACCCACCACATGCTGTGCCCGTGCCACCAGTCCACGTTCGACCTGGCCGACTTCGGCCGCGTCGTGTTCGGGCCGTCGGCACGTAACCTGCCCAACATCGCGATCACCGTCGACGACGAGGGTTACCTGGTGGCCAAGGGCGGCTTCGAAGAGCCCGTCGGCCCGAGCTTCTGGGAGCGGGGCGACGCCTGATGACCACGCCTACTCCCCCGCCCGCCCCGCTGACCCCGGCCGCCAAGGCCGGCGCCGGTGTGGCGACCTACCTCGACGAGCGGCTCGGCACCAATGCGGCCGCGAAGAAGAACCTGCGCAAGGTGTTCCCCGAGCACTGGTCCTTCATGCTCGGCGAGATCGCGCTCTACAGCTTCATCATCCTGCTGGCCACCGGCGTCTACCTGACGCTGTTCTTCCGGCCGAGCATGCAGGAGGTCGAGTACGAGGGCTCGTACGAGCCGCTGCGCGGCGTCCACATGTCCGAGGCGTACGCCTCGACGCTGGACATCAGCTTCGACGTCCGCGGTGGTCTGCTCATGCGGCAGATCCACCACTGGGCGGCGCTGATCTTCGTCGCGGCGATCTTCCTGCACCTGTTCCGCATCTTCTTCACCGGCGCGTTCCGCAAGCCGCGTGAGCTGAACTGGCTCATCGGTAACGGCCTGCTGACGCTGGCTCTGATCGAGGGCTTCGCCGGCTACACCATCCCGGACGACCTGCTCTCCGGCACCGGTCTGCGCATCGCCGAGGGCGTGATGCTCTCGGTCCCGGTGGTGGGAACGTACGTGCAGTTCTTCCTCTTCGGCGGGGAGTTCCCCGGCGAGGCGATCGTCCCGCGTCTGTTCGTGGTCCACGTGCTGCTGCTGCCGGGCATCATGCTCGCGCTGATCACGGTCCACCTGATGCTGGTCGTCGTGCAGAAGCACACGCAGTTCCCCGGCCCGGGCCGCACCAACGAGAACGTCGTCGGCTTCCCGCTGATGCCGGTCTACATGGCGAAGGCCGGTGGCTTCTTCTTCGTCGTGTTCGGGATCTGCGCCCTGCTCGGCGGTATCGCCCAGATCAACCCGGTGTGGTTGTACGGGCCGTACTTCCCTGATCAGATCTCCGCGGGTTCACAACCGGACTTCTACATCGGCTTCCTCGAAGGCTCGCTCCGTGCGATGCCGAACTGGGAGACGAACCTGTTCGGTCACACGATCAGCTGGAACATCCTCGTGCCCGGTCTGATCCTGCCCGGCGTGATGTTCACGGTCATGGCGCTGTACCCGTTCATCGAGGCCTGGGTCACCGGCGACAAGCGGGAGCACCACCTGCTCGACCGTCCCCGCGACGTCCCGGTCCGCACGGCCCTCGGTGCGATGTCGATCGCGTTCTACCTGCTGCTGTTCATCAACGGTGGCAACGACATCATCGGGTTCACGTTCGACATCTCGATCAACAACGTCACCCGGTTCACACAGGTCGCCCTGTTCGTGGTCCCGCCGCTGGTCTTCATGATCACCAAGCGGGCCTGCATCGGGCTCCAGCGGGCGGACCTGAACAAGGTCCTCCACGGTCGGGAGACCGGCATCATCAAGCGTCTGCCCAACGGCGAGTTCATCGAGGTCCACGCCCCGATCTCCGCCGAGGAGCGCTTCACGCTGATGGCGCGCAACAACTACCAGCCGCTCGACCCGGGTCCGGCCACGGACGCCGAGGGCATCCCCGCCCCCGGCCACAAGGCCGCCAAGCTCCAGGCCCGGCTCTCGAAGTTCTGGTACGCCGACGACCTGCCGAAGCCCTCGGCCGAGGAGTACGCGGAGCTCACCGCGGGCCACGGCCACGGCGACGACCACGGCGGCGGCCACCACTGAGGCGCCAACGCAGAACGGCCGGTCAACCTCAGGGTTGGCCGGCCGTTCTGCGTTGCGGGCCCCCTCCCCCGCGTCTTCTCCCGCGCGCCGCGCCTGTCCGCGTGGCTGGACAGGCGCGCCGGCCAGGAGAAGTTGGGTGGTCGCCAGCGCAAGTCCACCTGACGCCTCTCCTGCGGCGCGCCGCGCCCATCACGAGCCGAGGATAGGCGCGCCAGGCAGGAGAAGTTGAGGTATCTACTCGGAGTGGAGCGGCTCGATGAACGGGAGCGCGATGATCCCGAGCACCACCGCGAGGACGATCTGGACGCCGATCCCGATCGCCGCCCACCGCAGGTGCTGCGCCGCACTCCCCTGCACCGCACTCCCCTGGGCCGCACTCTCCTGGGCCGGCTTCCCCGCCTCGGCGGGTGTGTCTGCACCCGTCGCGAGAGTCCACGGGGCAATCGGAGCCGCGAGGCTCCCCGGCTGCGTCTCCGGCTGCGTCTCCGGGCCGGCCACGACCGCCGCCGGTGCGTCCACGGCGGGCCCAGCCGGCGCCGGGTCGCCCTGCGGCTCGGCCTCGGACGCGGCCGCGGCCTCGACGGCGGTGACGTAGGTCAGGGCGAACCCGGGGACGGGCGGCGTCTGAGCCGGGATGGCGGCGGTGTTCTCCTCAGTCCTCACACCGGTTCGACGCCGCCACGCCCGTCCCGAGTTCCCGTCCTCCGCCCCCGAGTTCCACGGCACCAGCCCTGACCGCCGCGGCGCCGGACCCAGCTTCACCAGACGAGCCCAGCTTCACTGGCCCCGCCCGGCTGGTGAAGCGGGTGCTCAGCTGGTGAAGGGCGCGGGGTGGCTGGTGAAGCGCGCCCCCGCCGGATCCCGCGCGGGAGGGCGTCGTCTGGCGAGGGAACCCGTATTCGGCGGGGGCGGAACGGCGACGGCCCCGGTCCCCCCCAGGAGGGGGCCGGGGCCGGGAGGCCGGGGCGGGGGGGTGCCTAGTGGGCGTGCTCGCCGCGGTAGTACTCGAAGACCATGCCCCAGACCGCGTAGGCGAAGAACGGGACGGCGAGGGCGAACAGCCACATGCCGAAGACGATCCCGAGGGTGCCGAGGCCGCCGGCGGCGGCGAGGAGCAGGGGCCACCAGCTGTGGGGACTGAAGAAGCCGAGTTCGCCGGCACCGTCCTCGATCAGCGCGGTGGGGTCGTCCTCCGGGCGGAGGTCGATCCGCTTGGCGGTGAACAGCAGGTAGAAGCCGATCAGCGCGCACAGCCCGATGGTCAGGGTCAGGGCGGTGGTGCCCGTCCAGTCCTCGGAGTAGTACCAGTAGATCGGGGTGACCGGGATCAGGAAGATCCCGATGCCCGCGAAGAGGTTGCCCTCAACCTTCACAGCCGTCTACTCCTGTCCGTACCCGGCGCCACCGTGGCCGGGCTTGTCGTGGGTGTCGTCCTCGCGCTCCAGGACCGCGGTGGAGGTGCGGCCCTTCTCCCGGTCGTGACCCTCGAGGTCGGGCTCGCCGTAGATCTCGTCGAGGACCGTCTTCCCCCGGGTCGGGGCGTCGTGCGCGGAGGCGAACTCCGGGTGGTGCAGGTCGAACGCGGGGCTTTCCGACCGGATGCGCGGCATCGAGGAGAAGTTGTGCCGCGGCGGCGGGCAGGAGGTCGCCCACTCGAGCGAGCGGCCGTAGCCCCACGGGTCGTCCGGCAGCACCGGCTTCGGCTTCCGGTGCGTGAGAATCACGTTGAGGATGAACGGCAGGGTCGACATGCCGAGCAGGAAGGCGCCGACGCTGGAGACCATGTTCAGCGTCGTGAAGCCCTCGCTCGCGCGGTAGTCGACGTACCGGCGCGCCATGCCCTCCGCACCCAGCCAGTGCTGGACGAGGAAGGTGGTGTGGAAGCCGAAGAACAGCGTCCAGAAGTGGACCTTCGCCAGCCGCTCGTCGAGCATGCGGCCGGTCATCTTCGGCCACCAGTAGTAGAAGCCGGCGAACATCGCGAACACGACGGTGCCGAAGACCACGTAGTGGAAGTGGGCGACGACGAAGTACGAGTCCGACAGCTGGAAGTCCAGCGGCGGCACGGCGAGGATGACGCCGGTCAGACCGCCGAAGAGGAACGTGACGAGGAAGCCCACGGACCAGAGCATCGGCGAGTCGAACGAGATCGCTCCTCGCCACATCGTTCCGACCCAGTTGAAGAACTTCACCCCGGTGGGTACCGCGATGAGGAACGTCATGAAGGCGAAGAACGGCAGCAACACACCACCGGTGACGTACATGTGGTGCGCCCACACGGTCACGGACAGGGCGGCGATGGCCAGCGTCGCGAAGACCAGGCCCTTGTACCCGAAGACCGGCTTGCGGCTGAACACCGGCAGGATCTCGGTGACGATGCCGAAGAACGGCAGGGCGATGATGTAGACCTCGGGGTGCCCGAAGAACCAGAACAGGTGCTGCCAGAGCAGCGCACCGCCGTTGGCCGACTCGAAGACGTGCGTCCCGAACTGTCGATCGGACTCCAGCACCAGCAGGGCCGCCGCGAGCACCGGGAACGCGATGAGCACGAGCACGCTCGTCACCAGGATGTTCCAGGTGAAGATCGGCATCCGGAACATCGTCATGCCGGGCGCGCGCATGCAGATGATCGTGGTGATGAAGTTGACGGCACCGAGGATGGTGCCGAAGCCGGACAGGGCCAGACCCATGATCCAGAGGTCGGCGCCGACGCTCGGCGAGTGCACGTTGTCCGACAGCGGGGTGTAGGCGAACCAGCCGAAGTCGGCGGCGCCGCCCGGCGTGATGAAGCCGAGCATCGCGATCGTGCTGCCGATGGAGAACAGCCAGTAGCTGAACATGTTCAGCCGCGGGAAGGCGACGTCCGGCGAGCCGATCTGCAGCGGCATGATCAGGTTCGCGAAGCCGACGAACAGCGGCGTCGCGAACATCAGCAGCATCACCGTGCCGTGCATGGTGAACAGCTGGTTGAAGTGCTCGTTCGAGACGACCTGGTTGCCCGGACGCGCGAGCTCGGCCCGCATGATCAGGGCCATGATCCCGCCGAGCAGGAAGAACGTGAACGACGTCAGGACGTAGAGGATGCCGATCTTCTTGTGATCGGTCGTCGTCGCCCAGTCGATGATGATCGCGCCGAGCGACTTCTTCTTCGTGCGCGCGTGCGTGCTGACCCGCTGGGCCTGCTCGTAGGTGGTCACGAGGTGCCTTCCGGAGTGTTCGCGGCGGCGTCGCCGGCTGCCGGCGCGGTGGTGGCCGCCGGCGCGGTGGTGGCCGCCGGGGTGGCGGGCGCGTCGTTGGCGGGCTCGGACTCGGTGCCTTCCGCTTCCTCGCTGCCCTGGTTCTCGGTCCCGTCCTGTGCGGGCTCGGTGTCCTGGTTCTCCTGCGGCGCCGGCGTGCTGTGGTCCGACTCCGTCGCGTACGAACCCTTGAGGTTGTACGCACGCTCGCGGTCCTCAGCCGTGTCGAGGATGCCGCGCGGGAGCTGGCCCTCCTGGCCGTTGCGCCGCAGCTCGGCGATGTGGGCGGCGTACTCCGCCTCGCTCACGACGCGGACGGTGAAGAACATGCGGGCGTGGTCGCGGCCGCAGAGCTCGGCGCACTTGCCGGAGTAGGTGCCCAGCTTGTTCGGCGTCGCCTCGAAGCTGTTGACCCGGCCCGGGACGGCGTCGATCTTGAACAGGAAGTTCGGGACCCAGAACGAGTGGATGACGTCCGCTGCGGTGATCTCGAAGCGCACGAGCTTGTTCACCGGGAGCACCAGCTCCGGCTCCTTGCCGGGGGTGCCCGCCTCGTAGACGTTCTCGTCGACGTAGTTGAACGACCAGCTCCACTGGCGGCCGACGACGTTGACCGTCAGGTCCTCCTGCCGGTCCTCGTCCATGATGATCGACTGGTCGCGCTCGGTGAAGTAGAAGAGCACGACGACCATGACGAACGGCAGGATCGTGTAGAGCGCCTCGATCGGCAGGTTGTACCGCGTCTGGATCGGGATGTCGTTGGCGTGCTTCTTCCGGTGGAAGATGCACGCCCACAGGATCAGACCCCAGACGATGGCGCCGGTGAGGATGGCCGCCAGCCAGGAGCCCTGCCACAGCAGGAGCATCCGGGGGCCTTCCTCGGTGGCGGGGTCCGGGTACGCGAGGTTGGGGAGGTCCTCCGTGTTGCACCCGGTGCAGGTCAGCAGGACGAGAGCCAGCACGCCCAGCACCGCCCAGCGGCGGGTCCGCGGCGAGCGTTCTGGCGGGGAACCGATCGGGCGCAAGGGGGCCTTCCAGGGTGGTGACCGCGGGGTCTGGACCCGCGGATGATCAGGGGTGGAACTGCGGCCGCAGCCTACTCTGCGGGCCTGGCGCGGCTGCGCCCAGGGGCCGCTCACGGCGCGGTGGCGCGGCGGGTCCCGCAGGAGCGCGCACCGCCTAGGTTTGAGCACGTGGGCAGCGTCAGCACCGGCACCGATCCGAACCCGGCTCCCGTTCCCTCCGGGGCCTACTTCGACGCCGCCTCCACCGAGCCGCTGCACCCCGTGGCGCGCGCCACACTCCTCGCCGCTCTCGACGACGGCTGGGCCGATCCGGCCCGGCTGTACCGGGACGGTCGCCGGGCGCGGATGCGCCTCGACGCGGCCCGCGAGATCGTCGCCGAGGTGATCGGCGCGGCCCCGGCCGAGGTCGCCTTCCCCGCGTCCGGGACGCAGGCGCTGCAGCTCGGCATCGCGGGCTGCCTGAAGGGCCGCGTCCGGGTCGGTGCCCACCTCGTCACCTCGGCCGTCGAGCACTCGGCCGTCCTGCACGCCGCGACGGCGCACGAGGCGGCCGGCGGCGCGGTGGACCTGGTCGGCGTCGACCGGGCCGGCCGCGTCGACGCCGCCGCGTTCGCCGCGGCGCTGCGACCGGACACGGCCCTGGCGTGCCTGCAGAGCGCCAACCACGAGGTCGGGACGCGCCAACCCGTCGCCGCGATCGCGGACGCGACCACCGCCGCCGGGGTGCCCCTGCTCGTCGACGCGGCGCAGAGCCTGGGCCGCGAGCCGGTGCCGGCGGGCTGGTCGGTGCTCGTGGGCAGTGCCCACAAGTGGGGCGGCCCGGCCGGCGTGGGGGTGCTGGCGATCCGCCGTGCGGCCCGATGGCGTTCCCCACTCCCCGGCGGCGAGCGCGAGGGCGGCCGCGGGCCCGGCTACGAGAACGTGCCCGCGATCGCGGCCGCAGCGGCCGCGCTCGCGGCCGTGACCGCCGAGGCGGCGGCCGAGGGCGCCCGCCTCGCAGCGCTGACCGAGCGGGTCCGCGCCGCGGCCGCCGCGCTGCCCGACGTCGTCGTCCACGGCCCCGCGGATTCGGACGCCCGGCTGCCGCACCTGGTCACGTTCTCCTGTCTCTACCTCGACGGCGAGGCGCTGGTGCGCGAACTGGACCGCGCCGGCTTCGCGGTGAACTCCGGCTCGTCGTGCACGGCCGACACCCTGAAACCCAGTCACGTTCTCGAGGCGATGGGCGTGCTCTCGCACGGCAACGTCCGCGTCTCGCTCCCCCGCGGTACGACCGAGGCCGAGGTCGACCGCTTCTGCGCGGTGCTGCCCGGCGTGATCGCCGAGCTCCGCGACGCCGCCGGGGTGGCCGGGCTGTGAGCCTGCAGGCGCAGCTGACGCTCGACACCCTCGGCCGGCGCTGCCCGGCCCCGATCATCGAACTCGCCCGCCACCTGCGGAACGTCGAACCGGGCGAGGTGATCGCGGTCCTCTCCGACGACGCCGCCGCCGCGCTCGACGTCCCGGCCTGGTGCGAGCTGCGCGGCCAGGAGTACCTGGGCAGCGTCCCGGCCGACCGGGGCGTCGCGTACTTCGTCCGCCGGGTTCAGCCCGCTTCCGCCGGCGCCGGCACCGGCTCCGGCGGCGGCGGGAACTGACGCGGGTCGTCGGTGCTCCGCCGGAGCAGGACGAACTCGCCCCGCTCGAGGACGACCCCGTAACCCATCTCGCGGGCGAGCTCGGTGAACTCCTCCTGGTCCGCGAGCGAGTCGAAGGGCCAGTTCACCGGGTCGCTGCGGTCGACCGCGATCCACTCCGGGTTCGCCCGCGACAGCGGCGAGCCGAACACCGAGACCGCTGCCCGCGAGGTCAGCTGCGGGACCAGGCGGTTCGAGGCCTGCACCTGGGCGTCGTCGGGGATCGGTGCGAGGACGGCCCGGGCGTCGGCGGCGCGGGGGTCGGCGGTCCAGGTGCTCGGGCGGACGGCCGACCACAACGGGTGCGCCGGAACCAGGAGGGCGGTGACGACGGCGCTGATCGCGAGCGCCTCAGGGATCCGCGCCGGGCCCTGGTGCGCACGCAGACGCCGCAGCCCGTCGACGAAGGCGACGAACACGACCGGCATCAGCACGGCGCTGTAGTGGTAGCTGGTCCCCCAGTACAGCGCGTTGTCCGACGTCAGCCGCCACGCGAGCGTCGGCAGCACGAGCAGGAGCAGCGGTGAGCGCAGCGCGACCATCGCGGTCGGCGCGACCAGCAGGATGAGCAGCACGACCTTGGGCTCGTGCTCGAACAACCCGACGGTGACCCGCTCGAGGTGCGCGTCGAGGCCGCCACTGTCGTCGCTGCGGCGGTGCGAGCCCCACCACGCCGAGAACGTGCCCGCCGGCGTGTTCGCCGGGAGCAGCCAGAAGACCTCGACGGCCGTGCCCGCGAGGCCGCCGACGACGGTCGCCAGGCCGAGCCGCCGGGCGCCGAACCACGCGACGAGCGCGCCGACGGCGGCAACGGTGAGGCCCAGGTCCTCCTTCACCAGCAGGAGCGGCAGCGCCCACAGGACCGCGGCCCGCAACCGCCGTTCGGCCAGGGCCACGACGCTGCCGGCCATCAGCGGGACGGCGAACATGACCTCGTGCGCGTCGAACCCGACGGCCTCGGCGATCCCCCACGACAGCCCGTAGCCCAGGCCCACGACGACAGCGGCGGAGCGCCCCAGCACCTGCTGGGCGTACCGCGCGATCGGGACGACCGCGATCGCGAGCAGGAACGCCTGGGCGAGCAGGATCGTCACCGGCGACGGGAACACCCGGTACAGCGGGGCGAGCGCCGCGTACGCCGGGGAGAAGTGGTCCCCGAGCAGGTTGGCGTCGGGCCCCTCGACCTCGACGATCGGGGCGCCGCCGGACGCGAATCCGCGCACGGCCTGCTCGACGATCCCGAGGTCGAAGCCGGTGGTGCGGACGCGCTGGTGCAGGCGCACCGACACGACCGCGTAGAGCGCGAACAGCCCGGCGGCGAGGAACCAGGTCCAGGCGGTCCCGCCCGACGCGCGAGCGCCGGAATCCGGGGTCGGCGGGTCCGGGTGCGGCTGCCGCGGCAGCCCCGTCGAGTGCGCCGTCTGCGCCTCGGTCGCCATCGCCTGCCCCTCGGAACGCGTCAGGTCCCATCCAACCCCAGAGCCGGCGCGGGAGCGCGGACCCCGTCGTCGAAGGCGGGCGGCAGGGGCAGTTCCAGCGCGCGTTCCAGCCGCCGAAGGTACTCCGGCCGCGGCACGTCGACCGAGCCGAGCGTGCGGAGGTGGTCGGTCGTCCACTGGACGTCGAACAACCGCTGCGCCGCCGGCCCGTCCCCGGCCGCGAGCAGCTCACCGACGGCCGCCACCGCCGCCTTCGACGCGTCGGTGACGCGGTGGAACATCGACTCCCCCGCGAAGAACCCCCCGATCGCCAGGCCGAACAGCCCGCCGGCGAGCGCGCCGTCCGCGGTGCGGACCTCGACGCTGTGCGCCCACCCCAGGTCGTGCAGGCGCCGGTACGCGCCGCGCAGCGCCGGGGAGATCCAGCCGTGCGGCCGCCGCGGGTCGGCGCAGGCGGCGACGACCTCGTCGAAAGCGGAATTCACGGTGATCGTGAACCGGCGGCGGGTCCGCCGCAGCGACCGGCTGACGTGGACGCCGTCGACGGGCAGCACCCCGCGTGGGTCCGGGGACCACCAGCCCATCGGGCCGCGGCGGCTCTCCGGCATCGGGAAGATGCCCGACCGGTAGGCGGCCAGCAGCGTCCCCGGTTCCAGGTCCGCGCCCACGCCGACCAACCCGAGCGGGTCCGCGACCTCAACCGGGGGGAACGCCCAGGGCGTCGGCTCCGGCTCGACCGGCACGCGGGCCCCGCCGGACGTCAGGCGGGCAGGCCCGCGAGGTGCGGCTCGACCTCCGCCGCGGCGTCCGACCCGTAGGCGGCACCGAAGCGCTTGAGGAAGCCCGCACGGTCGAGCGTGTACTCCTGCGTGCCGACGGTCTCGACGACGTGCGCGGCCAGCAGCGACCCCAGCTGCGCGCTGCGCTCGAGCCCGAGTTCCCAGCTCAGTCCGGCGAAGAAGCCGGCGCGGAAGGCGTCACCGACGCCGGTGGGCTCGAGGACCTTCTCCACGGCCGCGACCGGGACGTGGATCGCCTCGTCGCCGCGACGCTGCACCCGGGCGCCGTCGGCACCCATCGTCATCACGCGGACCTCGACGCGCTCGGAGATCTCCGCGGCGCTCCACCCGGTCTTCTTCTCGACGACCGAGGCCTCGTACTCGTTGGTGAACAGGTAGCTCGCGCCGTTGATCAGGTTCCGGATCGCGTCGCCGTCGAGCCAGGCCACCTGCTGCGAGGGGTCGGCCGCGAACGGGATGCCGCGCTCCCGGCACTCCGCGGTGTGGCGGGCCATCGCCTCGGGGTCGTTCGCGCCGATCAGGACGACGTCGAGCCCGCCGACGCGGGCGGCGATCGGGCCGAGCTCGATCTCGCGGGCCTCGCTCATCGCGCCCGCGTAGAACGAGGCGATCTGGGCCTGGTCGCGGTCGGTCGTGCACACGAACCGGGCGGTGTGCTTGAGCTCGGAGACGTGGACCGAGGCGGTGTCGACGCCGTGGCGCTCCAGCCAGGAGCGGTACGGCTCGAAGTCCTCACCGACCGCGCCCACGAGCACCGGCTGCAGGCCCAGGCAGCCCATGCCGAACGCGATGTTCGCCGCCACGCCGCCGCGGCGGACCTCCAGGTCCTCGACGAGGAACGAGAGCGAGACCTTCTCCAACTGGTCCGCGACGAGCGAGTCCGCGAACCGCCCCTCGAAGGTCATCAGGTGGTCGGTGGCGATCGAGCCGGTGACGGCGATCTTCACGCGCGGAACTCCTCAGGCACGGGGTGCGGTCGCGCGGATGCGCACGCGGCACGAACGGGTGCGCTCAGGCTACCTGCAGGTAAGGGCTGGTTCCGCTTGCGCACAGCGCCTAGCGTGGCCCGCAGCGCACCTCGCCGAGCCCCCATCCGAGGAGGCGTCATGGCCGATCCGCGTACGCCGACCACTGCGATGTCCGCCGCGCTCGCGCCGGGCCTGGAGTCCCTGTGCCGGGACGCCGAACGGCTCGCGACGACGTTCCCGCCGCCGCTGATCGAGAAGACCGGCTCGTGGCGGCCGGCCCCGTGGGACCTGGGCCCCGCGTCCGCCTGGCTCGCGCGGGGCATGCCGGCCGGCGTGCCCTAGCCCGTTCGGGTGAGCCCGGCCAGGGGGCCGCTTGCTCAGTGGAAGCTGTCGCCGCAGGCGCAGCTGCCGGCCGCGTTCGGGTTGTCGATCGTGAAGCCCTGCTTCTCGATCGTGTCGACGAAGTCGATGGTGGCGCCGCCCAGGTAAGGGACGCTCATGCGGTCGACGACCACGCCGACGCCGTTGAAGTCGTGAACGACGTCGCCGTCGAGCGAGCGCTCGTCGAAGAAGAGCTGGTACCGCAGACCCGAGCAACCGCCGGGCTGGACCGCGATGCGCAGCTGGAGGTCCTCGCGACCTTCCGCTTCGAGCAGGTTCTTGACCTTCGAGACCGCAGCGTCGGTCAGGACGACGCCGGTGGTGGTGGTCTCGCTGGATGCCGTCATGAAGTCGCTCCTGGCGTATGTACGGGTCCGGTCCGCAGGTGCGGAACACACCCATGCTGACACACGAGACCCCCGCCGGCATTCCCGTCGACCGTGGCGGACGAAGGCCTGTGCACAGAGTCACACGGTTTGCCCCGCCGGCCCGGGCGCGTCGGCGGAGGTCCGGCGGGTGCTCGTCCGCTGGTCAGCGGCGCGACCAGGCCCGCGCGACCCGCGCCGCGAGGGCCTCCAGGTGGACCGCCGGCTCGGCCATCGCGGCCTCCGCGGACCCGGCGAGTTCCGCGACCGAGTAGGCCGACTCGACGCCGAGCGCGGCCATCTCCCGCCGCCCGACCTCGACCTGGCCCGCGAGGACGACGCAGGGGCGGGCCACCGACATCGCGAGCTCGGCGACGCCGGAAACGACCTTCCCCTGCAGGGACTGCCAGTCGAAACAACCCTCGCCGGTGACGATCACGTCGACCGCCGCGGCCGCCGCCGTCAGGCCGGTCAACTCGATGACCCCCGCGATTCCGGGCACGCGGTGTGCCCCGAGCAGCAACAGTCCGTAGCCGAGACCGCCGGCGGCGCCCGCCCCGGCCGCGATCGCGAGCGAGCCGGTCATGTTGAGGCCGACGTCGGGCTGGGCGGCGCGGGCGAAGTGCTCGAGCGCGGCGTCCAGGCGCTGGACCTGGTCGTCGGTCGCGCCCTTCTGCGGGCCGAACACGGCGCTGGCCCCCCGCAGGCCCAGCAGCGGGCTGTCGACGTCGGAGGCGATGCGGACGTCGACGCCGGCGAGCCGCTCGCGGGCCGCGCTCAGGTCGAGGACGGCCGGGTCGAGCTCGCGCAGGGCCGCTCCCCCGCCGCGCAGGAGGTCGCCGGGCTGCGCGCCGAGCGCCGCGAGGGCCCCGGCGCCGCCGTCGTTCGTCCCGG
Organism: Sporichthya polymorpha DSM 43042; assembly: GCF_000384115.1. NCBI lineage: Bacteria > Bacillati > Actinomycetota > Actinomycetes > Sporichthyales > Sporichthyaceae > Sporichthya > Sporichthya polymorpha. Next base: position 4,999,032 of record NZ_KB913029.1, read on the forward strand.
ACCCGCCGAGTCCGATCACCAGGGCGCGGGCGCCGGCGTCCAGGGCGGCGGCGATCAGCTCGCCGACGCCGACGGTGGTGGTCCGGGTGGGGTCGCGGCGGTCCGGGGGAATCAGGTGCAGGCCGCAGGCCTGGGCGGACTCCAGGTAGGCGGTGCCGTCGGCGGTCAGCAGCAGCGTGGCCGGGACCGGGTGTCCCAGCGGGCCGGCAACGGTGACGGCGAGGAGCTCCCCGCCCAGCGCGGCGGCGACGACGTCGACGAAGCCGGGCCCGCCGTCCGAGAGCGGCGCGACGGTGATCTCGTCGTCCGGGGCGGCCGAACGCCAGCCCGCCGCGATCGCCGCGGCGGCGTCCGGGGCGCTCAGAGTTCCGGTGAAGCAGTCGGGGGCGACGAGGACACGCATCCGCGGAAGATAACGCTCGAGCCGAGCGTTCTTCCCGGTACGCGGTCACGGAAACAGCACGGCACGGTCCGACACGAACACCTGTGCAAACATCGAGGCCGGAAAGCGCGCAGAAGGAGAACGCCGTGAGCATCAGCACCCCGGTGCCACTGACCCTGCTGACGCGGGGCCCGGCGGACCTGTCCTCCGAGCGGGGCGTCGAGTGCCCCGGCGAGCTGCCGCCGGCCGCCGACCCGGCCCTCGCCGCGCGCATCGAAGCCGCGAAGGCCACGCTCGGACAGCGCGTGTTCGTGCTCGGCCACCACTACCAGCGCGACGACGTCATCGCCTTCGCCGACGTCACCGGTGACTCCTTCAAGCTCGCCCAGCAGGCCGCTGCACGACCGGAGGCCGAGTTCATCGTGTTCTGCGGCGTGCACTTCATGGCCGAGTCGGCCGACATCCTCACCGGCGACCACCAGCGCGTGATCCTCCCCGACCTGGCCGCCGGCTGCTCGATGGCCGACATGGCGACCTGGGAGCAGGTCGAGGACGCCTGGGACGTACTTTCCGATGCGGGAGTCGCCGGCGACGTTGTCCCGGTCTCGTACATGAACTCGTCCGCCGCCATCAAGGCCTTCACCGGTCGGCACGGCGGCACGATCTGCACCTCCTCGAACGCGCACGTCGCTCTGAAGTGGGCCTTTGAGCAGGGCGAGAAGGTGCTGTTCCTCCCCGACCAGCACCTCGGCCGCAACACCGCCGTGCGGCACCTCGGGATGAGCCTGGACGACTGTGTCGTCTACGACCCGCACAAGCCCAACGGTGGTCTGACGGAGCGTCAGCTCCAGGACGCGAAGATGATCCTGTGGCGCGGGCACTGCTCGGTCCACGGCCGCTTCAGTGAGCAGAACGTGCACGACGTCCGCGAGCGCATCCCCGGCGTGAACGTCCTCGTGCACCCGGAGTGCCGCTACGAGGTCGTCAGCGCGGCCGACCACGTCGGGTCGACCGAGCACATCATCCGGACGCTGGAAGCCGCCCCGGCCGGCTCCGCCTGGGCGATCGGCACCGAGCTGAACCTGGTGCAGCGCCTCGCGAAGCAGCACCCGGACAAGCAGGTCGTCTTCCTCGACAAGACCGTCTGCTACTGCTCGACGATGAACCGCATCGACATGCCGCACCTCGCCTGGGCGCTCGAGTCGCTCGTCGAGGGGCAGGTCCGCAACGTCATCAGCGTCGACGCCGAGACCGCCCGCTACGCGAAGATCGCCCTCGACCAGATGCTGGCCCTGCCGGGGATCTGACCCACCGTGTCAAAAAAGGGTGTCACCCTTTCTTGACAGGACGGTCAGGAGGCGTCGCCCGCGGGCAGGGCCGTGCGGCCGAGCCCGAGGCCGAGGTAGACGGCCGCGTACTGCCCGGTGGAGAGCAGCGAGGCGTAGCGGCTGATCGGGCCGCCGTCGTGGCACGAGAGCACCCGGTGGCGGACACCGTTCTGCTCCGCCTCGGCCAGCAGGCGGCCGCGGGTCATGCGGACCGTCGTGTCCTCCGAGCCGTCGTCGAGGACGATCAGCACCGGACGCTGTTCGGCGGGCCCGTCCTCGAACGGGTCGGCGAAGATGTCGTTCCGCCGGTTCGCCCCGGCGCCCCGGATGACGGGGATCAGGTGGTCGGCGTCGGCCGCGAGCGCGGTCCGGCCGCTCGCCTGGCGCATGGCCTCGGCGACGCGCCGGCCGGCCCGGGCCGCGAGCACCGAACCGCCCCACACCAGCGGGACCGCCTCGGCGAGCTCGACCGCGAGGTCCTTGGCCGGGTTCGACCCGAGGTTCCGCCGCGGCGCGCAGGCCACCGCGGACTCCACGAGCTTCTCCGCGACCTCCTCGGCGTCGACCTCCGGGCCGAGGCCGAGGGTGTGCAGTGCCTGGAGGGCGACGACCGCGACCGCGAGGACGTCGGTCGTCTGCGTCGGCAGCAGCACCGTCGAGCGGGAGGCCGAGGACTCCGCGAGCGGGGACTGCGCGGGCGTCGAGACCAGCAGGCCGCAACCGCGGCGGACCGCCTCGGCGGCGGCGGACGCGGCGTCCGCGCTGTGGCCGCCCGGCGCGATGACGACGACGAGGTCGAGCGCGCCGGCCCACCCGGGCAGGCCGGGGCCCGGCCACGCGACGAACGGCACCGGGCACCAGGGCTCCAGGACCGCCCGCAGCAGGCGGGCGTCCGACCCGGCGGCGACGACCGCGCGCGGCCGCGGGGTGTTCGCCAGCGCCGCCATCGCCTCGGTCGCGGCGTTCACCTCGTGGCGCACGCGCGACCCGGCCTCGGCGAGGTGGCGGAGCAGGTCGTCGACCCCGGCCAGCGCGGTCTCGTCCTCGAGCAGACGGTCGTCGAAGAAGTCCACGGCCACGGGCGCAGGTCCTCGGTTCCTCGGGCGGGGAGCCCGGTTCGGGCAGGTTCGGGCGGGCGGTCAGCGTAGGGCCCCGGGCGGGGCCCGGCGGGGACGGCGCAGCGTCAGGCGCCGTCGGCCTTCTCGTTGGTCTCGATCGCCTTCGGCGGCGGGGTGCCGCCCGCGGCGAGCTCGGCCTTCATCCGGGACATCTCGAGCTCGACGTCCGACGCCGACGACAGCCGGGTGAGCTCGGCCGCGACGTCGTCCTGGGCCCCGGGGCCGGCGTCCAGCGTCCCGGCGGCGATGAGCTCGTCGATCGCGCCCGCGCGGGCCTGCATCTGCTGGGTCTTGTCCTCGGCCCGCTGGATGGCGAGGCCGACCTCGCCGAGCTCGTCGGACAGGCCGCTGACGGCTTCGTTGATCCGGGTCTGGGCCTCGGCCGCCGTGTAGCTGGCCTTGATCGTCTCCTTGCGGGTGCGGAACGCGTCGACCTGGGCCTGCAGCCGCTGGGCGGCGAGGGTGAGCTTCTCCTCCTGCGCGGCGAGCTCCGCGTGCTGCGTGTCGAGGTCCGCGGCCTGCTGCTGGATCGCCGAGCGGCGGGTCAACACCTCGCGGGCGAGGTCCTCCCGGCCGAGCGAGAGGGCCTGCCGGGCCTGCTCCTCGCACTTGTCGGCCTGCGTCCGCAGCTGCTGCTGCTGGAGCTCCAGTCGCTTGCGCGAGGACGCGACGTCAACCACACCCCGCCGCACCCGCTGAAGCATCTCCAGCTGTTTGGAGTAGCTGTAGTCGAGCGTCTCGCGCGGGTCCTCGGCCCGATCCAGGGCCTTGTTCGCCTTGGCCTTGAAGATCAGCTTCAGCCGCTGCCACATGCCCATCGGCTCCGTGCCGCCCTTCCGTCAAGACGATCTCCCGCGGGGAGCATCACCCTACGCCGACTATCCTGGGCACGTGTTCACGCGACGCGACCGCGAGTCCGCCACCACCGAGGCCACGTCGGCCCCCGTGGTCGAGTCGGGCAAGGGCCGGCCGACCCCCAAGCGCAGCGAGGCCGAGAAGGAGCGCCGCGAGCGCATCCGCCCGCCGCGGGACAGCCGCGAGCGCGCGAAGATGCAGCGCAAGAAGCGCGCCGAGACCACCCGCTTGATGCGGGACGCCCTGAACAACGGCGACGAGCGCTACCTGCCGAACCGGGACAAGGGCCCGGTCCGCAAGTTCTGCCGGGACTGGATCGACGGCCGCCTCACCGCCGCCGAGTTCTTCATGCCGATCGCACTGGCCAGCCTCGTGCTCATGGTCGCGGGCGCCAACGGCATCGGCGGGTCGCTGTCCTCGGTGATGATCCTCGTCGTCCTCGTGGACTCCGGGATCCTCACGGTCCAGCTCAAGAAGGCCCTGCGGCGCAAGTTCCCGAACGAGTCCCGCCGCGGCGCCGTCGCCTACTCGCTGATGCGCGCCCTGACCTGGCGCTCCATGCGCACCCCGAAGCCGCAGGTCCCCCGCGGTTTCCGGCCCACCTGAGCCAAGACCGGATCGCGGACCGAAGCCCGGACCGGCCCGACCCGGTTACTCGACCGGGTGCAGCGACATCGGCCCGTAGACCTTCGCGCCGTTCTCCAGCAGGGTCACGGCGTCGATGCCCTGGTCGAGCAGCTCGCGCCACACCTCCCCGACCCAGCTCTCGGCGTCGGCCTGGGTCGGGAACTGCGGCACCGACCCGGCCACGGGGAGCACCTCGCTGCCGTCGCGCTTCTCGTACCGCCAGCTCCAGGCCATGCCACCCGCTCCGCTCGCTCGTGCCGTCAGGTACGGCAGGCTAGCCGCCGTGACCGACACCCGCCCCGCCCGCCGCGTTCTGCTGCTCGGCGGGGCGCGGTCCGGGAAGTCGGTGGCCGCGGAGGCGATGGCCGCCCGGGCGGCGGCCGGCGGGGTGGCCGGTGGGGTGGCCGGTGGGGTGGCCGGTGGGGTGGCCGGTGGTGAGGTCGTCTACGTCGCGACGGCGGACCGGCGCCCGGACGACGCCGAGTGGGCGGCGCGGATCGCCGCGCACCAGCAGCGGCGGCCCGCCACTTGGCGGACCGTCGAGACCGCCGACCCGGTCCCGGTCCTGCGCGAGCCCGACCGCGGGGTGGTCCTGCTGGACTGCGTCGCGCTCTGGCTGACCCGCGCCATGGACGCCGTCGACGCCTGGGACGACGCCGCGTGGGCGGCCGACGCCCCCACTCGTCTGGGTGAACGGGTGAATGCCCTGGTCACGGCCTGGGCAGAGGCCTCCGGGACGGTGATCGCGGTGAGCAACGAGGTCGGAATGGGCGTGGTGCCGGCGACGGCGGCCGGACGCCGGTTCCGCGACGAGCTCGGCCGGCTCAACGTGCGCCTTGCGGCGGCGGCCGACGAGGCCTACCTGGTGGTCGCCGGGCGGCTGCTCCCTCTGACCGCGCCGGGGGCCGATCCGGGGGCAGATCCGGGGTGGGCGTAGTGCTGTCGGTACCGACGTGTCCTAGGCTCCGGGCGCGATGAACAACGCGCGCCTGGACAAGCTCTCCGGTCTCATCGAGTGGCCGGACGACGACGCACGCTCCAGTGCGGTCGCGCGGCTCCGCGAGCGCCGGGAGGACCCGCTCGGTCGCCTCGGTGACGTGGCGGCCTGGCTCTCCGCGGTCTACGGCGTCTGCCCGCCGCCCCCGCCCGCGCGGGCGAAGCTGATGATCTTCACCGACGACGCCGGCGTGCCGGACGTCGTCGACCGGGTCGCCTCCCACAGCCTGCGCGCGGTGCTCCGCAGTCGCGCCGACGGCGAGGCGACCGAGGTCTGGGACGCGCTGGCCCGCGGCGCCCTGCTCGCCGACACCGAGGCCGACATCGGCACCGACCTGCTGCTGCTCGCCGCGCCGAGCGAGGCGGCGCGGGTCCCGGCCGCCACCCTCATCGCGTTCCTGAACGAGGCCGACGCGCAGACCGTCGCGAGCACCCTGCGCGGCGACCAGGAGTGGATGCGGATGGTCTCGGCCGTCCGCGACAGCCTGCGCCGGGTGAAGAAGGCCCCCGAGGACCCGCTCTCGCTGCTGGAGGCGATCGGCGGGACCGAGATCGCCCACCTCACCGGCGTCATCCTCGGCGCGGCCGCACGCAAGCTCCCGGTCATCTTCGAGGGCCTGGCCCCGACGGCGGCCGCCCTGATGGCCCACCGGATCAACGAGGCCGCCGGCGCCTGGTTCATGCCGGCGCACAACGACCCGGACCCGGCCAGCACGTCCGGCCTGCGGTACCTGGGCCGCTCGGCGCTGCTGGACGTCGGGCTGTTCCCCGGCGACGGCATCGCCGTCCTGCTCGCGGCCGAGATGCTCGACGTCGCCGCCGCGTCCCTCTCGGACACCGGCCGGATCGTCGGCGAGAGCGAGACCTGGTTCTCCGACCCGCTCTCCCCGCTCTCGGAGATCCCGGCGGAGCCCGAGGGCGACGCGTCCGCCCCCGGATCCTGACGCGGGACCGGCCGGCGTGCGGTTCCCCGCCCGGCTGACCGCCGGGGCCCGGCTCTCCGTCGGGCTGCTGACGGTGGTCCCGGTCGGCGCGGTCCGGGCCGAGCGTGACCAGGCCGGCACCGCGATCCGCTGCGCACCGCTGGTCGGCGCGGGGCTCGGCGCCGGCGTCGGACTCGCGGCCTGGGGGCTCGGCGAGCTCGGCACCTCGACCCTGATCACCGGGATCGTCGCCGTCGCGCTGTTCGCCGCGCTGACGCGCGGCCTGCACCTCGACGGCCTGGCCGACACCGCGGACGGCCTCGGCAGCCGTAAGGACCCCGAGGGCGCGCTCGCGGTGATGAAGGCCTCCGACATCGGGCCGTTCGGCGTCCTGTCGATCCTGTTCGCCGCGCTGCTCCAGTGCGGCGCCGCGGCCACGCTGCTGGCGCGCGGGCCGGACCACCACGCGGTGGCGTTGTTCGCGCTCGCGGCCGCCACCGCCCGCATCCCCGTGGTGTGGGCGTGCCGCGCCGGCCTGCCCGCCGCCCGCCCCGACGGGCTCGGTGCCCTGGTCGGCGGGACCGTCTCCGGCGCCGCGGCGGCGGTCTGGGCCGGGACGGCGCTGTGGGTGGCGGCGCTGATCGGGCTCTGGACCGACGTCGGTGCGGCTCGGGCCGTGATCGCCGTCGGGCTGGCGCTGCTCGCCGCCGGCGCCCTGCTCGAGCACTGCCGGCGCCGGTTCGGCGGGATGACCGGGGACGTCCTCGGCGCGCTCGTCGAGACCGCCATGACCGTCGGACTCGTGGTGCTGTCGACGACCTGACGTTGCGTCAGACCCGACTGGGCGACGGACGCGTCAGCGCACGTGCGACTCCACGAACGGGGGCCTGGTCACCTGGAACCGGCCCGGCCGGCCCCGGACGTCGACGACGACCTCGTCGCCGTCGGCGACCGCGTCGGGGGTACCGGCCTCGAGGAGCGCGAGGCCGATGCCGACCTTGCGTGTCGGGGAGAACGTGCCGCTGGTGACCTCGCCGATCGCGGGGCCGCCCCCGGCCCGGAGGACCGTCATGTGGCAGCGCGGGATCGCGCGCTCCAGGCCGACCAGGCCGACGAGTCGGCGCGACCGCCCCGCGGCCTTCTCGGCGAGCAGGGCGTCGCGGCCCCAGAACGCGGGCTTGTCCCAGCCGACCGCCCAGCCGAGACCGGCCTGCACCGGAGTGACGGCGCGTGAGATGTCCTGACCGTGCAGGGGGTAGCCCATCTCGGTGCGCAGGGTGTCGCGGGCACCGAGCCCGCACGGCATGGCGCCGAACTGCTCGCCGGTCTTCAGCAGCGCGTCCCACAGGTCGCCGGTGTCGTCCCAGCGCGGCAGCAGTTCGTACCCTCGCTCGCCGGTGTAGCCGCTCCGGCACACGACGACGGGCCGCCCGTCCCAGGTCGCGTCGACGAAGGACATGTACTCGTGCCCGGTCGGCAGGCCGAGGGCCGCGACGAGGTCGTCGGCCCGCGGGCCCTGCACGGCGAGGACGCCGAAGTCGGTGTGCCGGTCGGTGACCGTCACACCCGCCGGAGCGGCCTCGGCCAGCAGGCCCGCGACCGTCGCGCAGTTGGCCGCGTTCGGCACGACGAGGACGTCGTCGTCCGCGCGCAGGTAGACGATCAGGTCGTCGACGACACCGCCGTCCTCGGCGCAGCAGAGGCTGTACTGCGCGGACCCGGGCGCGATGCGGTCGAGGGCGTTGGTGAAGCAGGAGTCGACGAACGCCGCGGCGCCCGGACCGGTGACCGAGAGCTTGCCGAGGTGCGTGACGTCGAAGACGCCGACGGCCGTGCGCACCGCGGTGTGCTCGGCGACGACGCCAAGCTTGGCGGGCGCGCCGCCGTAGTCGATCGGCATCTCCCAGCCGCCGAAGTCGGCGAGCTTCGCGCCCAGTTCGCGGTGCCGTTCGTGCAGGGGCGAATGCCGTAGTTCGGTCATGGGCACACGCTAGTGACCCGGAAACCCGGCGGAGCGGGGCGGCGCGGTTAGGCTTCGAACTCACTGCTCGACGTTTGTCCTGCCCGCGATCTTGAAGAGGACCTCGACGTGGCCACGATCTCCCTGTCCGCTTCCGCCGCCGCCGAGGTGCGTGCCGACGCCGTCGTCGTCGGTGTCGGGTCCGGTCCGAAGGGTCCGGTGCTCACCGCCGGCGCGAAGGCGATCGAGGCCGCCGGGGTCGCGAAGCTGGCCACCGTCCTCAAGGCGATGGGCGCGACCGGCAAGGCCGAGGAGGTCACGAAGATCCCGGCGTCCGGGTCGGTCCGGGCCGCGGTCGTCGTGGTCGTCGGTCTCGGCGAGCCGCAGGGCCGTGCGGGGTACCCGGCCGAGGCGCTCCGGCGCGCGGCCGGGGCCGCGACCCGGTCGCTCGCCGGCAACAAGTCCGTCGCGCTCGCGCTGCCCGCCGAGACCGTCGAGGAGGTCGGGGCCGTCGCCGAGGGCGCGCTGCTCGGCGCGTACTCGTACCTGCGCTACCGCACGAACGGCTCCACTCCCCCGGCACCGGTGGGTGCGATCACCCTGGTCTCGTCGCTGACCGGCGACCGCGCGGCCAAGGCCGCCCTCACCCGCGCCGAGGTCGTGGCGGACGCGGTCTGCTTCGCCCGCGACCTCGTGAACACCCCGCCGTCGGACCTGCACCCCGCTGACCTGGCCGCCGCCGCGGACTCCTACGGCCGCAAGGCCGGCCTCGCCGTCGAGATCCTCGACGAGCGCGCGCTGAAGAAGGGCGGCTACGGCGGCATCCTCGCCGTCGGGCAGGGCTCGGAGAACAAGCCGCGCCTGGTCCGGATGTCGTGGACGCACCCCAAGGCCAAGAAGACGATCGCGTTCGTCGGCAAGGGCATCACGTTCGACTCCGGCGGTCTGTCGTTGAAGCCGGCCGACGCGATGATCACGATGAAGTGCGACATGGGCGGCGCCGCCGCCGTCATCGGGGCGATCAGCGCGATCGCCCGCCTGAAGCTGCCGGTCAACGTCACCGCGTGGGCGCCGACCGCGGAGAACATGCCCTCCGGCACGGCGCAGCGGCCGTCCGACGTCCTGACGATGTACTCGGGCAAGACGGTCGAGGTGCTCAACACCGACGCCGAGGGCCGGCTGATCCTGGCCGACGCGATCGCGCGCGCGTGCGAGGAGTCCCCGGACGTCCTCGTGGACGCCGCGACGCTGACCGGCGCGGCCATGGTCGCGCTCGGCCACCGCACCTCGGCCGTGATGAGCAACGACGACGACCTGCGCACGCGCGTCCACGAGCTCGGCGAGCGCACCGGCGAGCGCATGTGGCCGATGCCGATGCCGGAGGAGCTGCGCAACTCGCTCAAGTCCTCGGTCGCCGACATGGCGAACATCGGCGAGCGCTGGGGCGGCGCGCTGTCCGCGGCGCTGTTCCTCCGCGAATTCGTCTCCGACGGCGTGAAGTGGGCCCACCTCGACATCGCCGGCCCGGCCTTCAACGAGGGCGAGCCCTACGGCTACGTGCCCAAGGGCGGGACGGGCGTCGCGGTCCGGACGCTGGTCGCCCTCGCCGAGGACGTCGCCGCCGGCTGACGCCGGTCAGTTCGGGCGTCAGTTCGGGCAGAGGTCGCCGCCCGGCGGGCAGTCGAGCACCAGCCCGCCGGCCTTGCGCCACGCCGCCTCGGTCGCGGGCCGCAGGGCCGCGGCGAGGCGGAGCGTCTCCGCCGGCACGAGCCCGGACGCCGCGAACTCGATCGTGTAGTTCGGCGCCCACGCGATCAGCACGGTCACGGGCGCCGCTCCGGGCGGGGCCGACCAGACGGCCGCGCGGCCGCCGATCCGGGTCTCGGTGGTCTTCCCGCCGAGCTTGCGCAGCACCGCGGTCTGCGCCTTCAGCCCGCGCAGGTGGCCGGTGATCCGCACGCTCGTGTCGGCGACCGGGTCGGCGTACTCGGCGTACCAGTCGAAGGACCGGTCGTCGGCGAGGTAGAGCGTGCGGCTGGCGCCGATCGGCTTGAGGCCCTGGCTGAGGAACCAGTCGCCCGAGCGCAGGACCACGAACCGGCTCGCGCCCGCCACGACCGGCCCGCCCGCGTCGGCGGTCGCCCCCTGGGGGCCGGGCGTCCCGCCGCCGCTCGCGCCCGGGGTCGCCCCGGCGGAGGCCCCCGCGAGGGCGCCCTCGGCCGGACCGTCACCGGAGTCGCCGGAGTCGCCGCCGCAGCCGGCGGCGGCGGCGAGCAGGGTCAGACCGGCGAGCACGGCGGCCGCCCGGGCACTCCTGCGCAACCCGACCCGCCGCCCGTGCACGTCAGCGGCCTTGCTTGCGTTCGGCGGCGCGGCGCGCGTCGTAGTCCCGTTTGCGCTGGGGGTACCCGGTCAGCGCCACGTCGTAGACGGGTATCCCGAGCTTGCCCATCAGCGAGCGCGCGTGCTCGTGGCTCGGGACCCGCCGCCGGGTCCACTCGCCGTCGTGGGCGATGAGCATGACCGTCGGCTCGGTGACCGCCGTCTGGGGCTCCAGGTAGGCCTCGACCCCGACCCGGGTCTCCGACCACTCCTTCAGGTGGTCGCGGTCGGCCAGGTCGGCGCGCCGGGAATCACCCGTGGCCGCCTTCTTGCGGAACAACCTCATCTGCCGGACCCCTCCGTGGTCTGCCAGCAGTATCGCCGCTGGTCGGGCGGTTCACCCCCACCGACGTGACCAAGGCCGCTCGCCCGCCTGATCGGGGTAGGAATCACAGGTGAAAGGATGACGGTTGCTCAACCGCAGACACCAGTGAGGGAGTTCCCGTGGCGGAGCAGGCAGGCACCGAATTCGACCTCGTGATCCTGGGAGGCGGCAGCGGCGGGTACGCCTGTGCCCTGCGCGCCGCCCAGCTGGGTCTGTCGGTGGCACTGATCGAGAAGGGCAAGCTCGGGGGCACCTGCCTGCACAACGGCTGCATCCCGACCAAGGCGCTCCTGCACGCGGCGGAGGTCGCCGACCTGGCCCGTGAGGGCGAGCAGTTCGGCATCAAGACCTCGCTGCACGGCATCGACATGGCCGGCGTGAACGCCTACAAGGACGGCGTCATCAGCAAGCTCTACAAGGGCCTGCAGGGCCTGGTGAAGAGCCGCAAGATCACGCTGATCGAGGCCGAGGGCCGCCTGAGCTCCGCCACGAGCGTCGACGCCGGCGGCGTCCGCTACACCGGCAAGCACATCGTGCTCGCGACCGGCTCCGTGCCGCGCTCGCTCCCCGGCCTGGAGATCGACGGCACCCGCGTTCTCACCTCGGACCACGCGCTGCTGCTCGACCGCGTCCCGAGTTCGGCGATCATCCTCGGCGGCGGCGTCATCGGCGTCGAGTTCGCGAGCGTGTGGAAGTCCTTCGGCGCCGACGTCACGATCGTCGAGGCGCTGCCCCACCTGGTCCCGATCGAGGACGAGGCCAACTCCAAGCTGCTGGAGCGCGCCTTCCGCAAGCGCAAGATCGCGTTCGAGCTCGGCGCCCGGTTCACCGGCGTCTCGCACACCGCCAACGGCGTGCAGATCACGACCGAGAACGGCAAGACCGTCGAGGCCGAGGTGCTGCTCGTCGCGATCGGCCGCGGCCCGGTGTCGGCGAACCTCGGGTACGAGGAGGTCGGCGTCGAGATGGAGCGCGGCTTCGTCAAGGTCGACGGCCTGTGCCAGACGAACGTCCCGACGATCTCCGCGGTCGGCGACCTGATCCCGACCCTGCAGCTCGCGCACGTCGGTTTCGCCGAGGGCATCCTCGTCGCCGAACGCCTCGCCGGGCTCGACGTCGTCCCGATCGACTACGACGGCGTTCCGCGCGTCACGTACTCCGAGCCCGAGGTCGCCTCGGTCGGCATCACCGAGGCGGTCGCGAAGGAGCGCCTCGGCGCCGACAACGTCGAGACCATCACCTACGACCTCGCCGGCAACGGCAAGAGCCAGATCCTGAAAACGGCCGGCGCGATCAAGCTGGTCCGGCAGAAGGACGGCCCCGTGCTCGGCGTACACATCGTCGGCTCCCGCGCCGGCGAGCTCGTCTCCGAGGCCCAGTTGATCTACAACTGGGAGGCGCTACCCAGCGAGGTCGCGCAGCTGATCCACGCTCACCCGACGCAGGGCGAGGCCCTCGGCGAGGCCCACCTCGCCCTGGCTGGCAAGCCGCTGCACGCGCACGGCTGACAGTCCGCAGGGTTCGCCCTGAGGGTCCGTCAGAAATCTTTCCGCCACCCGGTTCCGTCCCTCGCGAGGAGAACGTCACATGCCAGTCTCGGTCACCCTTCCGGCGCTCGGCGAGAGTGTCACCGAGGGCACCGTCACCCGGTGGCTGAAGCAGGAGGGCGACACCGTCGCCGCGGACGAGCCGCTGCTGGAGATCTCGACCGACAAGGTCGACACCGAGATCCCCGCCCCGGCTGCCGGTGTCCTGGTCAAGATCACCGTCGGTGAGGACGAGACCGTCGCCGTCGGCGCCGAGCTCGGTGTCATCGGTGACGCGGGTGAGGCCGCCCCGGCCGCTCCCGCCCCGGCCGCCGAGCCCGCTCCCGCGGCCCCGGCTCCGGTCGCGGAGGCGCCTGCGCCGCCGGCCCAGCCCGCTCCCCCTGCTCCGGCCGCTCCCGCCGCGGCCCCGGCTGCCGGCCCGGCGGCCGATGGAGTGTCGGTGACCCTGCCCGCACTGGGTGAGAGCGTCACCGAGGGCACCGTCACGCGCTGGCTGAAGGCGGAGGGCGACACCGTCGCCGCCGACGAGCCGCTGCTGGAGATCTCGACCGACAAGGTCGACACCGAGATCCCCGCCCCGGCCGCCGGCGTCCTGGTCAAGATCACCGTCCGCGAGGACGAGACCGTCGCCGTCGGCGCCGAGCTCGGCGTCATCGGCTCCGGCGCGAGCGCCCCGGCTCCCGCGGCCACGGCCGCTCCCGCCCCGGCTCCGGCGGCTCCCGCTCCCGAGCCGACCCCCGCCCCCGCACCCCCGGCCGCGGCGGCTCCGGCGCCCCCGGCGCCCGCGCCGGCTCCCACCCCGGCCCCGGCCGCTCCCACCCCGGCCCCGGCCGCTCCCGCGGCTCCGGCGGCCGCTCCCGCGGCTCCGGCGAGCAGCGGGAACGGGCAGGCGGAGGACGTCGGCACCTACGTCACCCCGCTGGTGCGCCGTCTCGCGGCGGACAACAACGTCGACCTGAGCACGGTCGTCGGCACCGGCGTCGGTGGCCGCATCCGCAAGCAGGACGTGCTCGACGCCGCCAGGAGCGCGGCGTCAGCGGCGACGGCCGCCCCGGCCGCGGCCGCTCCGGCCCCGTCGGCGGCTCCGGTCGCGACCCCGGCCGCCCCGCGGCCGGTCGTCGCCGCGCCGCAGGTCGGCACGGTCGAGCCGATGTCGCGGCTGCGCAAGGTCATCGCGGCGCGCATGGTCGAGTCGCTGCAGCTCTCCGCGCAGCTGTCGTGCTGGGTCGAGGTCGACGTCACCCGCATCGCGCGGCTGCGGCAGCAGGCCAAGGCGTCCTTCGAGGCCCAGACCGGCCAGAAGCTCAACTTCCTGCCGTTCTTCGCCAAGGCGACCATCGAGGCCCTCAAGCAGCACCCGAAGCTGAACGCCTCGATCGACGTCGAGAAGGGCGAGATCACCTACCACCCGAAGGTGCACCTCGGCATCGCCGTCGACACCGAGCGGGGTCTGCTGGTCCCGGTCGTCCAGGACGCGGACGAACTCAACGTCTCGGGCCTGACCCGGTCGATGAACGACCTGGCCGCGCGCACCCGCGACAACAAGATCGCCCCCGACGACCTGTCCGGCGGCACGTTCACGCTGACCAACACCGGCAGCCGGGGCGCGCTCACCGACACCCCGATCATCAACCAGCCGCAGGTCGGCATCCTCGGCACCGGCACGGTCGTCAAGCGTCCGGTCGTCGTCGAGGACCCCTCCGGCGGGGACACGATCGCGATCCGGTCGATGGTGATGCTCGTCCTGACCTACGACCACCGCCTGGTCGACGGGGCCGACGCCGCCCGGTTCCTCACCACCGTGAAGCAGCGTCTGGAGGAGGGCGCGTTCGAGGCCGAACTCGGCCTCTGACGGGCACGCCCATGAAGATCGCGGTCTGCGGCTCGTCCGGACTGATCGGCACCGCGCTCGTCGACGCACTGCGCGCCGACGGGCACGAGGTGCTGCGTCTGGTCCGGCGGGCCCCGCAGGGCGCGGACGAGATCTCGTGGGACCCGGAGCAACCGCTCTCCCCCGGCAAGCTCGCCGGCGTCGAGGCCGCGGTGAACCTCTCCGGGGCCGGGGTCGGCGACAAGCGCTGGAGCGAGTCGTACAAGCGCACCCTCGTCGACAGCCGGGTCAACCCGACGCACACGCTCGCGACCGCGCTGGCGGCGCTCGACCCCAAGCCGCGAGTGCTGCTGCAGGGCTCCGCGATCGGGTTCTACGGCGACCACGGCGAGACGAAGGTCGACGAGACCTTCGGCCCCGCGGACGACTTCCTGGCCCGTCTGACGGTCCGTTGGGAGGCGGCCGCGGCGCCGGCGGAGAACGCGGGCATCCGTGTCTGCTACCTCCGCACCGGCCTCGTCGTCGCACGCGAGGGCGGGGCGTGGGGCCGACTGTTCCCGATCTTCAAGTTCGGGCTCGGCGGCAAGCTCGGCAACGGCCGCCAGTACTGGAGCTTCATCTCCCTGACCGACCACGTGCGGGCGCTGAAGTTCCTGCTGACCTCCGACGTCTCCGGCCCCGTGAACCTGACCGGGCCCGAGCCCGTCACCAACGCCGACGTGACCAAGGCCATGGGCAGCGTCCTGCACCGGCCGACGCTGTTCCCGGTGCCGGCGATCGCCCTCAAGGTCGTCCTCGGCGAGTTCTCCACCGAGACGCTGCGCAGCCAGCGCGTCGTGCCGGCGGTCCTGTCGAAGGCAGGGTTCTCCTTCGAGCACCCGACGATCGAGGCCGCGATCCGCGCCGCCGCCTGAGAACCGATCCCGACCTAGACTGACGACGTGTCCGCGCTCCGCTTCCTCCACGGCTTCGGCGGGACTCCGGTGCCCTACGAGCCGGCGTGGGAGCTTCAGCGGGAGCTGCACGCCGCGCGCGCCGACGGCACCGTCGAGGACACCGTGATCCTCCTCGAGCACGAGCCGGTGTTCACCGCGGGCAAGCGCACCGAGCCGCAGGACCGGCCGTGGGACGGCACCCCGGTGGTCGAGGTCGACCGCGGCGGGAAGATCACCTGGCACGGGCCGGGGCAGCTGACCGGCTACCCGATCGTGAAGCTGCCCGACGGCGTCTACGTCGTCGACTACGTCCGCAAGCTGGAGGCCGCGATCATCGCGACCTGCGCCGACCTGGGTCTGGCGAACGCGCAGCGCGTGCCGGGCCGCAGTGGGGTGTGGGTGCCCGGCACGGGCCCGTTGGACCCGGACCGCAAGGTCGCCGCGATCGGGATCCGCGTCGCGAAGGGCGTGACGATGCACGGCTTCGCGATCAACTGCGACTGCGACCTGGGCTGGTTCTCACGGATCGTGCCGTGCGGGATCTCCGACGCCGGCGTCACGACGCTGACGAAGGAACTCGGGCGTCCGGTGCCGGTCGCCGAGGTCGTGCCGGTGGTCGAGCGTCGCCTGCTGGAGGCCCTCGGCTCGGAGTCGGTGACCCGGGCCCCGTTGGCACTGCACGGCGCGCTGGGAGTTGTCGCATGACGATCGCTCCCGAGGGCCGCAAGCTGCTGCGACTGGAGGTCCGGAACACCGAGACCCCGATCGAGCGCAAGCCGCCGTGGATCAAGACCACGCTGCGGACCGGGCCGGAGTACCGGGCCCTGACGAAACTGGTGAAGGACGAGGGCCTGCACACGGTCTGTCAGGAGGCGGGCTGCCCCAACATCTTCGAGTGCTGGGAGGACCGCGAGGCCACGTTCCTCATCGGCGGTGACCAGTGCACCCGCCGTTGCGACTTCTGCCAGATCGACACCGGCAAGCCGGTCGAGCTGGACCGGGACGAGCCGCGCCGGGTCGCCGAGTCCGTGCTCACGATGGGCCTGCGGTACGCCACGATCACCGGCGTCGCCCGTGACGACCTGCCCGACGGCGGGGCCTGGCTGTACGCGGAGACCGTTCGCGCGATCCACACCGCGGTCCCCGGCTGCGGGGTCGAGTTGCTCGCGCCGGACTTCAACGCCGAGCCGGACCTGCTCGCGCAGGTGTTCGCGTCCCGCCCCGAGGTGTTCGCGCACAACCTGGAGACCGTGCCGCGCCTGATGCGCCGGATCCGGCCCGCGTTCCGCTACGACCGGTCACTCGGGGTGATCACCGCCGCGCGCGAGGCCGGACTGGTGACCAAGTCCAATTTGATCCTCGGCCTCGGCGAGGAGCCCGACGAGGTCCTCGCCACCATGCGCGACCTGCGCGAGGCCGGCACCGACCTGCTCACGATCACCCAGTACCTGCGCCCGAGCGCCCGCCACCACCCGGTGGAGCGGTGGGTCACCCCCGAGGAGTTCACCGAGCTCGGCGCCGAGGCCGAACGGCTGGGGTTCGCGGGCGTGATGTCGGGGCCGCTGGTGCGCTCGTCCTACCGCGCGGGCCGCCTGTACCGGCAGGCCGTGGAGGCACGCGAACAGAGCGCCTGAGCGCCCTGCGTATCCTGCCTCGGACACGACGAGAAGGGCCCGGCGGAACAGTCATGGCATTCGGCAGGAAGAAAGACAAGGCCGCCAAGGCGGCGAAGCCGGGCGGCGGCCGCGTCCGGCAGATCTTCGACGCCTACAAGATGACGGCGCGGGTCGACAAGCTCCTGCCGCTGTGGCTGGTGCTCGGCTTCGTCATCGGCTTCGCGGTGTTCTTCGGCATCACGGTGCTGTTCCTGCACCCGATCATCGCGGGGATCGTCGGCTTCATGTTCGGCGTCCTCGGCCTGCTGTTTCTCTTCGGCCAGCGCGTCCAGAAGGCCGCGTACACCGAGATCGAGGGCCAGCCCGGCGCCGCCGCGGCTGCGCTGAACACCATGCGCCGGGGCGGCTGGACCGTCACCCCCGCCGTCGCGGTGAACAAGAGCCAGGACGTCGTCCACCGCGCCGTCGGCCGGCCGGGCATCGTCCTGATCGGTGAGGGCAACTCCCAGCGCGTCGACCAGCTGCTGGAGGCCGAGCGCAAGCGCATGAACCGGTTCGTCCAGGACGTCCCGGTCACGACGCTGGTCGTCGGCCGTGGCGAGGGCGAGATCCCGCTGCCGAAGCTGATCCGGTTCCTGCAGAAGCTGCCGAAGACCATCCGCGGCGCCGACGTCGTCGAGGTCAACGACCGCCTGCGGGCCGTCGGGGACCTGATGGCGAACGTCCCGATCCCCAAGGGCCCGATGCCCCGGAACATGCGGATGCCGAAGGGCCAGAACCCGAAGATGCGCTAGCGGCGGACCACGATCGAGCGCGCGAGCCGGTCGTGGACCCCGCGGTAGTCCCGGTCGATAAACAGGGCCGGGACAACGAGGGCGAGCATCAGCGTCCGGATCGCCACCGCGGGCAGCATCGGGTTGCCGCCGTCCAGGCGGGCGACGCGCAGGCCGAGCAAGCGGCCACCGATCCCGGCGCCGATCGTCGTGACCATGGCCAGGTTGATCAGGACGAACACGAGCAGGATCGGCGCGGCCCGCTCCCCCGCCGTGGAGCCCGGCATGGCGCCGAGGACGACGAACTGGGCGATCGTCCAGTCGATGAACGTCGCGCCCAGCCGGCGGGTCATCCCGCCGACGGCGTTGGGGCCCTCCTCGGGCAGTCCCAGACGCTGTCCGGGGTAGCCCAGATCGATCCCGGCCGCCTCGGCCACCGACCGGGGACCGGACAGCCAGCCACCCAGTGCGCGACGGTCCACCACAGGGCAACGGTAACCGGCGGGCCCGGACGGACGTCCCGGGGTGGCGCGCGAGCCCTCACACCGCTTGGATGGACCCCGGCTTCAGGGCCCTGGCCAGCGACCGAGAATCTGCCGTAACACCGGTGAAACATTCGGGACACGGGCGCGACATTGCCCACTCGTACGGTCCTGGGAACTGGTCGAGCACCAGCACCACCCCACGGTTAGACACATGGTCAGACACAGCCCCCGCCGGGTCGGCCGGGCAAGGAGGACGGATGTTCAGCAACGCCGAAGAGGTCACCAAATACATCTCCGACGAAGGCGTGAAGTTCGTCGACGTCCGGTTCTGTGACCTCCCGGGTGTCATGCAGCACTTCAATGTCCCGGCGCAGTCCGTGGGGGCCGACTTCTTCACCGACGGCCAGATGTTCGACGGGTCCTCGATCCGCGGCTTCCAGGCGATCCACGAGTCGGACATGAAGCTGATCCCCGACCTGGACACGGCCTTCATCGACCCGTTCCGGGCGAACAAGACGCTCGTGATCAACATGAGCATCGTCGACCCCTACACCGGCGAGCCCTACAGCCGGGACCCGCGCCAGATCGTGCGCAAGGCCGAGGCCCACCTGAAGGCGACCGGAATCGCCGACACCGCGTTCTTCGCGCCCGAGGCCGAGTTCTACATCTTCGACGACATCCGCTTCGAGACGAAGCAGAACGCCGGCTACTACTACATCGACTCCATCGAGGGCGCCTGGAACACCGGCCGCGTCGAGGAGGGTGGCAACCAGGGTCACAAGACCCCCTACAAGGGTGGCTACTTCCCGGTCCCGCCGGTCGACCACTTCGCCGACATGCGGGACGAGATCTGCCTCGAGCTCGACAAGCTCGGCCTCGGCGTCGAGCGCGCCCACCACGAGGTCGGCACCGCCGGTCAGCAGGAGATCAACTACCGCTTCGACACCATGGCCAAGTCCGCGGACAAGGTCATGCTCTTCAAGTACATCGTGAAGAACGTCGTCGCCCGCAACGGCAAGACCGTCACCTTCATGCCGAAGCCGCTCTTCGGCGACAACGGCTCGGGCATGCACTGCCACCAGTCGCTGTGGAAGAACGGCGAGCCGCTGTTCTACGACGAGCTCGGCTACGGCGGCCTGTCCGACACCGCCCGCTGGTACATCGGTGGTCTGCTCCACCACGCGCCCTCGCTGCTGGCGTTCACCAACCCGTCGATGAACAGCTACCACCGTCTGGTCCCGGGCTTCGAGGCACCGGTCAACCTGGTGTACTCGGCCCGTAACCGCTCCGCCTGCGTGCGTATCCCGGTCACCGGCTCCAACCCGAAGGCCAAGCGCATCGAGTTCCGCGTCCCGGACCCGTCGTCGAACCCGTACCTCGCGTTCTCGGCGATGCTCATGGCCGGCCTCGACGGCATCAAGAACAAGATCGAGCCGCCGCTGCCGGTCGACAAGGACCTCTACGAGCTCCCCCCGGACGAGCTCTCCGAGATCGCCCAGGTCCCGGACTCGCTGCCCAAGGTCCTCGACGCCCTCGAGGCCGACCACGACTACCTCGTCGAGGGCGGCGTCTTCACCCCGGACCTGATCGAGACCTGGGTCGCGTGGAAGCGGGCCAACGAGGTCGACCCCATCCGCCTCCGTCCCCACCCCCACGAGTTCGAGCTGTACTTCGACATTTAGGCCCTAGCTCTCAGGTCGTTCGATCACGGCCCCTGACCTGCACCTGTCTGAAGGTTCAGAACCCTTCTGAACTGCGGAAATGGCACCCCTGGTGCAACTTTCCGGACGACGGGGCAGGTCGGGGGCCGTTTTCCATGATCGCCAACGGTGTGGGATTTTCTGTGGGATGACATTGGGGCATCACTGCCGTGACAGCCGCTCGATCACAGCTTCAACCGACTCACCTGAGCACTCCGCGAGAAGGGTCACGGCGCGTCCGGCGAGGGCGGTCAGGTGCAAGGCCGCCGACGTCGGGTCATCTTCGACGGCAGTTTGGGTGATGTTCAGGATGTCGGCGTCCTCATCGCGGACATACGCCAAGACGGCTTCGGCCGCGCGTCGGCGGCGGGCATCGTCACGGTTCTTCAGTCCACCCATGCCGTGAAGGTAAACCCTGACCCGGTGCCCGCCACCAAGCGCAATCAAGGAACGGGCACCGGGCCAAGGAGCTACTTCCTCCGGACGTGGCGTTCGAGGATCTGGTTCGTACTCGCCGTGGCACCAACAGCGCGCTTCGGGCCGGACATGACGTTCGACGACGAAGTCGAGTCCGCCCAGCGGGACGATCGGGGTGTTGCGATCTCCCCCGACGGGCTGGCGCTGAAGTTCCACCGCCCGTTCGAGGCCTTCGTGAACTACCCGCAGTCGTGTCTGTCCGGGTACTACGCAGAAGTCGACGAAACGAAGCGAACGGTGGCGGTCAGTATCAAGCGTGACCCGGCCGCGCCGGCAGTTCCGTGCGACGACAACGCCATGGCGCCTCTGGATGTGCCGCTCAAGAACCCGCTCGGCAATCGGATTCTCGTCGACGCCGACCGGGACGCCGTCGCGATCCCGGTTCTTCCGTGCGGTCAGACCGCACGCATCCCTCTGCCTCGTTGCGAACCGACGCCCTCGGGCGCGGCGGAGGGAGTGAGCGCGTTCGTACGGTCGGGTGCGTTGTACGGCCCCGAGTTCGGCCCCGTCCCCTGAGCGGACTTGATGGGCCCTCAGGTCCCTGACGCCGAGTCAGAAAGTAGTGACAGTAGGGGCGAATGAGGTCTTGACAGCACTAGAACATGTGTTCGAACGCGGGTAGAATCGTGGCATGTCCGCAGGGGTGGGGATGCATCCGGCACTGGCGACGATCGCCAGTGCCGTCGAGGACGTCCGCAAGGTGGCGGCGATGCTCACCGCGGACGAGGTCTGGACGCTCACGGACGCGGATCTGGAACTGATGGTCCGCGCGCAGTCCGAGCTCGACTCCGCCGTCGCCGCTGTCGGTGTCCGGGCGGTGCGCGAGGCCGATGTCCGCGGGCTTTCCCTGCAGGACGGGAAGATCTCGACCGCGGTCTGGCTGGGCCAGAAGCTGAACCTGCACCCGGCCGAAGCGCGGGCGCGCGTCAAGGACGCCGACATCCTCTCCCGCAAGGGCACCGCCACCGTCGAAGCTCTCGCCGACGGAAAGCTCAATCGCGACCAGGCCCGTGCGGTCGCGCGGAGTCTGCGCAAGATCGAAGCGGTCGGTTCCGCATCGGAACTCGCGAAGGCGGAGACGTTTCTGTTGGCCAAGTCCCACGGCGCGGACCCCGGGGCGATCCTGCGCCTGGGTAAGCACATCGAAGAGGTCATCGACGAGGACGGCAAGCCCCCGGCACCGGACCCGGACGACCCCACCGGCGACGCCCCCGCGGAGTCCAAGCGCGCGGCCCGCGCGCAGCGCAAGCGGTCGCTGACGATCACGGATCTGGGCAACGGGCTGCACCGCATCCGCGGTGAGCTCACCGACGAGGTCGCCGCCCTGGTCAAGGCCGCCCTCGACCCCCTCGCCGCCCCGCGACCCGCCGTGAACGGCCAACGCGATGAGCGCTCGGCGCCGCAGCGGCGCCATGACGCGCTCGGGGACGTGTTCCGCCAGTTCCTCCGTTTCGGTGACCTGCCCCCGTCCCACGGCGTCCGCCCGCACCTGCACGTCACCGCGACCGTGGAGACCATGGCCGGCGACACCGGACATCCCTTCGCCCGCACCGCCACCGGTGAAGATCTGGACATCGCCACCGTGCAGCGGATCGCCTACGACGCCGGGATCACCCCGATCGTGGCCAACACGCTCGGGGTGCCGTTGGCGATGGGCCGCGAGGTCCGCACCGCCACCCCCGCCCAGTGGGCCGCACTGGTCGCCCGCGACATCGGGTGCATCGGCGAGGGTTGTACCCGGCCGGCGGCGTGGTGTGAAGCGCACCATATTGAGTGGTGGGACCGGGACGACGGCCCGACCGACGTGGACAAGATGGCCCTGGTGTGCTCCCACGGGCACTATCTGATCCGATCATCACCGCGCAGAGACCCACCGCAACCACTGACCGCGTTGCAAGGGAAGGGCTGGGGAGTGCGGATGGCCGCCGATGGCCATCCGGAGATGATCCCCCCGAAGTGGGTTGATTCCGAACAGAAGCCAAGACGCAACGCGCACTGGCAACTCGTCCGCGACGGCCTCAAACTCCCGCCTGACGAGGACGACCCTGACCGCGGGCCGTGACCCCAAGCCGCCTCGCGGCGCCCTCGGAGATGACATCTCCGGCGATCCATCGGCCGCACGGCCGGCGGCGGACTACACCTGTGCACCAAACCGGTTTGACTTGTTGTTGCGCCAAGTCGACGATCTGGCAATGGCCTGCGACCTGCTGGCGCTGACGTTCGACGCCCACGACCCGCCGGGCCTGGCCCGGTTTTGGGGCGGGCTACTGGGGGAGACCAAGCCCACGGGCCGGACGCTCGCCCCAACCGACGACACCGGGTTCCTCCTGCACTTCGAGCCGATCCCGACGGCAACGAGTTCTGCCTCCTGCCGAGCACGTGACGCCTCGGCGGGTCTCAGCGGGAACGGGCGGGGCCGACGGCGTCACGCCAGCCGATGCGGGTGCCGCGGGCCAGCAGAACCTGCTCAACTATGCGGGCCGAGAGTGCACCGAAGCGTTTGGTCAAGCCGCCGACGCAGAGCACAGTGCCCCGAGACTATGGGCGATCTTGGTCCGCGGTCACTGCCGGGTCAGGCGGCAGGTAGATCTGCAGCGCATCAGCCTCGCCCCGGAGCCGATCGGCGGCATCGGGCCGACCGAGCCGGTCGTAGCGGTCGGCCTCGGCGAGGCGGTCGGCGACCTGGGCGGCGACGATCGCCTCGAGGTCGACGGTGGTGAGGGCGCGCCGCGTGGCCTCGGTGGAGCCGACCCCGTGCTGGGCGCCGGCAACGTGCTCACTCCCGGCGGGGCCGACTCCGTCGGCAGGGGCGACCGCCTCGGCATTGTCGATCGCCGCCAGCGTGGTGCGCAGAGCGCTGACGACCTCGGGCTGCTTCGTCTTCATCGCCGCCACCAGGTCGGCGCGGAGCCGCGCACGGAGCTCGCTCACCCGACGCACCCTCTCACGGGCCGACGCATGCACCCAGTGGACGAGTTGAAACGCCAGAGGCGCATGAGCCGCCTCAGGTGTTGACTCACGTTGCAACTCGTCCACTCAGTTCATGGACAGCGGCAACTCAGGCCGTCAGCAACCCCTCGACGAGCTGGCGGAAGACGCGGAGCTGGCCCCGCATCGGGTCGGCGGAGCGGAAGGTGCGGCAGAGCAGGTAGCCGCCCTCGAAGGTGGCGAACAGGTGGTCGGCGAGGTCGTCGGCGTTGACCTTGCGACCGAGGCCGCGGGCCCGGAAGGCGGCGCGGAGGAGCGCCGCGAACTCGACGCGCCACCCGATGATCGCGCGCTCCACGGCACCGGAGGTGGTGTCGTCGAGGAGGTCCTTCTCGGTGAGCACCGCGAGGTAGAGACAGGCCGAGTCGGCGGAGACGAGTTCGATCGCCCACCGTTCGTAGAACCGGAGGAAGCCGAGGACGCGCTCGACCGGGTCGGTCACGTCGGCCACGGCGTCGAGGCCCTTCGCAAGCATCGACAGGTCGGCCTCGACGTAGCGCTCCACCAGAGCCTGGGACAGCGCCCGCTTGGTGGCGAAGTGGTGGAAGAACGCGCCCTTCGAGGTGCCCGAGGCCTCGATGATCTGGTCCACGGACGTCGCGGCGATGCCGTTCGTCTCGAAGAGTTTCTCGGCGGCGTCGAGGATCCGCTCCTTGGTGGCTGTTCCGTCGCGGGGCATTAACCCATTGAACCAGACCAGACAGTCTGGTACGAATAACCCGCCACGTGACCAGACCAAACAGTCTGGAACGACTCAAGGGAGACGGACATGCTGCAGTGGGTCACCGACGGCGGACTGGAGACCGACCTGCTGTTCCACCACGGGGTCGACCTCCCGGAGTTCGCGGCGTTCCCTCTCGTCGAGGACTCGAACGGCCGGAAACTGCTCACCGACTACTTCGTGCGGTACGTCGCGATCGCCGCGGCGGCCGGCGCCGGACTCGTGCTCGAGACGCCCACCTGGCGCGCGAACCCGGACTGGGCCGCCAAGGTCGGCTACGACGCGGCGGCGCTCGACCGGGTCAACCAGGCCGCGGTCGAACTCGTCCGCCGCACGCCGGCGGACGTCCCGTTGCGCGTGAGCGGCTCCGTCGGCCCGCGCGGTGACGGCTACGTCGCCGCGGGCACCGAGGCGGACGAGGCGGCGGAGTACCACGCGCCGCAGCTCAACGCCTTCGCCGCCGCCGGCGCCGACGTCGTGCACGCGATGACGATGACCGGACCCGGCGAGGCCATCGGGATCGTCCGCGCCGCGCGGGCCGCCGGTCTGCCGGTCGGCATCTCGTTCACCGTCGAGACCGACGGGCGCCTGCCCGACGGCACGCCGCTGAGCGCCGCGATCGCCTCGGTCGACGCGGCGGAGGCGCCGGACTGGTACGGGGTCAACTGCGCGCACCCGACCCACGTCTCCCCCGGCCTCGACGGCGGAGACTGGCAACAGCGGATCACGGTGTTCCGCCCGAACGCCTCGACCCTCACCCACGCCGAACTCGACGCGATGGAGGTCCTCGACGAGGGCGACCGCCCCCTGCTGCGCTCCTCCACCGAGGCTCTGCTCGCGAACCTCCCGAGCGTCACCACCCTCGGGGGCTGCTGCGGGACGGACTCCTCCCACGTCGCACTCCTGTGGGGAGTCCGGTCGGCCTGACGGGGAGAATGGCCCGCGTGGATCTCCCCGTGCAGCACTTCCAAGGCCGTGACGGTGCCGAGCTCGCGTACCGGGAGGTGGGTGAGGGTCGGCCGCTGGTGCTGATCCACGGGTTCTTCTCGAACGGTTTCGTCAACTGGATCAAGTACGGGCACGCGGCGGCGTTGGCCGAGCGCGGGTTCCGGGTGGTGATGCCGGACCTGCGGGCCCACGGGGAGAGCGCGAAACCCCACGAGGCGTCGGCGTACTACCCGGACATGCTCGCCGAGGACGGTGAGGCGCTCCTCGAGCACCTCGGGCTGACCGACTACGACCTCGGCGGGTACTCGCTCGGGGCGCGGACGGTCGTGCGGATGCTCGTGCGCGGGGCCCGGCCGCGGCGGGCCATCGTCGCCGGCATGGGCCTCGACGGCATGCTCCACCCGCTGCGTAACCGGCAGCACTTTCTCGACGTCCTCACCGCGACCGAGGCCTACCCCCACGGGACGCCAGAGTTCCTCACCCAGGCGTTCCTGCGCACCACCGGCGGGGATCCGAAGGCCCTGGTGCACGTCGTCGACACGCAGGTCGCCAACTCCCCCGCGGACCTCGCGGCGATCGACGTCCCCACCGCCGTGATCCTCGGGACCGAGGACGACAACGGCTCCGGCCCCGGGCTCGCCGACGCCCTCGGGGAGGGCTACTTCCTCCCGATCCCCGGCACCCACATGGGCGCGGTCACCCGCCCCGAGCTCGCCGCCGCGATCGGCGACTTCCTGACCGACTGACGTCGGACGTCACCACCACCGGGCGCCGTAGACCGACGGGTACTGGGACTTGCCCGCACGGGCGTCGGCGAAGAGCTGCTCGAGGTCGGCGGTGGTCTGGCCGGCCACCTGACCGTCGACGACCGGACCCTGCGGCGAGGTGTGGATCGTGAACTGGTCGGTCGTCACGTGGACGAGCTGGCCGCTCACGATGTTCATCACGATGTCGTCGAAGTCCTGGACCAGCAGGTCCGAGCCGATGTCGCAGGCGTCGCAGGCACACTGGGGCTGCAGCGAGATGACGGCCGCGGGCTCCCCCGCCCCCACGACGACGTACGCCTCGGGCTCGCCCATCAACCAGCCGAACCCGAACACCAGCGGCACGGAGGCGGCCTTCTTCGGGCGCAGCCGGACGATGCGGATCTCCGGGGGCGACTCGGGGAGCTCGCGCCACAGGTCCTCCGCCGGCTCCAGGTTCTCCCGCTCGGCCAGACCGGTCTGGGTCAGTGCCTCGCTCCAGGCCTCCGCGCGGGCGGCGAGGATGCGGAACTTGCCGGGGTCGTCGCACTTCTCGTAGTCGGCGTCGTCCGGGGGCTCGCCGTTGGGGCGGGGGTCCTCCCAGCCGGGGGTGTGCACGCTGATCTTCTTGAACGCGTCGCGCGTCGCCGCGCGCAGAACCGAGGAATCCACGGCGAAGACCTTACGTCCGCCACGGCCGGAATGCGCGGGAACGGGCGCCGAGCGGGCGATCAGCGCGGTAGACGGCCCATCGTGAAGAACTCGTCGTTCGGCTCGATCGCCCCGAGGTGTGCCAGCCGGTTCGACATCGCGAACAGGGCGGTGATCGCCCCGATGTCCCAGATCTCGTCGTCGGTCAGCCCGGCCGCCCGGGCCAGGTCGAGGTCGTCGGCGGTGAGCTGGTCGGACGCGGTGGCGAGAATCAGCGCCAGGTCGACGATCGCCCGCTGACGCGGGGTCAGCGCGACCGTGTAGGGGTTCGCGGCGACCCGGTCGGCGATCTGCGGGTCCTTCGCGCGGATCCGCAGCACGGCTCCGTGCGCGACGACGCAGTACGTGCAGTTGTTCGCGGCCGACGTCGCGACGACGATGAGCTCCCGCTCCGCGCGGGACAGTCCTTCGTCGGAGTCCATGAGCGCGTCGTGGTAGTCGAGGAAGGCGCGCAGCTCGCGCGGCCGCGTCCCGAGCGCGCGGAAGACGTTGGGCACGAACCCCGACTTCTCCGCGATGGGAGCGATCCGCTCCCGCAGGTCCTCCGGCAGGTCGTCGAGCTCCACGTGGCCGAATCGGCTGATCTGCTCCGTCATGGCCGCGACGCTACGCCAGACCCGCACTCTGGCGGTCACCCGCACGCGGCTGGGAGAGTGCCGCCGTGGACGCCACGCGACGATCGCTGCACGCCGTCGCCGAACAGCTCCTCGCCGGGCCGCAGTACCGGGCGAGCGGGACGATCCGGCTGCGCGTCACCGCCGACGGCTTCGCCACCGTCACCGAGCCCGCGTCGGCCGTCGCCGGGACGGCACTCGCCGCCGCGGGGAGCCCGTTCCCGCTCGACGGGGCCACGATCACGGACCTCGCCGCCGCGGCCGGGATCGACGCCGGCCCGGCCGCCGGCCTGTACACGGACTACACCGGCGTCGACCCGGCCGAGCGCCTACGTGTCGACGCCGACGCCGCCGCGGAGGTTCTCCACTGCCTGCGCCGGGGCGACGCCGCGCTGCGCCGGCTGGCCCCGGGCGAGACGCCGGTCCTGTGGCCGGAGCACTTCGACGTCGGGATCTCCGCCGGCGAGGTGAACTACGGCGTCTCCCCCGGCGACGGCCTGATCGCGGAGCCGTACGCCTACGTCGGCCCGTGGACACCCCGCACCGGGGAGTTCTGGAACGCCCCGTTCGGCGCCGCCCGGCCGCTGCGGGCCCTGCCCGGGTCCGCCCTCGACGCCTTCCTCGCCGAGGGCCGGGCCCTCGCGTCCGGCTGAGTTGCGGACCGAACCGGGTTCCGTTTGCGAGAATCCGCCCATGCGACGGAGGACGGCGGTATCCGGCTCGATCGGCCTGTCGATGGCTCTGGCGGTCGCGCTGGCTCCGGCCACGCCGGCCTCCCCGGTCGCGGCGACCCCGACGGCGCCCGCGGCTCCGGCTGCCGTCTGGCAGACCTGCAAGGTCAAGCTCGGCGGGGTCTCGATGACGGTCCGGGCGACGGAGAAGACGCGGACGGTCGTCGACCAGGTCAGCCGCCAGCGGGCCCGTCTGACCTTCTGGGTCCGGGACGAGACGCCCTGCGGCTTCACGAAGGTCGTCGGGACCAGGAAGGCCTGGCTCGGCGCGAACGGCGTCATGAACGGCAAGACCCGCCGCCAGGGCACGATGACGACCCCGACCGGCACGTACACGATGACCGAGGCGTTCGGCATCGCCGCGAACCCCGGCACCGCCCTGCCGTACCACCGGGTCCGCCAGGGCGACTGGTGGGTGCAGGACAACAACTCGAAGTACTACAACCACCTGCGCAACCAGAAGCAGGGCGGTTTCGCCGTGACCACCCGCGGCGCGAACGGCTCCGAGCGCCTCCTCGACTACGGCAAGCAGTACGCCCACGTCGTCGTGATCAACTTCAACCGAGCCCCGGACAAGCGGGTCCGCAAGCGGGGCTCGGGGATCTTCCTCCACGTCAACAGCGGCCGCGGCCCGACCGCCGGCTGTGTCTCGATCACGAAGGCCCAGCTCGTGACGATTCTGTCCCAGCTCCAGTCCGGCGACCGGATCACAATCGTCCGCTGACCCACGTCAACCCCAGGTTGACGCAGCCGTCAACTCGAGGTTGACTCGACATATGACGAAGCCGACGAAGCTCGACCCGCCCGCCCGACTCGACGAACTCATCGACGCGATCAAGCGGGTCCACGAGGACCCGCTGGAGCAATTGACCGACGCGGTGCTGGCGGCGCAGACGCTCAGCGAGACGGCCGACCACCTGATCGGGCACTTTGTGGACCAGGCCCGCCGGTCCGGGGCGTCGTGGACGCAGATCGGCGAGGCCATGGGCGTCTCGAAGCAGGCCGCGCAGAAGCGGTTCGTGCCCAAGGAGCCCGCGACGCCCGCGGACATGGACCCCAACGCCGGATTCGCGAAGTTCACCCCGCGGGCGCGCAACGTCGTGGTCTCCGCGCAGAACGAGGCACACCGGGCCAAGAACACCGAGATCACGACCGCGCACCTGGTCCTGGGCCTGCTGTCCGAGCCGGAGAGCCTGGCGATGATGGCGATGCAGACCTACGGCGCGGACGCCGACGCCGTTCGGGCCGCCGCGACCGCGGTGCTCCCCCCGGGCGCGGAGGAGAGCCCGGCACTGATCCCGTTCGACTCCGAGGCGAAGAAGGCGCTCGAACTGACGTTCCGTGAGGCACTGCGTCTGGGCCACAACTACATCGGGACCGAGCACCTGCTGCTCGCCCTGCTGGAGGGCGAGAACGGCTCCGGCGTGCTGTCCGGGTTGGGCCTGGAGAAGGAACGCATCGAGACCGACCTCGTCGCGATGCTGAACTCGCTGAAGGCCTGACCGCGCCCCGGTACGTCCCGTAATCGACCCGTTCGCCGCCCGTCGCATCACGGATCGGCGACGCCGGTGAACGAAACGCACCCCCGTGGCGTCCTCGTGCCAGGAAGGCGCAAGCGTCAGGATGGGCGCGGCCGTTACGGGAGGGACAAGCGATGAAGCGGATGGTCGCGGCAGCCGGGGTCAGCCTGATGCTGATGCTCGGCGCGTGCGGGGGCGACGACGACAAGGTCGAGGCCGCGAACGACGCCGGCGGGACCAGTGCGCCCGCGGGTGGCGACAGCGCCCAGGACGCGCCGGCGAGCGCGGACGCGATGCCGGGATCGGACACTCCGGAGGAGCCGACGCCCGAGATCGTGAAGCCGCGGCCCGGGATGAAAAACCTGCGGCCGGTCGTCTGGGAGAAGGCGGAGTCGCTCAGCGAGCGCAAGGTCCTCGTCACCTTCTACGGCGGCGTCGAGCCGTGCGACGTGCTCGACTCGGTCAAGGTGAAGTACGGAGCCAAGGACGTCACGATCAGCCTGTTCTCCGGGTCCGACCCGAAGCAGCCCGACGCGGTCTGCATCGAGATCGCGAAGCTCAAGGCCGTCGAGGTCGACCTGACCGAGGACCTGGGGAACCGTCAGATCGCCGACGGCGCACCGGATGCCGACACCAAGAGCGGTAGAACCGACGGCGGCGCCGACCCCGGCCCCGCGCCGGACGCGCCCGCGGGCAAGATGCGCGGGGACGCCCCGGCCATCGCCCTGACGCCGAAGCCCGGCCAGGCGAACGTCCACGCGATCACGTGGGACCGCTACGAGATGCTCGACTCCGACACCGTGCGGATCTACTTCATGACCGGCGTGGAGCCGTGCTCGGTGCTCGACAGCGTGAAGGTGATCTACGCCAAGGAGGTCATCCGCGTCGCGCTGTACTCCGGCAGCGACCCGCGCCAGCCGGACGCGGTGTGCCCGGCGCTCGCCCGGTTCGCCTACACGGACGTGGACCTCAAGGAGAGCGTGAACGACCGCGAGATCGTCGACGACCAGCAGACCGACTGACCCACCCGCAACGACCGAACGGCCCCGCCCGGATCTCCGGCGGGGCCGTTCGTCCGTGCGTCGTCAGTGCGTCAGCGACACCGGCTGGCCGTAGACCGGGTCGAGGACCTCGCCCGGGACCGGGGCGACCGGGCGGACCGGCCGGCGCCGACCCCAGTTGCGGTCACCGAGCAGGGTCATGACGGCCGGTAGCAGGACGATGCGGATCAGCGTCGCGTCGATGGCGACCGCGGCGGCGAGGCCAACGCCCATCTGCTTGAAGTCCATCATCGACAGCGTCGCGAACACCGCGAACACAGCCACCATGATCGCCGCGGCGCTCGTGACCACGCCGGCGGTGCGGGTGATCCCGTGCCGGACGGCGGCGGTGGTGTCCATGCCGTGCTCCACCGCCTCGCGGATCCGCGAGACGACGAAGACGTGGTAGTCGGTCGACAGGCCGAACAGGATCACCAGGGCGAACATCGGGATCCAGGCCTCGATCGCGCCGACGCCCTGCGTCCCGAACAGGCCCGCCCCCCAGCCGTGCTGGAACACCGCGGTCATGACGCCGAACGCCGCGCCCACCGAGAGCAGGTTGAGCACCAGCGAGGTCGCGCCGATCACCCACGAGCGGAACGCGAACGCCATCACCGCGAAGGTGATCAGGCCGAGCCCGAGCAGGACCGGAACCAGCCCCTTGCGCAGCTGGTGGTCGAAGTCCACGCTCGACGCGAGCATCCCGCTGACGTAGGCCTCCGAGCCCTCCCCCAGCGCCGCGGCGCCGAGGGTGTCCGGCACGACCTCGTCCCGGAGTTCGTTCAGTGCGTCCTTGGAGATGTCATCTCCACCGTCGCCGGCGAGCGGGACGTCGATCGTGACGATGCCCTGTTCCTGATGGGTCGTCACCTCGATCGGCTCCCCGAAGCTGTCCGAGCCCGCGACGCGGTCGCGGAACGCGGCCAGGGCCTGGTCCACGCGCGGGTCGGCAGGGTCGGAGACCTTCAGGACCACCTGCGCCGGCAGCGGACCGGTCGGGAACGCGCGGGTGAGCTCGCCGTACGCCACCGCGATCGGCGCACCCGGCGCCTGCTGCTCGACGTCGAGCTGCTCGGTGTTCATCGTGACCGCCGGCAGGGCGAGCAGGACCAGCGCGCCGGCGCCCAGACCGGCCGCCATCCTCGGACGCTCCGTCACCGGCTTCAGAATCGTGCCGACCCAACGCCCGCCGCGACCGCTCGGGGTACGCGCCGGACGCCGCGTCAGCTTGCGCGCCCAGGACCCGGGGCGGCCGGCCTCGACGCGATCGCCGAGCAGGGACAGCACGGCCGGCAGGACCGTGACCGACCCCAGCATCGCGACGCAGACAACGGTGATCGTGGCGGCCGCGAAGCCCTCGAACAGCGAGAGTCCGGTGAGGAACATGCCCGCCATCGCCGCCATGACCGTGACGCCGGAGACCAGGACCGAGTGCCCCGAGGTCTGCGCGGCGATCGCCAGTGCGGTCTCGGGGTTGCGTCCGGCGGCGCGTTCCTCGCGCTCACGGCGCAGGTAGAACATCGCGTAGTCGACACCCACCGCGAGGCCCATCAGCAGCATCACCGACGCCGTGGCGTCGTCCACCGGTACCGCCTGACTGACGACCCCGAGCAGACCCAGCGCCGCGACGAAGGCCGTCACTGCGAGCAGGACGGGGATCACCGCCGCCACCAGGGCGCCGAAGGCGACGAGGAGGATGCCGAGGGCGAGCGGGACCGCCGTCCACTCCGCCTTGGCGAAGTCCTTGGCGATGATCTCGGTGAACCAGCTCTCGACGGTGGCGTCGCCGACGCGGTGCACCTCGAGCTCGGGGTGCGCGGCGGTCACGGCGTCGACGACGTCGAACACCGGCTGCGCGTTCTTCTCCTCGACCGCCGTGTCGTAGTCCCCCGCGAGGTCGAAGCGGACGAGCCCGTCGCGGCCGTCGACGGAGGGCAGGGTCTCGTCGATCGAGGCGACCTGCGCGAGCTCGCGCAGCTTCCCGGTCAGCTCGTCGGCGGCGGCGCGCCAGCCGTCCGGCTCGGCGCTGTGCAGGAGAACGAGTTCGGAGGCCGGGTTCTCGATGCCGGACTCGGCGAGGATGCGGTCGGCCCGGGCGGAGTCGCCCGCGCCGATCTCGTGGTCGGCGAGTTCCTTCTGCCCGACCATGCCGCCGAGCACGGTGGCGAACACGACGAACAACAGCCAGCCGGCAATGGCTGACTTGCGGTGGCGGGCGCTCCAGCCACCCAGGCGGGCGGCGACGCCCCCGTGCGTCTTCATCTCGCGGATCCCTTCGCTGACGACCCCTGACGGTCCGTCCGGAACCGCCGTCATCGATGCTCGGGAAATTCGCTGCTCGCCCCCAGCCGTCCACCACCCGTATCCGTGGGAGCAAGGTCCCGCCGGAGGGTGTAGGTAGGTACACCCCGGAATCCGGGTGTCGGGGCCAGTGCTTCGCACCGCGCGGGGCACGATGCTGGAGTCATGTCGCAGCCCACCACCGCCGAGCCGACGGCGGCCGACTTCGCCCGTCGCGGGGGCCTCGCCACCCTGCGGCTGCTCGCCCTCGCGGTGGTGGCGCCGCCGGTCGCACTGGTGCTGTTCGCGCTCACCGTGGTGTCGCTGGCGCTGATCCCCGCCCTGGGTATCGGGCTCTTCGTCGTCCCGTGGGTCGCCGCGCTGAACCGCTCGGTCACCGACTTCCTGCGGCGCCTGGGACCGACCTGGTTCGGCGGCACGATCGACCGGCCCTACAAGCCGGCGCCGATCCTCGGCGGCCCGATACGCAAGGCGGGCTGGGTGCTCGGCGACCCGGCGACGTGGCGGGACCTGCTCTGGCTGCTGTGGACGGCGACGCTCGGCTTCGCGCTGGTGCTGCTGCCCGTCGCCCTCGTGGGCCAAGGCATCTACGGCTGGGTGCTCACCGCCGGGGTGTGGCGTCCGATCTACGAAAACACCGGCGGCGAGTGGTACGCCTTCATCAAGGTCACCAGCTGGTCCCGCGCGTTCGGCGCCGGTCTGCTGGGCACGTCCTTCGTCCTGCTCGGCCTGACGCTCGCGCCGTACGTGCTGCGCCTGTCCGGCGCGATCACCCGCAGTCTGCTCGCCCCGACGAAGGAGCAGGCGCTGCGCCGGGTGAGTGAACTGACCGAGACGCGGAGCACGGCCGTCGACGTCTCCGCCGCCGAGATCCGGCGCATCGAGCGCGACCTCCACGACGGCGCCCAGGCCCGGCTCGTCGCGATGGGGATGAGCCTCGGGGCCGCCGAGCACCTGATGGACTCCGACCCCGAACGCGCCAAGGCGATGATCGCCGAGGCCCGCACGGCGTCGGTCGCGGCACTCAACGAGCTCCGCGACCTGGTGCGGGGAATCCTGCCCCCGGTCCTCGCCGAACGCGGTCTGGGCGACGCCGTCCGCGCGCTGGCGCTCGCCTCCCCCGCGCCGACGGAGGTCACCGTCACGCTGCCGACCCGGCTGCCCGACCCGGTCGAGTCCGCGGCGTACTTCGCGGTCTCGGAGGCGCTGACCAACGCGATCAAGCACGCCCGCGCGAGCCGCATCTGGATCGACCTGCGCCACGACGGCCAGACGCTGCGCATCACCGTCGGCGACGACGGCCGGGGCGGCGCCGACCCCACCCGCGGGACCGGCCTCGCCGGCGTCGCGAAGCGGCTGTCGACCTTCGACGGACGGATCGACGTCGCGAGCCCGACCGGCGGTCCGACGATCGTCACGATGGAGGTTCCCGCCGGCGCCCGGTAGTTAGGGTGAGCGGATGCGGGTCGTGCTGGCGGAGGATCTCTTCCTGCTGCGTGACGGCCTGATCCGGCTGCTCGAGGCGTACGGGTTCACGATCGCGGCGGCGGTCGACAACGGCCCGGACCTCGTGACCGCCCTGCGCGAGGAGAAGCCCGACGTCGCGGTCGTCGACGTCCGCCTCCCGCCGACGCTCACCGACGAGGGCCTCCAGGCCGCGCTCGAGGCCCGGCGGCACACGCCGGGTCTGCCGATCCTCGTGCTGTCCCAGCACGTCGAGCAGCTCTACGCGCGCGAACTGCTGGCCGACGGGAACGGCGGGATCGGCTACCTGCTCAAGGACCGGGTGCTCGACGCCGACCAGTTCGTCGACGCGGTGCGCCGCGTCGCCGAGGGCGGGACCGCGATGGACCCGCAGGTCATCGCCGCACTCCTCGCCCGCCCCGCCCGGCAGACCCCGCTGGGCGAACTGACGCCCCGTGAGCACGAGGTGCTCGGGCTGATGGCCGAGGGCCGTTCGAACGCCGCGATCGCCGCCAAGCTCGTCGTCACCGAACGCGCCGTCGCCAAGCACACGGCCAACATCTTCGCCAAGCTGAACCTGCCACCGAGCGACGACGACAACCGCCGCGTCCTCGCGGTGCTGGCCTACCTCGACGGTTCCTGACTCGGCGACTCCTGGGTCGCGGGCGCGGGGTCCAGGACCGCGTCCAGTTCGCGGCCCGGCCACGCGAGATGGGCGGCGAGGAGGACGAACAGGCCGAGCGTCCCGGCGGCGAAGACCGAGTCGGCGGGGGTGAACACGTCGGCGGCCCAACCGGCGAGCACGAACGAGATCGCGATCGCGGCGTTGAACCCGGCGGCGGCGAGCCCGCCGACCGCGCCGCGGCGCTCGGGCGGGGTCAGCAGCGTCACGACGACCATGATCGGCAGCAGGAACGCCTGGCAGATGCCGGCCGCGAACCACAGCGCCATCGTCGGGTACACGCCGAGGTCGAGGCCGGACAACAGCAGCGGGACGCAGCCGGCGGCGAGCAGCGGCCGGATCATCCGGACGGCCACGATCGGCGGGTAGCGCGCGATCAGCCAGGCACCGAGCGCCGCGCCCGCGGGCAGCGACGCGATCAGCGCGCCGCCCATCCGTTCGGAGTCGTGCTCGACGGCGTACGCGAGCGCCACCGCCTCGGGTGCGATCAGCACCCCGCCGGCCGCCCAGCCGAGAGCGATGAACACGCGGCGGACCGGATCGGCCAGGACCGCCCGGACGGCCACGCGGACGTCCGGCCCGCGCGGCGCCCCGGCGAGCGCGGCCGGTCGGTGCCGGACGCCGACAGTCAGGATGAACGCCGACACCAGATAGCTGACCACGTCGAGCCACAACGCCAGCTGCGCCGACGCCCCGTACGCGACGAGACCGCCGAGGGCGAGGCCCACGGTCTGGTTCAGCTGGAACAGCGTGCGGGAGATACCGGACCCGGCGTGGAAGTCGGCGGGATCGGTCAGGACGTCGGGCACCAGCGCCGCGCGCGCGGCGTCGAAGGGCGCGCTGAAGAGTTCGGCGAACAGCAGCAGGCCGGTGAGCAGCCACAGCGGTGCCTCGGTGGCGACGCACAGCGCGAGCACCGCGACGACGACGGCCCGCGCGAGGTCGCACCAGATCATCAGCGCCCGGCGCGGCAGCCGGTCCGCCAGCGGCCCGAGGGCGACGGACCCGACGATGCCGGGCAGGTAGCTGACCATGAAGGCCAGCGCCGAGTACAGCGCGCTGCCCGACCGTTCCAGCACGATGCCCGCGACGGCGACGCGAGCGAACTGGTCACCGATCTCCCCGGTGACCTGCGCCGCGATCAGGGAACGGAACTCGGCCTGCCGCCAAGGCCGTCCCCGGCCGTCACTCACCCGTAGAACACCCGCTCCACGACCGTGCGCGCGTGGCGCGTGACCCGGCGGTAGTCGTCGAGCATCCGGCCGGTCTCGTCGACGGGATACCCGAGGATGCGCGCGATCGAGGACTGCTCCCGGCCGCCGGTCGGCGGGCTGTCCGCCGGGCGGCCCCGGACGAGCATGATCGCGTTCCGGATGCGGGTCGCGAGCTTCCACGCCGTCGCCAGCTCGGTCATGTCCGCCGCGGTGATCAGGTCGTGATCGCGGGCCACCTCGAGCGTCGCGAGGGTCCGGGTCGTGCGCAGACCCTCGATCTTCGCCCCGTGCTGCAGCTGCAGGAGCTGCGCGACCCACTCGACGTCCGCGAGCCCGCCGCGGCCGAGCTTGGTGTGGATCGACGGGTCGGCGCCGCGCGGCAACCGCTCGGACTCGACGCGCGCCTTGATCCGGCGGATCTCGCGGACCTGATCCTCGGTCAGACCTCCTACGGGGTACCGCAACGGATTGATCAGCGCCGTGAAGCGCTCACCGAGCTCCGGGTCACCGGCGACGAACTCCGCCCGCAGCAGCGCCTGGGCCTCCCAGTCGCTCGACCAGCGCGAGTAGTACTGCTCGTAGGACTGCAGCGACCGCACGAGCGGGCCGTTGCGCCCCTCCGGCCGCAGGTCGGTGTCGACCTCGAGCGGCGGCTCGGGCGCCTGCATCTGCATCAGCCGGCGGAGTTCGTTGGCGATCGCGTGCGCCGCGTCGGTCGCCGGCTTGTCCTCGACGAACGGCATCGGCTCGTGCACGAACATGACGTCCGCGTCGCTGGCGTAACTCATCTCGTGCCCACCGAGCCGACCCATCGCGATGACCGCCATGCGCACTACGGGGTCGCCGTCCCCCACCACCGACCGCGTGGCCGCGGCGAGCCCGCCCGCCAGCGTCGCGGCGACGACGTCGCTGAGCGCCTCGCAGACGTCGGTGACATCGATCAGGCCGAGGGCGTCGGCGGCGGCGATCCGGAACTGCTCGCGCCGGCGGATGCCGCGCGCCGCGATCGCGGCCGCCTCGGCGTTCTGTGCCCGCGCCACCGCCGCGTTCACCTCGGTCAGCAGCGCGGCGCGGTCGCGGGGCCGCAGGTCGGTGTCGTCGGCCAGCATCTGGATCGCCTCGGGCGCGCGCTGCAGCAGTTCCGCGGCGAAGCGCGAGCTGGCGAGCAGGTGCGCGAGCCGCTCGGCGGCCATGCCCTCGTCCCGCAGCAGCCGGAGATACCAGGGCGTCTCGCCGAGGGCGTCCGAGACCTGACGGAACGACAGCAGACCCGCGTCGGGATCGGGCGCGTCGGCGAACCAGCCGAGCATCGCGGGCAGGAGCTGCCGCTGGATCGACGCCCGCCGGCTCAGGCCGGACGTCAACGCCTCCAGGTGCCGCAGCGCGCCGGCCGGGTCGGCGTAGCCGAGGGCGGACAGGCGCGCCCGCGCCGCTTCGGTCGTCAAGCGGGTCTCGGCCTCCGAGACGCGGGACACGGCCATCAGCAGCGGCCGGTAGAAGAGCTTCTCGTGCAGGCGGCGGACCTCGTGGGCGTGCTTGCGCCAGGTCTCGGTGAGCTCCGCCTTCGGGTCGCCCTTGAGACCCATCGCCCGGCCGAGGCGGCGCATGTCCGCGTCGCCGTCGGGCAGCACGTGCGTCCGCCAGAGCTTGTAGAGCTGGATGCGGTGCTCGAGGGTGCGCAGGAACCGGTAGGCATCGTCGAGGCGCGCCGCATCCTCGCGACCGACGTAGCCGCCCTGCGAGAGCGCGGCCAGCGCCGAGAGCGTCGTCCCGCTGTGCAGGGTGTCGTCGCCGCGGCCGTGCACCATCTGCAGCAGCTGCACGGCGAACTCGACGTCGCGCAGACCGCCAGGGCCGAGCTTGATCTGCCGCTCCGCCTCGGCGGGGGTGAGCGTCGCCTCGACCCGCTTGCGCATCGCCTGGACGTCGGCGACGAAGTTCTCGCGGTTCGCGGCCTTCCAGACCAGCGGCCCGACCGCCTCCATGTACGCCTTGCCGAGCGCGCGGTCCCCGGCCACCGGGCGCGCCTTGAGCAGCGCCTGGAACTCCCAGGTCTTCGCCCAGCGCTCGTAGTAGGCGACGTGGCTGGCGAGCGTGCGGACCAGCGGGCCCTGCTTGCCCTCGGGCCGCAGCGCGGCGTCGACGGGCCAGATCGTGCCCTCGGCCGTCGAGGCGGAGCAGGCCTTCATCATCGCAGAGGCCAGCTGCGTCGCCGTTCGCATCGCTGACGCCTCGTCAGGTTCGCCCTGACCCTCGACCTCGCGAGCTTCGGCCACGAACACGACGTCGACGTCACTGACGTAGTTGAGCTCGCGCCCGCCGCACTTGCCCATGCCGATCACGGTGAGCCGACAGCGCGGCGCATCCTCGGGCAGGCCGGCGCGGGCGATCGCGAGCGCGGCCTCGAGGGTCGCGCCGGCGAGATCCGCGAGCTCGGCCGAGACCTCCTCGAGCCCGGACCCGCCGGTCAGGTCGCGCGCGGCGAGGCGGAGCAGCCAGCGGCGGTACGCGACCCGGAGCCGGTCGTAGGTCGTCTCCCCCGCGTCGTCGGCGACGGGCTCGGCCTCGTCCGGGTTCGCCCCGACGGCCTCGAGCATCGCGGCGCGCAGGTAGTACGGGGTGTCCGGTGACCCGGCGTCCTTCTCCAGCAGCCGCCAGTCCTCGGGGTGGCGGAGCAGGAACTCGCCGAGGGCCTGCGAGGCGCCGAGGACGGCGATCAGGCGCCGCCGGAAGACCTCGGAACGTTCGAGCGCCGCGCGCAGCTCCTTGGCGTCCGTGACCTCGGCGAGGGCCGTCAGCGTGGCCAGCGCCAGGTCGGGGTCACCGGCGTCCGCGAACGCGGCGAGCCGGTCGGGACGGGACGCCAGATCCAGGCCGGGCAGCGCCATCTGCCGCAGCGCCTGCTCGCGGTCCTGGAAGCCCATCCGGGCCAGCAGCGCCTCGGTCGTGGCCGTTCGGGAACGGAACGGATCTGGCGCGCTCACGGGGATCAACTTAGTGCGGCCCCGTCGATGAAATGCTGGAGCCGTGGAGTTGCAGGTTCACGCTCGCGTCGTCCTCGGCGTCCTGTGCGTCGAAGGGCCGGCGCACGGCTTCGCCCTCGCGCGCATGCTCTCGCCGGAGGCCGAGCTCGGTCGCGCCTGGTCGGTGTCGCGGCCGCAGGTGTACCGGGCGATCGAGCAGCTCGCCGACGCCGGCTTCGCGAAGGCGGGCGAGGTCGAGACCGGCTCCCGCGGCCCGGGCCGCACCCCGTTCCAGGTCACCCCGGCCGGCTCCGCCGCCGCCCGCGAGTGGCTCGACCAGCCCGTCGACCATCTCCGCGACGCCCGCTCCGAGCTGCTGATCAAGCTCATGCTCCGCGAGCGGATGGGCCTGCCCCGCTCCCCGTTCATCGACGAGCAGTACCAGGTCTTCGCCGACCTCACCGACGCCCTGAGCAAGCGTTCCGACGCCGACCGCGACGACCTCGTCGCCATCTGGCGCGCCGAGATGGCTCGCGGCGTCCTGTCCGCGATCCAGCGCCTCCGCCGCCCCTGATGTCAAGAAAGGGTGACACCCCTTACTGCGCAGTAAGGGGTGTCACCCTTTCTTGACATCGGCGGCAGCGTCCAGGCACGGCGCGGTGTCCAGGCACGGCGCGGTGTCCAGGCACGGCGCGGTGTCCAGGCACGGCGCAGGCCCTGGAGGAATCCGCCCGATTCCCTCTCAGGGCCTGCGTGAAGGTGCCGCGCCGTCGGCGTAGTTCATGTCGTAGTTGCACTGTAACTTCCGATTAGTCACAGTGCAACTACGACTTTTTGTGGTCCGCGCTACAGATTCGCTGCCGGGTCGCTACAGGACGGGCAGGTACCGGTCGAGCTCGAACGGGGTGACCTGCATCCGGTACTCCTCCCACTCGCGCCGCTTGTTGCGGAGGAAGAAGTCGAAGACGTGCTCCCCGAGGGTCTCGGCGGCGAGCTCGCTGCGCTCCATGAGGGCGATGGCCTCGGCGAGGTTCTGGGGCAGCGGGTCGATGCCGAGCGCGCGACGCTCGGAGGCCGAGAGCGACCAGACGTCGTCCTCGGCGCCCGGCGGGAGCTCGTAGCCCTCGTCGATGCCCTTGAGGCCGGCGGCCAGGAGGAGGGCGTAGGCGAGGTAGGGGTTGCAGGCGGAGTCGATCGAGCGGACCTCGACGCGGGTGGACTGGCCCTTGGTCGGCTTGTACATCGGCACGCGGACCAGCGCGGAGCGGTTGTTGTGGCCCCAGCAGATGTAGGACGGGGCCTCGCCGCCGCCCCAGAGGCGCTTGTAGGAGTTCACCCACTGGTTGGTGACCGCGGTGATCTCGGCGGAGTGCTTGAGCAGGCCGGCGATGAACGCCCGGCCGACCTTCGAGAGCTGGTACTCGGCGCCGGCCTCGTAGAAGGCGTTGCGGTCGCCCTCGAACAGCGACAGGTGGGTGTGCATGGCCGAGCCGGGGTGCTCGGTGAAGGGCTTCGGCATGAACGAGGCGAAGACACCCTGCTCGAGACCGACCTCCTTCATGACCATGCGGAACGTCATGATGTTGTCGGCGGTGGAGAGCGCGTCGGCGTAGCGGAGGTCGATCTCCTGCTGGCCGGGGCCGCCCTCGTGATGGCTGTACTCGACCGAGATCCCCATCGACTCCAGCATCGTGATGGCGTGCCGACGGAAGTCGTGCCCGGCGCCGTGGATGGTGTGGTCGAAGTAGCCGCCGTGGTCGATCGGCGAGGGACGCTCACCGGTCGCCGGGTGCTTGTCGAACAGGTAGAACTCGATCTCGGGGTGCGTGTAGAAGGTGAAGCCCAGGTCGCTGGCCTTCGCGAGCGTCCGCTTGAGGACGTACCGCGGGTCGGCGAAGCTCGGCGTCCCGTCGGTCTGGAGGATGTCGCAGAACATGCGGGCGGTCCCGGGCGCCTCCGCCCGCCACGGCAGCACCTGGAAGGTGGCCGGGTCCGGCTTGGCGAGCATGTCGGACTCGTGGACGCGGGCGAAGCCCTCGATCGCGGAGCCGTCGAAGCCGATGCCCTCGGCGAAGGCCGCCTCGAGTTCCGCCGGGGCGATCGCCACCGACTTCAGGAAGCCGAGGACGTCCGTGAACCACAGTCGGACGAAGCGCAGGTCGCGCTCCTCAAGGGTGCGCAACACGAATTCGGTCTGCTTGTCCATACGCGCCATTCTCACGGATAACACCTGTCGGGGTGCAGCCTGTCCGGCTGGTGTTTCGTCGCGGTTACGGACCGGACTCACCGGGGTGGCACGCTGGGGGAAGTGACCATGGGCACGGAGACGACACGCCGGACGCACCGGCGCCGCTACCTGGCCGTGGGCGCGACGGCCGTGGTGGGCTTCGTCGCGCTCGGCCTCGCGCTGCCCGACAACACTCCGGACCCCCGGCTGATGCCCGATCCGGCCGACCGCACCGAGGCTCCGCTGACCGACCCGCTGCAGGCCACGGCCCCGTGGCGGGACTTTCCGGTGGGCGCCGCCGTCCGGCCGCTCCTGGTCCTGGACCCGGTGACGATCCCGATCGCGCTGCGCTCCGACCCGGACCGGCTACGCGGCCGCTGGGTCCTGCCCGACCGCCTGACGACCACCCCGCCGCGCCTGGACGGCTTCGGCGTCACGTCCGCCGAGGAGGCGGTCGCGACGCTGCGCCGCGCCCTGGCCGGCACGTTCCGCGACGAGCAGCTCCGGACGGCCGACGAGACCGCCGAGCCGGCGACGATCAGCGCGATCCGGCTGACGCGCCGGACGTTCGACACCGACCGGGGGCGGCGCACGCTCCCGGCCTGGGCGATCACGTTCGGGCCGCGCATGGTCGCGCCGGCGATCGTGCTGGCGGTCGACGAGGACGGCCTCTACCGGTCGCCGGTGCCGACCGACGCCGAGGGTGACGTGACGCTGAGCCCGGACGGGCTCCGGCTCACCTACTCATTCCTCGGCGCGGCCTCCGGGCAGGGGAACTGCCGCGCCGACTACACGCCGGTGTTCCTCGAGACCGCGACCGCCGTCGCGATCGGGGCCGTCGAGCACCGCAAGGGACACAACCGGCAGGCGAACTGCCGGATGTCGTCGTACCGCCGGTCGGTGTCGGTCACGCTCACGGCGCCGTTGCACAACCGCGTCGTGGTGACGTACTCCTACGGCGCGCCGCTGTCCGTCCGGCCGGACGGCACCTACCGCTGGTACCGCCCGGCGACGGGCAACGGCCGCTAGATCGACCTCCTCGGAGGCCTACTCCGCGAGCTTGGCGATCGCCTGCGCCCACGTGAAGTACTTGTTCGTGCCGAGGTCGGCGATCGTAGAGATGTTGAACGCCTCCTTGAGGTGCTGCGCGTCGCTCTCGCTGACGCCCTGCAGGGCCGCGACCGGAGCCTTCGCCAGTTCCGCGATGCTCATGCCCTCGTAGGCCTTGTCCACCTTGCTCGCGATGTCGCCCATCGGATCTCCCACCGTCCGTCCGACCTCGCGACGCCGGACCGCGCCGCCCGTTCACCCTTCCGCAGAACGCCGTCGGCGGGCAACCACGAGACGCCGCCTACGCTGAATCGCATGCCCCAGCTTCGTCTCGCGCTGTGCCAGGTCAACGCCACCGTCGGCGCCATCGCCGCCAACACCGATCTCGTGCTCGCGCGGGCGCAGGAGGCCGCCGCCGCCGGCGCGCACCTCGTCGCGTTCCCCGAGATGGTGCTGACGGGGTATCCGGTGGAGGACCTCGCGCTGCGGCGGTCGTTCCAGCGCGCGTCCCGCGAGGCGCTCGAGGGACTCGCGCGGCGACTGGCCGACGAAGGCCTGGGCGAGGTCGCGGTCGTCGTCGGGTACCTCGACATCGACGAGCAGGCCCGGCCGAAGCTCGGCCGCCCGGCCGGGTCGCCGGAGAACGCGCTCGCGGTGCTGCACGGCGGTCGCGTCGTGATCCGGTCGGCGAAGCACCACCTGCCGAACTACGGCGTGTTCGACGAGTTCCGCTACTTCGTGCCGGGCAACGTCCTGCCGGTCGTGCGACTGCACGGCATCGACGTCGCGTTCGCGATCTGCGAGGACCTCTGGCAGGACGGCGGCCCGGTCGCCGCCGCGCGCGGAGCGAACGTCGGGCTGCTCGTCGTTCTCAACGGCTCGCCGTACGAGCTGAACAAGGACGACACGCGCCTCGAACTCTGTGCCCGCCGGGCCGCCGAGGCGAAGGCGACGCTGGCCTACGTCAACCTCGTCGGCGGCCAGGACGAACTGGTCTTCGACGGTGACTCGCTCGTGGTCTCCCCCACCGGCCAGACCCTCGCGCGGGCCCCGCAGTTCGACGAGGCCGTCCTCGTCGTCGACCTCGACCTGCCCGCGGCCACCGATCCGGTGGACCTCGGCGCCGGCGACGTCACCGTCGAGCGCGTTGTCGTCTCCGCGGACCCGTTGCCGGAGTGGGAGGTTCACGAGATCGCGGTCGGTCCGCGCCTCGCCTCCGAGGCCGAGGTCTACGCGGCGCTCGTGACGGGGCTGCGCGACTACGTCCGCAAGAACGGATTCCGTTCGGTGACGCTCGGCCTGTCGGGCGGTATCGACTCGGCGCTGGTCGCGGCGATCGCGTGCGACGCCGTCGGAGCGGCCAACGTCCACGGCGTCTCGATGCCGTCGGCGTACTCGTCCGAGCACTCGCGCTCCGACGCCGACGACCTCGCCGCCCGCACCGGGTGCCAGTTCCGCACGGTGCCGATCGCGCCGATGGTCGACGCGTTCCAGGACGGCCTGAAGCTCTCCGGTCTCGCCGAGGAGAACCTGCAGGCGCGCGTTCGCGGTGTGACGCTGATGGGCCTGTCGAACGCCGAGGGGCATCTCGTGCTCGCGACCGGCAACAAGAGCGAGCTCGCCACCGGGTACTCGACCATCTACGGCGACGCGGTCGGTGGCTTCGCGCCGCTCAAGGACGTCCCGAAGACGATGGTGTGGAAGCTCTCGGAGTGGCGCAACGCCGAGGCCGAGCGGCGCGGTGAGACGCCGCCGATCCCGCCGAACTCCATCACCAAGCCGCCGTCGGCAGAACTGAGGCCCGGTCAGCTCGACACGGACTCACTGCCCGACTACGTCGTCCTCGACGACCTCCTCGACGACTACATCGAGCAGGACGCCTCCGCGGCGGACCTCGTCGCCGCGGGCTTCGACCAGGAACTGGTCGAGAAGATCCTGCGCCTGGTCGACATCGCCGAGTACAAGCGGCGCCAGTACCCGCCGGGCACGAAGATCTCGCTGCGCGCCTTCGGCCGCGACCGCCGGCTCCCGATCACCAACGGCTGGCGCGAGCGCGTCCCCGATTAGTTGCGTCAGTGCGTGGCGCGGCGGCGCAGACGCTCGATGTCGTGGACGGTGATGTCCGGGCCGCGGTTGGAGATCCAGCCCATGCTGCGGAGCTGACGCAGTGCCTTGACGACGGCCTCGCGGGAGAGGCCGGTCCAGGCGGCGAGGTCGGCCTGGCTCAGCGGTGAGTGGATGACGGTGGTGGTGCCGTCGAGGTAGCCGTAGCGGTCGGCGAGCTCGGCCAGGCGCGCGCACACGCGACCCATCGCGTCGCCGGCGCCGAACTCGAGCTGGTGGCGGACCTG
This sequence comes from Sporichthya polymorpha DSM 43042, assembly GCF_000384115.1. NCBI lineage: Bacteria > Bacillati > Actinomycetota > Actinomycetes > Sporichthyales > Sporichthyaceae > Sporichthya > Sporichthya polymorpha. The sequence continues at coordinate 5,043,560 of NZ_KB913029.1, forward strand.
TGCGCGCAGGCGGCCGATGGTGTCGAGCAGCAGGGCCTCGCGTACCGCGGGGTGCGTGTCGAGAAATTCGCGGAACGCCTCGGCGGGCAGTGTCAGCACCTCGACGTCGGTGAGGGCGGTGACGGTGGCGGCGCGGGTCTTGCCGTCGATGACGGACCACTCGCCGATCAGTTCGCCGGGGCCGTAGATGTCGAGCACGACGTCGCGGCCCTCGGTGGAGCCCACGACGACCTTGAGCTCACCGGCCAGGACGACGACCGCCTCGTGCGCGACGTCGCCTTCGAGGAACAGGATGGCGCCCGCGGGGTAGCCACGGCGGGTGCCGATCGCGGCGAGGGCAGCGGCGCGCTCCGGGCCGATCCGATCGAGGAAGCCCTCGGTCGGCGCCGGGGCGGTCAAGGTCGTCACTCCTCCATTGTGGGCACGCCGAACTGCCCGGACCCTACTGAATCCGGGCAGCTCGGTGTGAGATTCCGCGCCCGCCCGCGCGGAACCGTCCCCCGATGTGAGCGAGCCCGCGCGACCCTGCGGCGCAGCTCACGTCCCGGGTGCGGTGTGGGTCACGCACCCGGACATTGTCGGTGCGTCAGGCGGCGGCGGTGAGGTCCTTCTTGCGGGCGCCGAGCGTGGAGAAGATGCGGCTACGGACCGCAGGAACGGCTTCCAGCAGCGAGGCGAGCTCGAGCGGGCTGATCACGAGGACGGAGACCTGCGAGGTGGCCGTGACGGTCGCCACGCGGGGCTTGCCGTCGAGCAGGGACATCTCGCCGAACACGGCGCCGGGGCGAAGGACGGCGAGAGCCTGGTCCTCCACACACACGGCCACCGAACCCTCGACGAGCACGAAGGCCTCGCGGCCGCGCTCGCCGCGGCGGCACAGGACGCTGCCCTCGGGCAGGGTCACCTGGGTGCTGAGCGAGGCGATCTTGGCCAGCTGCCTGCGGTCCAGGCCGGCGAAGATCTCGAGGTCGGCAATTGCGTCGATCCGGGCGTCGCGCTTGGGAAACACGGGTACTCCTTAGGCGGGAACTGCGGACCTCCCTCAAGGGTTCGGCCCGGGTGCCGGAACGGGATGCCGCCCGGCGCCAGAATCAGCTTCCGCCAAAGCACGAGAAGCGGCTGCGCACCTGGGCCCGCCTGCGTGGGTATTTGTACTCATCGCGCCCGGTTACCCTGAGAGAGTCCGGGGACCTCACCGGGAGGCCTCGAGGCACCCCTTCCAAGGAGTCGACGATGACCTCCGCACCAACCCCCGATCGATCTGACGCCCCGTCGGGCACGACCCGCGAGTCGGCGACCGTCGCTGAGACCGCCCCCGTCTACGGCAATCTCCCGCCGGCGAAACGCGTCCGCGTGCCCGCCCTGCACGCGATGAAGGAACGCGGCGAACGCTGGCCCATGCTCACCGCGTACGACATGTACACGGCCGAGATCTTCGACGCGGCCGGGATTCCCGTGCTGCTGATCGGCGACAGCGCCGCGAACAACGTCTACGGCTACGAGACGACTGTTCCGGTGACCGTCGACGAGCTCCTCCCCCTGTGCCGGTCGGTGGTCGCCGCCAGCAAGCGGGCGCTGATCGTCGGTGACCTGCCCTTCGGGTCCTACCAGGTCTCGCCCCAGCAGGCGCTGGAGACGGCGATCCGGTTCATGAAGGAGGGCAACGTCCACGCCGTGAAACTGGAGGGCGGCGTCCGCGTCGCGCCCCAGATTCGGGCGATCGTCGACGCCGGCGTGCCCGTGATGGGCCACATCGGTTTCACGCCGCAGAGCGAGCACGGCCTCGGCGGCTACCGCGTCCAGGGCCGGGGTTCGGCGGCGGAGCAGGTGCTCGCCGACGCCCACGCCGTCCAGGAGGCGGGCGCGTTCGCGGTCGTCCTGGAGATGGTCCCGGCCGAGGTGTCGAAGCAGATCACGGCCGAACTGCGCATCCCGACGATCGGGATCGGCGCCGGGCCGGACTGCGACGCCCAGGTGCTGGTCTGGCAGGACATGGTCGGCCTGCGCGAGGGCACGCCGCGCTTCGTCAAGCGGTACGCGGACATGCGCGGGGTGCTCACCGAGGCGGCGAAGGCCTACGCGGCCGACGTCGTCGGCGGGACGTTCCCGACCCACGAGCACAGCTACCACTGACGCGAGCCCAGTCGACACCAGCGTTGACGAGCTGTTCAACGCTGGTGTTAACTGGCTCACATGCTGCTGACCTCCCTGCCGGTACCCCCGGCGGCCGAGCCGGTGAACACCACGGGGCAAGCGATCATGACCGTCGGCACCTTCGCAGGTCTGGCGGTCTTCCTCGTCTGCGCGTTCCGGCTCGGCCGGCGCTGGCGGACTCCGACGCCGGCCGCGATCGTGGCCGGCACCCTGCTCGCCGGCATGGTCGAACCGCTCAACAACCGGCTCGCGAACATGTGGTACTACCGGCCGGGCCAGCAGACGATGTACAGCTCGTTCGACGCCTCGTTGCCGGTCTGGGTGTTCTTCTCCTACGCCGCGTTCTTCGGCGGCGTCGGCCTGCTGTTCTGGTACCTGACCGAGCGCGGCGCAACCCGGGCGACCATTGCCAAGGCTCTCGGCGGCATGTGGGTGTTCGCCATCGCCACCGAGATCACCGGCACCCAGCTCGACACCTACGACTACTTCGGCCCGCACCCGTTCCGCGTCGCGGGCTTCCCGATCTGGGTCTCGCTCGGGGTCGCGTGCATCTGCGCGAGCATCGGCATCGGGGCGGCCCGCATCCGGCGCTCGTTCGACCCGGCCGCCGGGCTGGCCGCGGTGTTCCTGCTCGGGCCGGTCGCGTGCGTCGTCGGCCTCGTCGGGACGGGCTTCCCGACGATGACCGTCGTCAACACCCCGGACCCGTCCACGGCCGCCCTCTACGGCGCCGCGCTGGGCAGCACGGCGCTGAACCTGCTCTTCGCCTGGTTCCTCACGCAGCTCGTGCCGCGCGAGGGCCTACCCCCGATCGACGGCCCAGTCCTCACCGGGGCGCGCGGCGGCGATCGCGGCGAGGAGCTCCTCGCGAGCGGTGGCCATCGAGGGGCCGTACCAGGTCAGTAGCCGCCCGGACACCAGCGCGACGTCCAGCCCGGGGAACGCCTCCGGCCCGTCGAGCGCGGTGAAGACGTACGGCTCGTCGGGCAGGACGATCAGTTCGGCCCCGCGGACGCGGACCTCGTCCGGGTCGGCCTTCGGGTAGCGCTCGGACGCGTCGGCCGGCGGGTCGTCGAAGACGTTGTCGAGACCGAGCCGGTCGAGCACCGACGTCGTGAACGTGTCCGCGCCGGCGACCATCCACGGCTTGCGCCAGATCGGCACCGCGACCTTCCGCCGCGGCGTCGGGGCGGGCTGCGCCCAGGCCGCCTCGGCCGCGGCGAGCCAGTCCGGCCGGCCCAGCCCGCACCGCTCCAGCATCGCGGCGAGCGAGGTCAGGGCGGAGTCGACGTCGCGGATGTCGCTGACCCAGACCTCCAGACCGCGGGCGCGGAGCTCGTCGAGGTCGGGCTGCCGGTTCTCCTCGAAGGCGGCGAGCACCACGTCCGGCGCCAGGGCCTCGATCGCGTCGACGTCGGGGTTCTTCGTCCCCCGCACCCGGGCGCAGTCCAGGCCCGGTGGGTGGGTGCACCAGTCGGTCACGCCGACCAGCAGCTCCGGCGCGGTCTCGCCGACGGCCTCGGTCAGCGACGGGACCAGCGACACGATTCGACGTACGGACACCCCACCTAGACTGCCAGGCATGGCTTCGCGTACCGCTCCGGCTCCCTCGGTGCTCCCGGGCAAGGTCTCGCCCCTGCGGCAGGTCCCCGCCCACATCCCGCGACCGCCGTACGTCGGCAAGCCGGCGCCGGACCGCTTCGAGGGCTCGGAGATCAAGGACGCCGAGACGATCGAGAAGATGCGGATCGCCGGCCGGATCGCCGCGCAGGCGCTCGTCGAGGTCGCGTCCCACATCCGCCCCGGAATCACCACCGACGAGCTCGACCGCATCGGCCACGAGTTCCTCTGCGACCACGACGCCTACCCGTCGACGCTCGGGTACCGGCACTTCCCGAAGTCGCTGTGCACCTCGGTCAACGAGGTGATCTGCCACGGGATCCCGGACTCCCGCGAGCTCGTCGACGGCGACATCGTGAACGTCGACATCACGGCCTACATCCACGGTGTCCACGGCGACACCGACGCGACCTACCCCGTGGGCGAGATCGACTCCGAGTCGGCGCTGCTGCTGGAGCGGACCCAGGAGGCCCTGAACCGCGGGATCAAGGCCGTCCGCCCGGGCCGGCCGATCAACGTCATCGGCCGCGTCATCGAGTCCTACGCCAAGCGCTTCGGCTACGGCGTCGTCCGGGACTTCACCGGGCACGGGATCGGGACCGCGTTCCACTCCGGGCTGGTGATCCCCCACTACGACACCGAGCACTACGCGACGCTGATGGAACCGGGGATGACCTTCACCATCGAGCCGATGCTGACCCTCGGGACCGAGTCCTACGACATGTGGGACGACGACTGGACCGTCGTCACCCAGGACCGCAAGCGCTCCGCCCAGTTCGAGCACACGCTCCTCGTCACCGACTCCGGCGCCGAGATCCTCACGTTGCCTTAACCGCAACGTCCGGCCAACTGTGGCCTATAGCCCACAGTTGGCCGGACGCTACGAAGAAGTGCTTACTCCGACTTCGCGGTGGCGACGCGGCAGGTCGCGGTCTTGAGCTGCTGGGTGGTCTCGGAGTCGACGTAGCCGAACGCGTCGATCGAGCGCTCCTCGCCGGCGCGCATCTTCGGCGCGAAGAGGGTCTGGCTCGCGATGCGGCGGTTGTCGCCGTCGAGGCACTCGATCTGGGCCTCGAACGAGCGGGTGCTGTCGGCCTTGTTGCCGAACGTGATCGGGAGGCGACGGGTCTCGGCGCCGACGGCGTCCTGGCCGACCTCGAAGACGCCGAACTCGACGCGCAGGTCCTGCTCGAGGACCTTGCTGGTGCCGCCCTCGCCGGCCTTGATGCGGTTGTCCCGGTCGACCTTGATGCCCCACAGCGTGGAGGCGACGACGGAGACCACGGCGAGGATCGCGAGGAAGCGGCCGATCCGGCAGAAGCGCTGGTCGCGGACGTCCTTGCCCTTGAGCTTGATCTTGGCGAACGGGTCGATCCGCGCGAACTCGCGGGTCGCGAGCACGACGGCGACGATCGCGAACAGGACCGCGACGTACTTGATCAGCGGGACGAACGACAGGACCAGCGCGACCCCACCGAGGACCAGGATCGCGGCGGGCATGTCGACGCCCTCGCGACCGGTCTCCTCGTCCTCGTCGACGATCGCGTCGTAGCCGCGGAAGCGGTCGTAGCCGCCCTTGGGGGTGGGCTTGCGGTAGTCAGACTTCCGCTTGCGGCCGTACCAGTGCCGGCCCTGCTGTTCGGGCAGCATCCATTCCGGAATCTCTCGTCCCGACTCCGTGGTGTTGCCTTTTCCCGAGCTGAACATGGCTACCGCGATCCTTCCCCCGGCGCACTGCGTTCGCGTTCCCCCGCGATGGTGCACATCCAGCCTGCTCCTTCTGCGCGGTTCGCGCAGGTGGAGTTGGTCCAATTTGACCGAACGGCCGCCGCTCCGTGACCGATCTTAATCCGGGCCCGGATGGATTGCTGGCGGTTGCGCCGGTCGAGCGAGCGCCCCGGTGGAGGTGCTCCACCGGGTTTCTCGGCTCAGTACGAGCTGGCCTTGACGACCTGAAAGGTCGCGCCGGACAGCTTCTCCGCCATCTCGTTGCCGAGGATGTTGAAGACCTTGATCGTCGCGATCTTGCCGTCACCCAGCGTGGGGACGAAGGCGTTGTCGCGGGTGATCTCCTTGCCCTTGGCGTCCAGGGCGACGAACTCGAAGTCGAACGAGAGCGTCTTGCCGCCGGTGTTCGTGATCGAGACCGTCAGCGAGCTCTCCTTGATGCCGGACGGGTCCAGCTCCGAGGAGGCCTTGCCGATCTCGACCTTCGCCTGGCGCGAGAGCACCTGCTCGGTGGTCAGCGCCTGGACGACCTCCGGCGGGGCCGTGTTGACGACCGGCTTCTTCTTCTCACCGGCGACGGCACTGAAGGCCGTCTGCGAGGCGACCATGCCGAAGCCGGACAGGACGGCGAGCGCGATGGCGATCCCGGCGACGTCGCGGCGGGCGCCGGCGCGCTTCGGACGACCCAGGGACGTGATGCCCATCAGGAGTGCGGCGGTGCCGAACGCGATGGTCGCCCACCGCAGCATCGGCACGACGGCACACGCGAGGGCGATGCCGCCCAGCCAGGCCGCCGTCCGGTCGAGGCGGAACTCCCGCGGCTTCTTCTCGCGGTCGGGCGCTTCGGGACGCGCGTACGGAGACTGCGCCCGGCCGTGCTCCCGAGAAGGGGCGGTGGCGGTCATGGCGGGTCGGTTCCTTCCCGGTGTTCGTGGCCTGCACGCGGTCGGAGCGACCGGCGAGCTTGATCATCTGTGCCTGCTACGACGCAGATCTGCCGGTCCGCGTTCCTCATGACACCGCACGTCAACACCGCCGCGCGGAACGATGGGCAGGTCTTGACCGAACGGCTGATGCCGACGTCGGCGAAATGTCCGCTTCCTCCGTAATAACACCGCGATGGGGCCGGGGCCAACCGGACGCAACCGGACGACCGAGCGGTCGATCTTGAGCCCCGATCCGGGGCCGGCCCCCCGGTCCGCTCCGGGTCAAATCCACCCCCGGCCGGGGGCGTTCGAGTCGTCCCGGTCGTCCGGATTCATCCGGACGGGCTCAACCGTTCGGTCGATGGTCGGTCAACGAACGTCTGAACTTGTCCGGAGGGGGAAACCGCCGGACCCGGATCGAGGTCTGAGGGCCAACTTCGCGGGGGGCCGCGAACAGGGGTCTAAGGAGCACGACATGAGCGGTGTCCAGAGCTGGTTCGTCTACCCGGTCGAGAACGGTGTCGAGCTGGTCATCGACAGCACGGACGGGGACGTCTACGACGCGGCGCTGGCCGCCTTCGTCACCGAGTTCACCGACTACAACATCGCGGCCGAGTACTCGATCAACGGCGGCGAGGTTCTCCACTTCGTGCCGGCTCCGGTCGACGCCGACATCGACGCCCCGGCGGCGAAGTCCCCCGCCGAGTCGAACGGCTCGACCTGGGGCTGACACCACCGCGGCGCATGGCAGGCTGGCCGGATGCACCTCCGGCCGCTGCCCGCCCTGATCGCGGGCGGGCTCGCCACCGCGATCGCGCTGAGCGCACCGCTGAGCACACCGGGGTCGGCCGCACCGGCCGCCACCCCGACCGCCACCTCCGACTCTGCGTCCGACCACCAGGCTTCGACCCGGTCGGCGGTGGCCGAGGTCCGGACGATCGGGACGACCGTCCGGGGCCGCCAGATCCGCGCCTACCGCCTCGGGGAGGCGAACGCGGCGCGGACCGTCGTCCTTCTCGGCGTCATGCACGGCTCCGAACGCGCGCCCGGGCTGACGCTCCGGAGGCTGCGCGACACCGCCCAGACCGTCACCCGCGTGGACCTGTGGGTGATCCCGGTCCTCAACCCGGACGGGGCCGCGACCGGCCGCCGGGCCAACGCCCGCGGGGTCGACCTCAACCGCAACTTCCCGCACCGCTGGAGCCGTTCGGTCTCCGGCGCCGGGCGCACGGCCGCGTCCGAGCGCGAGACGAAGGCGATCATGCGCTTCCTCGACCGCGTCGACCCGGACGTCGTGGTCTCGCTCCACCAGCCGTTCGCGGCGGTCGACACGAGCGTGAACAAGGGCCGGGGTCTCGCCCGCGCGCTGAGCCGCGAGCTGAAGCTGCCGCGCCGCGACATCGACTGCGGCGGGCCGTGCCGGGGCACGCTGACGGGTTGGTTCAACGCCACCCACGCCGGCGAGGCGATCACCGTCGAGTTCGGGCCGCGGCCGGCCAGGAACTACCTCCGCCGGACCGCGGTCCGTGGGCTCGTCGCCGCCGTCGGTGGCCGCCTGCGCTGACGTGACTGGGGGTGCCCCGGCCGCCTCGACCGCCTCAGGGCGTCGGGACCTCGAAGGCGAGGGAGTCGGCGACCTTGCGCTGACCGCCCCAGGTCCGGTCGAGCCGGACGAGCGGCCCGCCGACCGAGCGGCGCACGAACAGGGCCGTGGACCCGCCCCCGTCGAGGTTGACCGCGGAGACGGCGCCGAGGTGCAGCAGGTACTCCGCCCACTGGCTCGCGCTCGCGCCGGCGGTGCCCTTGCCCTTCTTCCCGCGACCGGAGACCGCGGCGACGATCAGGTCGCCGTTCGCCGTCCAGGCGAGCGCGGAGCGGGGCCGGAGCTTGTTGTCGCGGCCGCCGCAGCCGGCGTAGTTCACCCCGCGGCGGACCAGCGCGGAGCTGACGCCGATCAGCCCGTCGGGCTCCCCGACCGGCGGGCGGCCGGTCTCGAAGGGCCGGTCGCCGGTGAGATCGGTGGCGAGGCTGACGAGGTCACCGGGCACGAGCTGCTTGAGGGCCTCGGCGTGGATCGTCCCGTCCGGCGCGGTCAGGTGGAGCTCGCCGGGTCCCGGGCGCGTGCGGGGCCGCTTCTGCCCGCCGAGGATCGCCGTCACGAGTCCGTCGGTCACGACGACGGTGCGCCGCCCGGCCGGATGCGCCCGCGGACCCCAGGCACGGGTGTAGGCGCTGACGCCCGCCATCGAGAGCTCCTGCCAGTTGATCGCCCCGAGCGGGAGCGACCCGTGCGAGGTCCGCACCTCGCCGGCGAGCTGCTGCAGGACCCACGCGGCCGAGCGGGTGTCCGAGTAGAGCGCGAGGCCCTGGCTCTCCTCGCTGCTCGCCTTGCGGATCTCGCCGTCGACGACCAGCGCGCGGCGCGGGACGCCGGTCTTGGTGTCGTAGACCGCGCCGTTGATCGCGACGGCGGCGTTCGGGTGGGGGGCGACCTGGTTCTCGGGCTTCGCCGGGCGGGTGAGGTTGCGGGCGGCGAGCGCCCGCGGGACGAGCGTCCCGGCCGGGATCGTGACGGCGACGAAGCGCTTGGTCCGCTTCTTGGTCAGCCGGTTCTGCCAGATCCGCACCGTCGCCCCGCCGGGCAGTTCGAACGCCTGCTTCGGCGACTCGAGGACCAGCGTCGTGGGGGTCCGGCACTCCGCCGGGGCGGCCGACCCGGCGGCGACGACGGGTGGGGACGGGGCGAGCGCCGTCGTCGCCGCGTGCGGGGCCGCGGCCCCGTCCGGGCCGAGCGCCGTCAGCGCGACGACGGCCGTCAGGGCCGGCACACCGGCCCGCCGGAGCCATCCGTCCACGTTCGTCCCCCTCCCCGCCGACCATGATCACCGGTCTGGCTGGGAAAGGACGGATTTACGCCGCGAGCCTCCGTATCCGCGCGGAGGTCAGTCGGTCCGAAACGCCAGCGCGTTGGCGACCGGCCGCTGGGCGTCCTTGTCGCTGCGGTCCAGCCGCTCCAGCTTCCCGCCGGCGGAGCGGCGGACCAGCAGGGCCGTCGAGCCGCCGCCGTCGAGGTTGACCGCGGACACCGCGCCGAGCTGCTGCAGGTACTGGCCCCAGCCGTAGGCGGAGGCGCCGCCGAAGCGGGTGCCGCCGGAGATCGCCCGGCCGGCGACCGCGACGACGAGCATGTCGCCGTCGGCGGTCCAGGCGAGGGCGCTGCGGGGCCGGAGCTGGTTGTCCCGGGCGCTGCAGGGGGCGGTCACGTGGCCGTAGCGGACGAGCGCAGCGCTGACGCCGAGGACCGCCGAGGGCGCCTCGAGGGCGGGCCGCTCGGCGAAGTCCTCGCGGACGCTCTCGACCGCGGTGGACAGCGAGACCTTGTCGCCGACGCGGAGGGCCTGGAGCGCCTTGGCGAACCTGGTGCCGCGCGGGGCGGTCAGGAAGGTCTCGCCGGAGGCGGGGCGGCGCATCCCGGCCGCCTTGGACAGGACGGCCCGGACCTTGCCGCCGCGGACGACGACGGTCCGCGGGCCGGCCGGGTGCTTCTTGGCGTTCCAGCTGCGCGTGTAGGCGGTGATGCCCTGCTTGGAGAGCTGCTCCCAGTTGATCGCCGCGATCGGGATCTCGCCCGAGTCGGAGGCGAGGACGCCGGTGAGCCCGGTGCGGGCGACGACGGCGGACTTCAGGCCGTCGTAGATCGCGATGGCCCGGGTGCCGAGGCTGTCGGCCTTGCGCGGCTTGGACCCGACCTGAACCGCGCCGGTCGGGATCTTCGTGCTGGTGTCGTAGACCCCGCCGTTGATGACGACGACGGCCTTCTTCTCCCCCGCGGCCATCGAGGCCGGGGTCGCGAGCGCGCCGAGCGCGGAGGACGGCGTGAGCACCGACGGGGCGAGCGTCCCCTTGGGGATGCGGACGGCGACCAGGCGGGTCTCGTGCATCGGATTGGACTTGGAGCCGGTGTCCCAGATGCGGACCGAGGCGCCGCCGGGGAGGTTGAACCGCTTCACCGGGTCCTGGCGCAGCAGCTTCGTCGCGGGCCGGCAGCCGGCGGGCACGTCCCTCCCCTTGTCGGGGTTGCGGACCTGGGGCGCGGCGGCGGCAGTCGGGACCGGCGCGGCGACGTCCTCGGGGAGGAAGCGGGCGGCGGTGCGCTCGGACAGGCCGGCGAGGAGTTCACCGACCTCGTAGGGCTCGATGTCGTCGAGCCCGAGCAGGGGCAGGGCCCGGTGCTCCCCGGGCAGGGTGCCCAGGTCCGGGACGGACGCCTCGGACGACCCCATGGTCGCCGTCGCGTACGCGCCGATCATCGCCATCGCCGCACCCGCGGCCACGGTCGGCGCCGTGCACCGCCGGACGTTGCGACCCGTGTTGCTGCCCATGCAGACCCCCACCCGCATCGGCTGCCGGTGCGCTCCGCTGCGCACCGATCCCCCACCCGAAGTGTGCGTGATCTTGGTGCCGACGGGGGGAGTTCTTCCGGTTATTGATCAAGTCGTGGGAGAGCGCGGACGCGTGTCACCCGGACGGAGGCCGGTAGCTGTGAAATGCCTGCAGGAACGCGGATTCGCGCGCCTACGGCACCTGGAAGGTGAGTGCGTCCGGGACGGCCCGCTGGAAGGACCCGCCGGACCGGTCGAGGCGGATCAGCGGGCCGCCGACCTTGGTCCGGACGAGCAGGGTCGTGGACGTCCCGCCGTCGAGGTTCACCGCGTGCACGGCGCCGAGCTGCTTCATGTACTCGCCCCACTGGTGGGCGGTCGCGCCCCCGGCCGCGGCGTTCGGCCGACCGGCGACGGCGGCGACGATCAGGTCGCCGTTCGCGGTCCACATCAGCCCGGAGCGGGGGCGGAGGGTCTCGTCGCGGGAGCCGCAGCCGGCGAGGTTCTGGCCCCACCGGACCATCGCGGAGCTGACCCCGACGAGGCTGTCGGGCCGCCCGACACCGGGGCGGCCGTCGAGGAACGGGAGCACGCCGGACTGCTGCGTCAAGACCGTCACGGCCTCGCCCACGCGCAGGCCCTGAAGCCAGGAGGCGGTGCCGCTGCCGTTGCGCGCGGTCAACCAGGTCTCGCCGCTGCCGGGCCGCTTCGCCCCCGCCTTACGGCTCGTCAGAATCTTGGTGACCTTGCCCTTCTTGACCACGACCGTCCGGTTTCCGGCGGGGTGGGCCGAGGTGCCCCAGGCTCGCGTGTAGACGGCGACACCGTCGCCGGGCAGGGACTGCCAGTTCACGTTTCCGACCTCGCGGCTGCCGTGGGCACCGGTGCTGACCGTGCCGACGGTCTTGTGCAGCGTCCACTCCGCGGTGCGGCTCTTCTCGTAGAGCGCGATGCCCTGGTCGACCGCCCGTGTGCCCTTGCGCACGGCGCCGTTGAGGACCTGCGACCGGACCGGGATCGACGGACCGCTGGGGTCGAACACTCCCCCGTTGACGACGACGACGACGGCGCGGTTGGCCTTCGCGGCCTGGGTTTTCGGCGTCGCGGCCTTCGACAGGGTCGAGGCGGTGACGGCCCGCGGGATCAAGCTGCCCCTCTGGATGCGGACCGCGACGATCCGCACCTCGTCGATGTTGCGCTTGCGGTCACCGGTGTCCCAGATGCGGACCGTCGCGCCGCCGGGCAGGGACATCGTTTTGTCCACCGGCGTCCGGAGGATCCCCGTCGGTGCCTTGCACGACCGGGCGTCCGCGGCGGGGGCCGCGGTCAGGACGGCGGCCGGCAGCACGAGCGCGGCAGCGAGGGCGGGGGTCAGGGCGGTCCGGATCTTCACACTGGCCTTGTCGGAGCCTCACCCCGATGGCTGAAGGATTCTCCTCGGAGAGATTCACCGTTCCTCGGCGCACATCCGGCGCCACTCGCTGGGCAGGACGCCGTAGGCCTCGCGGAAGCGGCGGGAGAAGTGCGTCGGGTCCCGGAAACCCCAGCGGCGCGCGATTCCCGCGATCGTGCGGTGCCGGGAGGCGGGATGTCCCAGTTCGGCCTTGGCCCGTTCCAGGCGCCGTTCGATGATCCACGGTTCCAGACGCAGGTTCGCGGCCGCGCAGGCCCGGTAGAGGTGCCGCGGTGAGACGGACAGCGCGGCCGCGATCGACTCCGGCGTCAGGTCGACGTCGGTCAGGTGCTGACGGACGTAGGCGCGGACCTGGGTGATCAGCGTCTGTTCCAGGACGTCGCGGGCGTTCGGCGCGCCGTCCCCCGCGGTGACGATGAGGGCCCGCACCAGCTCGACGCTCGCGGTGCCGAGGGCCTCGGCCCCGGGGCCGGCGCTCAGCGCGTCGGCGTCGCGCGTGAGGTCGGCGATGTGACGGAGCACCAGACGGTGGAGGGGGCTCGTCGCCAGCCGCGTCCCGGCCCGGACGACGACGTCGATGGGCAGCGCGAGGTCGGCGTGCGGGACGTTGAGCGACCGTGCCGCGCCCCAGGAGCGCCAGCGGTACTCGAAAGGCCGGGCGACGTCGATGACGACGGCCGACCCGGCGGAGACCGTACGCGCCGCCGAACCCTCCCGGTGGTGCGCGACGCCGAACTCCTGGACGCCGATCGCGACGTGCTCCCCGGAGGCGGAGCGCGCCGCCTTGGCCGTCCGCAGCATCGCGACGCCGGTGGAGGCGGTGCGGAAGATGGCGGCGTTGCCGAAGACCCACAGGTCGAGCCGTGCGGTCACCGGCTCCGGGTCCTCGAGCGTCACGCGGGACGCGCCGGAGGTCTCCCGCAGCGTCGAGACGAGCGCCTCCCGCCGGTCGCGTTCGGGCAGCGTGGCGGTGTCGAGGACGAGCAAACCCCCGCACCTCCTCCCCGGGCAGCGTGGGCCGACGGCGCGGCACCGTCAGCCGATCCGGCGCGGATCAGGACTCCTAGGTTCCCGCACAGATCCCTCCCGACGGAGGACACCGCCGCCGGGAGACCGCCGACTCCGAAGGGGCTCCTGACATGAAGACGATCGTGCTGATCCACGGGTTCTGGGTGACGCCTCGCAGCTGGGAGCACTGGGTCGCGCGCTACACCGCGGCCGCATATCAGGTCATCGCGCCGGCGTACCCCGGCTTCGAGGTCGAGGTCGAGGCGCTCAACGCCGACCCGACGCCGATCGAGACGCTGACGGCGCCGGCGATCATCGAGCACCTGACGTCGGTGGTGGCGGCGCTCGACGAGCCACCGATCCTGATGGGCCACTCGGCCGGCGGCGCCTTCACGCAGGTGCTCCTCGACCGCGGATACGGCGCGGCCGCCGTCGCGTTCAACTCCGCGCCGACCGAGGGCGTCCACGTCACGCCGCTCTCGCAGATCAAGTCGACGTTCCCGGTGCTGAAGAACCCGGCCAACCACCACAGGGCCGTGGGTCTGACGCCGGATCAGTGGCGGTACGCGTTCACCAACACGTTCTCCGAGGAGGAGTCGCTCGCGCTGTACGAGCGGTACCACATCCCCGCGTCGGGGCGGGTGCTCTGGAACAGCGTGCTCGCGAACTTCATGCCGGGCCCGCAGGACATCCACGTCAACTACGGCAACGACGACCGCGCGCCGCTGCTGTTCGTCTCCGGCAGCGAGGACCACATCATGCCGCCGTCGGTCCAGCGCTCGAACGCCAAGCACTACAAGTCCAAGCTCACGGTGACCGAGGTCGAGGAGTACGAGGGCTACGCCCATCTGCTCCCGGCGCAGGCGGGCTGGGAGGAGATCGCGGACCACGCGTTGGAGTGGGCCGTCAAGCACGCCGGCTGGTAGCCGCTAGCGTCGTTCCCGTTCGACGAACGGGAGGGCGACGATGACTGCGGTGGAGATCGAGCGGCGACTGGACGAGGTCGTCGCGGCGCTGCGCGCGCTGGCGCTGACGACCACGATGGCAGCAGACGACCCGGAAGCCGTCGAGGCCCGCGCCGAGGCGGTCCGTCTCGCCGGCGCCGCGTTCGACGAGGCCGTGGCCGAGGTCACCGACGAGTACGGCACGGTCTTCGCGATCCCGGAGACTGAGGACGACGACTGGGACCTCGAGGAGGTCGACGGCGAGTCGACCCGCCTCAGCGTCGACGTCCGCGCCGACTTCGTCGTCACCGACGAGCAGACCTTCCTCACCGCCGCCCGGCGGCTCCTGACCGAACGCGGGGGCCGCGTCCTCGACGCCCGCACCCCGATCTCCGCCCTCGACGCCCTCGTCGACGCCGTCGGCCTCGACACCCTCACCACCACCCCTCCCCCCGGCCTCGACTGCGTCGGCGGGGAGTGGGGCGTCAGCGCGGAGCTCGACGAGTCCTGATCACTCGCAGGCGACGCCGTCGCCGTCGCGGTCGAGCTTGCTGCTGTAGCCCGGCTGCCCGCGGAAAATCGGAGCCTTGCCGGCGTTCCGGACCTCGGTGCAGTTGGCGTAGTACGCCGCCGGCGCCGGCTTCGGCGTGGGCTTCGGCGTGGGCTTCGGCGTTGCCTTCGGGGTCGGCTTCGGCGTCGCGACCGGAGTGGCAACCGGGGTCGGGACGGGCGTCGGGACCGGGGTCTCGACCGGCTCGGGCGTGCTCGACGGCGTCGCGCTCTCCGTCGGCTCCGGGGTCGGCTCCGGGGTCGGCTCAGGGGTCGGCTCAGGGGTCGGCTCAGGGGTCGGCTCAGGCGTGGGTGACGCCGCCGTCGTCTCCGCGGCGGCCGGGACCAGGAACGCCGGCTGATCCGCCGACGCCTCGTCCCCGCACCCGGACAGCCCGACCACGATCACCCCGGCGGACGCGAACGCGCACACCCAGCTCTTGACGTTTGCGCGCATGCGCCATTGCCCCCGGTTCGATGCCCCCGACATGTCCTGTCATGGTCGGGCCGGTCGCGTCCGATTCGCGTCGGCCGAACGGTTCGGACGCATGGGCCGAACCGGTGATCATCGCGGGGCCTGGCGCTGGACGGTCAGGACGCGAGCTCGTCCTCGATCTCTTTCACACGCCACACGCGGCGGCGCCGGAGGATGAAGAGCGCCCAGCAGCTGAGCAGGGTGGGGAGGACGTAGGTCCACGGCCCCGGCCCGGTCGTGAAGGTCGTGCCGTAGTGCCCGTCCCAGACGGTGTACGTGCAGGTGGTTCCGGGCGGGAGCCACGTCCACGCCGGCTCGCCGTAGTTCGAGGTGCTGGCGAGCAGCTCGCAACTGGTCGTACCTCCGAGCACGTGGTGACGCACGACCAGCGCCGCGACGTACACCGAGAAGCCGAGGACCCATAAGAGGGCTTCCGTCGTCAACCGTCCAACTCGCACCCGACCTCACCGACCATCTGCGCCCATGAGCCGGTGCGCCCGTGGCGCCCCCTCGCGACCATGGGACAGCGCAGCCACCGACATGGCCATCGGCTGAACGGCTGGATCGCGATCCGCAGCCGGCAACCGCGGCATACTGCCGAGCGTGGTCGACGAAATCCGGGCACGGCTGAAACAGGCGGTCGAGGATCTGCGGAATGTGCGCCTGAACCGCAGCAACACTTTCGCCGAGGATCTCGACGGATACGTCTTGGACGTCGGCGATGAGTGGGTACTCCTCCAACGCTTGGAGCACAACCGGCCGATCGGGTTCCTCGCCCTACGGATCGGGGATGTGCACCGCGTGGTCACCAGCCGGCAACACGAACTGCAACGACGCGGGCTGGAAGCCGCCGGGTTGTGGCCACCGGCAGGTCCGGACACTTCGGTTGACCTGTCCTCAACCCGCGGCGTCATTGAGTCGGCTCACGCGGCGGCGACTCTGGTGAACCTCCAGTTCGAGGAGGAGTCGTCGGACACCTGCTACATCGGTGTACCCATCGGCTGGAGCGAATCAACCGTGACCCTCGCCGAGATCAGCCCGACGGGGGAATGGGCGGGAACCGTCTCGCAGTGGCCACTCGACGAGATCACGCGCGTCGAGTTCGACGGCTGGTACGAACGAGACCTTCTTCTCTTCGGCGGGACGCCGCCGCATTGAGGTGGACCTATGAGGCTGCACCGGGCTGCAAGTGAGCGCAGAGCCGGTCTGCCCTCTCCCCGAGCACTGACACCTCACCAGCGGCGGTGCGGAGTGCGGGGCGACGAGCCGGCCTGTATGCCGGATCCTGTGGCCATACATCAGGTCGCGCCTCTGACGCGGTTTTGTGGTGCGCAAGACCCGCCCGGGCCGTCTCTGGGCCGTCACCACTTCGCCGGTCCGACGCAGTCCGCCATGATCCGTGACTGTTTCTGAGTGACCGTCAGTCACCGGCGATGGGTCGGCCTCTGGGTCGGATCAGCGCTGGCGGGTGATGAAGTCCGTCCACGCATCCACGGCCTGTTCGCTGGTCATCGCCAAGACCTCGGCGCGGCGCAGGCCGGCCGTGTGCACCAATCGGTCGACCAGCCACGACTCGGGGGCCGACGGGGCAGCCGCGACCGGGCTGACCTCGACCGCTCGTGCGGCCTTGCCCAGATCGCCGACGATCGCTTCCAGGGACCGCCGCACGGGCGACTCCCCCAGCGAAGCCACGCGCCGTTCCATCTCGGCATAGACCTCGCCGTCGGCACGGGCACCGACGGCCCACACCTCCGCGACCTCGACAGTGAGCGTCCCGCGCTCATCAGTGGTAGCCCGCCAGACGATCCGCCAGTCCCGGTTGCCGACCACGAGCTTGCGGTAGCCCACCAGTGACCCGAGCAGAGGTTCGCCTGCGAGGGGGTCGGTCTCGAGCAGGACCATCTTCTTTAGTGCCCACACCAGCGGCGCGCCGTCCAGGCGTCGCAGGTCTTCGATCGCCGGCTCGGTCAGCCAGACCTCGGCGGGTCCGGATTGCCCACCGCGCTTCCTCGGCGGCACGCGCTACGCGGGATCGTCCAGAGACGCCAGCTGGTCGCGCGTGAACCCCATCGACGCGATCGCCTCGTCCAGAGAGGTCCGGCGGCCGGTGTCCGTGGCTGCGCGGGCCAGGACCAAAGCGAGATCGACCAGGTCCCGCTCAAGGCCCTGCAAGCGCTGCAGCTCCTGGAAACTGATCACGGCAGCAACAGGCTCTGCGTGCCTGCGCAGGATCGTGGCATGGCCGTTCTCGGCATCGGCGACCAGCTTGGAGACGCCGCGCCGACTTGCCTCGGCGATCGGCAGCGGCTCGGCCGCAGCAAGACTCATACCGGAAACTATACATAGTTCTGTGTAGATTTTCCAGCCTCGCGGACGCCGACTGTTTCGGGGACGCGAAGTCGTCGTGCATCTGCTCGTGCCGGTACCAAGAGCGACCTGTGAGTAACCTCGGGGCGACGAGCCGGCCTGTAAGCCGGATTCTGTGGCGATACGTCCGAGTAGGCCCCTGACCTGCGGTTTTGTCGTCCACAGGCCCGTCTGGGCCGTCTCTGGGCCGTCACAGCTCGACGAGACACCGCGGTCCGCAGCGGTTTATGACGGTCCGTCAGCGTCTGTCCAGCAACCCGCCGGGCTACGGCAGGGGCAGCTTCCGAACCCGAATCGCCGAAGCCGTCACCGCCACGATGGCGCCCGCCTCGAGGTCCTCAGCCACGGCTGGAAGGTTGGCCACCAAGAGCCTCGCGAGCTCGCCGACAGGAAGAGTTGACACTTCCCTGGTCAACACCACGGAGGGCCCTCGCGAGCGGCTGGCGGCGAGAAGCGCTCCGAAGTCGGTGTCGGAGCTGATGATCATGCGCCGTTCCTGCGCCGCGTACTCCAGGATCTGGGCGTCGTCGGCCCGGTCCAGCGACACCGACTGCACGTGAACGACGTCGTGACCCGCCAAAGCCAGGGGCTGGCAGATCGCGCTCGAAAGGTTCTGGTCGACCAGAAACCTCAAGCGCTGTCCTGCAACGGGAGCATCGTCACCTCAGACGCGGCCGCTGCGTACTGCAGGGCCTCGCGGACATCGTCGGCTTCGAGGAACGGGAAGTCCTCGTGGATCTGCTCGAAGCTCTGGCCCGCGGCTACCAGTCGGACCAGATGCGCCACGGTGAAGCGGTAACCGCGAATGCACGGCTGGCCGCCCATCTTCCCCGGCTCCACCGTGATGCGTTCGAAGACCGTCACGACCACCACTCGCCCACGTTTTGCCGCGGCCCGTCCGGCCGTGGCTTTCCAAGGTTACGGCGTCGCCCGCGTCGCTGCCCGCATTAGTCCCCGGACCTGCGCGCTTGCCCTTCTCTGGGCTGGCTGGCGGCCAGGGAACGACCGAGACCGGCATCTACCGCAGCCCGGGACCGTTCCTCGGTGTCCGGCCACAGATGGGCGTAGGTGTTGAGGGTCTCGTCCGCCGTGGCATGGCCGAGTCGGGCTTGGACGACCTTCACGCTCTCCCCGCCGTCGATGAGCAGGGAGGCGTAGAAATGCCGCAGCTCGTGAAAGTGACTGCCCGCCGGGAGACCGGCCGCCAGCACCGCAGGCCGCCAGACGGTGCGGTGGAACCAGGTTCGCCCGATCGGCCGGCCGTGGTCGTCGCTGAACATCAGCTCGACCGAACGGCCGCGGGCGTCAGGCGTTAGCGCGGCCGGGACGGCCGCCACATGCGCGGCCAGCGCGTCCAGCACGACGTCGGCCAAGGGAACGGTCCGGTAGCTGGCGGTGGTCTTGGGTGGCGCCAGGTACGGGGGCGCTCCGGGCATCAGGATCAACTGCCCGTCCACGGTCAGGGTCCGGCGCAGGAAGTCGACGCGGTCGCGACGCAGTCCGAGGACCTCCCCTTGGCGCAACCCGGTGCCGGCCGCGCAGATCAGCAGCGCCCGGTACCGCTCGGGCACGGCGGCGGCGAGCCCGGCGACCGCCTCGGCCGGGAGGGGCGTGACCTCGCGGGGTGGCGCCTTGGGCAGGGTGATCCGTTCGCACGGGCTGATCGCCAGCACCCGGTCGGCCACGGCGGCGCGGAAGATCATGCGCAGCACCGAGTACACGAGCGTGGTGGTCGTGGGTGCCAGCACGTCCGAGCGGGATTTGACCCAGCCCTGGATCTCGGAACGGGTGATGGCTCCCATCGGGCGGTGGCCGAGCAGCGGGAGGATGTGGTTGCGCAGGTGGGAGTCGAAGGCGGCGGCGGTCGTGCGCCGGTGGACCTGCGCTGCCTGCCAGGACGTGGCGTACTCCTGCAGCGTGATCCGTCCGGCGGCGGGGTCCACGTAGAGCCCGCGCGACTTGTCCGCCTCCACCCCAGCCAGGAACCGCTCGGCATCAGCCTTGCGTGCGAATGTGCGTGCGCGCTCCCGGCCGTTCGGGTCGAAGTAGCGAGCCCGCCATCGGTCGCCTTTGCCGTAGCGGTCGGTCCGCACGCGGACGCCGCCGTCGGCCTGCTTCTCCCAGCGGTCTTCGACATGTGCCATGACTAGGCCTCCTCGCCCGTGATGGGCTGTTCGGCGGAGCGTTCGAAGGGTACGACGGGCTGGCGACAAGACGCCTCGGTCGCGCGAGAGCGGATGTCATCGACGGTTGCGGCCAGGGCCGTCACTTGTTCTCGGGTTCGACGCGGCCGGAGGCGATGAAGGCGTCGAGGTCGTGGGTGTCGAGGCGGACGTAGCGCCCGACTTTGTAGAATCGGATTCGGCGCTCGGAAATGAGTCGCCGGATGAACCGCACGGGCGTGCCGAGGCGTTCGGCCGCTTGTGGGACGCTGAGCAGGTCACCGGCGACGGCGTTTTGGCGGGGTCGGGGGTCCGGAACTGCGGGCATGGCTTGGTCCTTCGCTGTCGGGGTCGGCACCGGCCGCGGCCGGGCTAGTTCAGGCACGAAGGGTGCCTGTTGGTGGTTGCCCGGATGCTTGCCCACCGGTTGTCAGGATGCTTGACATGCGCTGGCCGTCCGGTCGCCCAGGGGGTTGGTCCGGATCGGAGTGAGCGTCCGTCAGTTTCGGTCGGCGGCTGTGATGGTCCGGGGAGGTCCGTACGTGTCCACGATGGCGACTGCCGAGCACAGCGGGAAGTTGACGACCAGTCATCCGGGTGGATAACACCGGCCTTACCTGGTGGCTGTCACGGGGATACGCAGCAGCCCCGAAGAGCTGGACGGGTCCTTGGGGACGGGCTGCACACCACGCTGGCGGCTCCCAGATTGTCCATCCCTGGACCTCACCATCCGATCCCGGGAGCGTCGTCTCGGCCGCGGTCGTGCATGTGTTCGTGCGCTCTCCGACTGCTGCGCTCCGGTGAACGGAACGCGTCCCGGGCAGCGGCGCTTTCGAGGGCGCGTCGTGTCCGCGCCGACAGCCGCGGAATCGTTTCCACTGAGGCCGCCGGGGCGAGGTAGACCTCGCTTCGCGCGGACCTGGCGCTTGTGTGCTGGAGGGCCCGCGCGCGGTGCTCTGTCTCGCGGCTACGGGCGTCGGCGGCGAGTTGGCGGGTGAGTTCGTCGATCTCCCGGTGGAGTTGCGCGGCTGCGGTGATGTTGCCGAGCAGCGCCTGCTCGTGCTCGGTGATGGTGGCGGCGAGGTCGCGGCGGCGCGCGGGACGGAGCCAGGAGGTACCGGCGAGTTCGATGCGAGCGGCGGCTGCGGCCTGCCGGTGCTCGCGCTGCTCGTGGTTGAGCTGGTCCCGCCGTTGCTGGCGCAGTGTCAGCTCGGTGGGCCGGGCGGCGTGTTCGGCGGGCAGGCCCGGTTCGGCCGCTCGGCGTGCCGCGTCCTCGGCGGCGCGGCGCGCCTGTTCGGCCGGGCGGACGCGTGCGTTCTCGCGGGCGGTGTGGGCGGCGTCCTGCGCGCCGCTGCTCGCCAGCGCGGTGGCGAGCACATCGAGAGCGCGCTCCTGGTCCGTCGCGCCGGATCGTCCGACCAGTGGCAATCCGTGACGGTCGTCGAGGTCCGTGGCGGTGTCGGGAGTGATGTAGGCGTGGTTGGCGTCGCGGCCGCGGGTGAGCGCGACGTAGAGGTGTTCCCGGTCGATCCCGGGGCGCACGAGGACCAGGCCGACGTCGACGGTGGCGCCCTGGGCGGCGTTGATGGTGGCGGCCCAGCCGTACTCGGCGTGGGCTGCGGCGTAGGCGGCGGGCAGGAAGGTCCGGTCGCCGCGGTCGAGGTGCTCGACGAGCAGGCCGTCCTGTTGTGCGGTGAGGACGCGCCACCGGTCGCCGTTGCGCACGTGCCCGTCCCCCGCAGGCAGGGTGCGGTCGTTGCGGCGGGTGCGCAGCAGATCTCCGGCTTGCCAGTCCCGCTCACCGAGGCGCACGACCGGCCCGCTGATGTCGCCGGCGGCCTGGGCAGTGGCGCGGGCGCGGGTGTTGAGGGCGTCGACGTCGGCGCGGGTGCGGGCCATCATCAGCACCTCCCGCCCGGCGGCGCGTTCGGCCGCCCACTGCGCGTGCACCCCGTCGAGAGCCCCGTCGCCGTCGGCGCACGCGTGCAGACGGTCTTGGTCGCGGTAGGCGGTCAGCCCGGCGGGATCGCCGCGGCGCAGGGCGAGGGATGCGTCGCGTTCCCAGTCCTGACGGAACCGGTGCACCCCGGCGAGTTCGATGCCGTGCCCGGCCGCGGCGAGGGCGGCGAGCATGCCGCCGGGTCCGTTGACGACCCCGATCTGGGCGGGGTCACCGACCAGGACGACTTTGGCGCCGGCGCGGGCGGCGGCGGTGATCAGGGTGTCGAGGGCGTGGGTGTTGGCCATCGAGGCCTCGTCGACGATCACCACGCTGCGGGCGTCGAGGACGACACGGGCGCGGGCGTCGGCCGGCATCCGCCCGCGCCGGGCGTGGTCATAGACCCACTTGGCGAGGGTGTCCGTGCGTGAGCCGGTCGCGTCGGCGAGTTCGGCGGCCGCGCGCGCGGACGGGGCCAGCCCGAGGACGCGGTGACCGGCACGGCTCCACGCCTCCGCTGCCAACCCGAGGGTGCGGGTCTTGCCCGCACCGGCCGGGGCCGTGAGCACCGAGAGGAAGTCCCCGCCCTCGGCGATGGCCCACACCGCAGCCCGCTGGGTGGCGTCCAGGCCGGCGTCTTCCAGGGCGAGGACCAGCGACGCGGCGGGAACCCGACCGTAGCCGCCGCCGCGACCGCGGTCGGCCAGCGAGAGCACCCGCGCCTCGGCCGCCAGCACCTCGGCGCCGGCCCACCGCTCATCCGACGCGCGTGCGGTGACCCCGTGCGGCTGCCGCCCGACCGACACCGCCTCGTCCAGGCCGAGGGCGCGGTCGGTCAGGGCCTCGACCGTGCGCAGGACCTCGGCCGCGCCGCGGCCATCGACCGGCACCCGCGCCGCCACCTGGCCGGCGACGTCGGCCCGGGAGAACGTGGCCCGCGCCCCAGCGGCGGCCGCGACCGCGGCAGCCGCCACCTCCTCCCGCTCGCAGGTAGGAGCCAGGGGCGCGTCGACGGCCGCGGCCCGGACGTTCGCGAGGATCTCCTCACGGCGGTAGCCGGCGCGCTCCGCCTCGTCGGCCCAGGCCTGTCCCAGGGTCGCCTGATCGGGGTGGGTCTTGCCCGGGCGGGTCTTCAGCACCGCGGCCTTGGTCACCGCCGCCTGCTCGGCGGAGGTGAGGGACCGGCCGAGGGAGTTCTCGTATTCGGCGATTTTCACCGCGGCTTCGGGTTCGATTTGTGCGGCCCTTTTCGACCACAGCTTCAACAACCCGGCCGGGATACCGGCTATTTCGGCTTGGCCGTGCGCATTCGGTTCCTCGAACACCACGCCGACCCGGGCGTGCAATTCACTGCGCAGCGCCGCTTGATAAACCATTCCGGCGGATTTCTTGTGGTGGTACAACTCGGTGGCATCCAAGGTGCGCCACCGCCCGTCCGCGCAGCGGACCTTGTTCACCACCAGCGCGTGGGTGTGCAACTGCGGATCCCCGCACCGACTGGTCCGGTGCTCGAACGAGGCGGCGACCAGCCCCGCGGACGCGGTTTGTTCCACCCCGTCCATCCCCCGCCGCGACCAGGACGCGTGCGTGTCCAGGTACGTCAGCGCCGCCGCCACGGCGGCCCGGTGCGCGGCGCGCACCGAACTCGCGGTGTCCGGATCGCCCAGGGCCCATAAGGAACTGACGCTCTTCGGCGCCGAAAAGGTGAGGTCGAACCCGGTCACGCCATCCCGGCGCCACGCCCGGCCCAACCGCTCCCCGGTCACCGGGTGCAGCGCCCGGGCGAAGAGCGCCTCCAGCTCCGATTCGCTCACCGTCGCGTCCGAGTCCAGGCTCAGCTCCGCCAGGCCGCGACCCGACCATCGGCCCGGCGCCTCGCCTGCCCCGATGTAGTAGTCCGTCGCCGCACACGCCACGCCGGCCGTGTAGTACCGCCACGACGACGTCCCGATCTTGGCCGAACTCAACACTCGCGAACGCCTCCCCGAAAGGCCAGCTCGCGCCCAACCGTACATTCAAAGAATGCACATGTCTGCTGGGGTTAAGGGTTGAATTTGAGGTGTGCTGATGATTGTTGGTAACGATGGTTAGTGGGAGTTCGGTATGGGTTGTAGAGGCGATTGTCGGTAGGAGAATTTGTCGCGGACGAATTGCGCGATCGAGCGCGTGTCGGCGCGTCGCGTCGTGCTCCTGGCCGGTAGGCGAGCTAAAGCCCACGGTCGGAGCTTGAGGTGGCCGGAACGACCCTGGAGTGGTCGGGCTCGTCGTTGAGACTGGCAGCGGTGGAGGCAACCAGCCCGCCGATCAGGAAGCCCGCGACAGCGGATGCCAGTGCGGTGGTGTTCATGGCTGCTCCTAGTGGTGGTGGCTCATGTGGCGCATGTCGTGTGCGGCACCACCGTCGGAACCCGGGGTCGGAGCCGTGGTGGTAGGCCATCGTCAAGGCGTGGCCCTTGCCCTTAGTGAGCAGTCGCCGATTCACGGTGTACGCGACGGAGTAAGCGGCGAAAAGCGCCAGGATCATCGAGCTCCAGAACAGGGGCTCTCCAGCCCGGCGTGCATGGCGCCGGGGATCAGGCCATGACGAGGTTGTCGACGACTTCCATGGTCGCGATCGAAAGCGTTTCGGCCGCGAACACCACGGATAGTGCGGCGAAGAACCCGAGGGCGGCCGACAGCAGCGGCAACGTCGAGAGCGCGTATCCGTACAGGAATGCGAGCGCCACCGCGAGCGCGATCGTCGGCGTGATTCCCCAGCCCAGCGCCATGCCGATCATCAACCCGAGAATCTCGCCAATTGGCTCCGGTCGTGCCGACGCGTCAATCAGCCGCAGGCGGGTGCCGGTCGTGCGGCCGATGGAAGCGGGGAACCCCGCGCCCGGCGCGTCCCTCGGCCTGGCCGAAGCTCAAATGGGCGTGCTGAAGTTCGCTGTCCAGATCCGCATCTGGACCGAGAGCTCGGTCCACAGACCGGTGAGCAGCAGGATCCCGAGCACGCACATCATCACGCCACCGGCGCGCATCACCACGAGGTGATGGGACCGCACCCAATCGACGGCACCTAGCAACCGGCGCATCCCCAGCGCGATCCCGATAAACGGCAGGCCGAGGCCCAGACTGTAGATGAAGGTGAGCAGCGCCCCGCGCTCCGCGCTCGCGCTGTCGAAGGCCAGTGCCTGCACCGCACCCAGGGTGGGGCCGATGCACGGGGACCAGCCGACCCCGAACAGCACGCCGAGCACCGGCGCCGCGACCAGGCCGGACGCGGGAGCCCGGTGCAGCCATCTGGCCTCGCGGCGCAGGCCGGGTAGCACCCCGAGGAAGCTCAGCCCGAGCAGGATCGTCACCACCCCGAGCACACGGTTGACCGTGTCCTGACGCTCAATCAGCTCGGCCCCGGCGTACCCGAACAACGCGCCGAACGAAACGAACACCGCCGCGAAACCCAGGACGAACAGGGTGGTGCCCGCCAGCACGCGCCCGCGTCTGGCCACGCCGAGATCGGTCCCTGCAAGCCCGGTGACGTAGGCGAGGTATCCGGGCACCAGCGGCAGCACACAGGGCGACGCGAACGAGATGAGCCCGGCGAGCAGCGCGATTGGGGCCGCCAACAGCAGCGAACCTGATGTGACGGTCGTCGAGAACGACTCGCCCACCACGGCGGCCAGCGCGCTCACCGCTGGACCCTCATGGACGGCCCCCGTCGCGCCCCACCGCGCTGGCCTGGGGTCGCGGTCGGAGCGAACCCGCCGGCGGTGCCGTCGAAGGTCTCGGCTGCGATCTGCCGGACCAGCGCGGTGAAGGTGCCATAAGAGCCGACCCCGATGATCCGCGCCGCCACGCGGCCCTGGCGGTCGAGGATGAGCGTGCTCGGGATCGCTTTCGGGGGCAGGGTCCGGCGGAAGGACAATTGGAGGCTTCCGTCGGGATCACGGATGCTCGGATAGGTGATGCCCCACCGGCGCTCGAAAGCTTCCGCGGCTCCGGCCGCGTCGTCGCGCGTGTTCAGACCGAGGAACTGAACGCCCTCGTCCCCGAGCTCGATCCAGGCCCGCTGCAGGTCCGGCGCCTCTCGGCGGCACGGGGCGCACCAGGACCCCCAGATGTTGATCAGAACGACCTTGCCGCGCTGCGATTCGATGTCGTAACGCCCGCCGCCGAGCAGCGGCCCGCTCAACGCGACCGGCTCCCCTCGTTGTGCGACCGAGAGCACGGTGATGGTGCCGGAGCCGGAGACAAACCCGGCATCATCTCCGGGCGCCGAGCCCGCCCCCGGGCCGGAGCCACACCCCGCGACCATCACAACGCCGGCCACGGTGATCGCGAGCCGCCAATCGCGCCTCATGATCCTCCGAGCGTCCCTGCATCGGACGGCCCGCCAGTGACCCGCCGCGCCATGACCAACGTGCGGCAGGCGCAGCAGTGGCCGCCCTGCATTCCCTCGACCTGCATCGCCCCTCCTCGCTATCATCGCGCCATGACGATGGATAGCACACCCGGATGTCTGCGGTCGACGGGGGCCCCGAGCGAGCTGGATGCGGCAGTTGCCCTGTTCCACAGCCTCTCGGACGCGACCCGGTTGGCGATCGTGCGCCGCCTGGCCGGTGGTGAGGCACGCGTGGTCGACCTGGTGGCCGAACTCGGCCTGGCTCAGTCGACGGTGTCGACGCACGTGGCCTGCCTGCGGGATTGCGGTCTGGTGGCCGGGCGGCCAGAGGGCCGGCAGGTGTTCTACAGCCTCGCCCGACCGGAGCTGATCGACCTGTTGGCGTCCGCCGAAACGCTCTTGGCGGCCACGGGCAACGCGGTCGCACTGTGCCCGGCCTACGGCGCCGACGCCGACTCGGCGGACGAAGCGAAGGAGCGCGCGCGATGAGCGATGCCTGTGGGTGCAGCGACGGACCCCGGCCGGAGGGAGAGACCGGGCAGGAGCCGGAACGGCTCTGGGAGATCAGCGAGCTGCGCTTCGCCGCGGCGGCCGGGGTCTTACTGGTGGCCGCGCTGTGCGCGGACTGGGCGGGGGCGACCCGGTCGGTCGAGCTGACGCTGGAGGCGCTGGCGCTGGTCGTCGGCGGGTACACCTTCGTCCCCTCGACGCTGCGCCGACTGGCGCAGCGCCGGATCGGGGTGGGCACGCTCATGACCATCGCCGCGGTCGGCGCGGTGCTCCTCGGCGAGGTCGGGGAGGCCGCGATGCTGGCCTTCCTGTTCTCCATCAGCGAGGGCCTGGAGGAATACTCCCTGGCGCGGACCCGCCGGGGCCTGCGGGCGTTGCTCTCGCTCGTCCCGGACGAGGCGACCGTGCTGCGTGACGGGCGGGAGCTCGTCCTGCCGCCGGGCGAGCTGCGGGTCGGGGACGCGATGCTGGTCAAGCCGGGCGAGCGCCTCGCCACCGACGGGATCATCCGCGACGGCCGCACCGCTCTGGACCTCTCGGCGATCACCGGTGAGTCCGTGCCGGTCGAGGCCGGGCCCGGCGTCGAGGTCTTCGCCGGGGCGATTAACGGCACCGGGGCGCTCACGGTCGAGGTGACCACCACGGCCGAGGACAACTCCCTGGCCCGGATCGTGAAGATCGTCGAGGCCGAACAGTCCCGCAAGGGTGCCAGCGAGCGTTTGGCCGACCGCATCGCCAAGCCGCTGGTGCCTGGGGTGATGATCGTCGCGACGTTGATCGCCGCGATCGGCAGCGCGCTGGGCGATCCCCTCGTGTGGATCGAGCGCGCCCTGGTCGTGCTGGTGGCCGCGTCACCGTGCGCGCTGGCGATCTCGGTGCCGGTCGCCGTGGTCGCCGCCATCGGCGCGGCGAGCAAACTCGGTGTCCTGGTCAAAGGCGGGGCCGCCCTGGAAGCCCTCGGCGCCGTGCGCGCGGTCGCGCTGGACAAGACCGGCACGCTCACCGCGAACCGGCCCGCCGTCATCGAGGTCGCCACCACCGCTGACGCCACCCGCGAGCAGGTCCTGGACCTCGCCGGCGCGCTGGAGGCCCGCAGCGAGCACCCGTTGGCCCGCGCGATCCTGGCCGCCGTCGACCACGTCCGACCGGCCACCGATGTGGAGGCCGTCACCGGCGCCGGGTTGACCGGCCGCCGCGACGGGCACACCCTCCGGCTCGGGCGCCCCGGTTGGCTGGAGCCCGGCGCGCTGGCCGCCGACGTGAGGCGGATGCAATCCGCCGGGGCCACCGCCGTGCTGGTGGAGCAGGACGGCACGGTCATCGGGGCCATCGCGGTCCGCGACGAACTGCGACCCGAGGCGGCCGAGGTCGTGGCGCAGTTGCGCCGCGACGGTTACGAGGTCGCGATGCTCACCGGCGACAACCAGGCCACGGCCGACGCCCTGGCCAAGGACGTCGGCATCGAGGTCGTCCACGCCGAGCTCCGCCCCGAGGACAAGGCCCGGTTGATCGGGCAGATGCGCAGCCGACACTCCACCGCGATGGTCGGGGACGGGGTCAACGATGCTCCTGCGCTGGCCACCGCCGACCTGGGCATTGCCATGGGCGCCATGGGCAGCGACGTGGCCATCGAGACCGCCGATGTCGCATTGATGGGCGAGGACCTCCGACATCTTGCACAAGCGTTTGCCCACGCCCGCCGAGCCCGCCGGATCATGCTGCAGAACGTCGGCCTGTCGCTGGCCATCGTGGTCGGGCTGATGCCACTTGCGTTGTTCGGCCTGCTCGGCCTCGCGGCCGTAGTCCTGGTACACGAGCTCGCCGAGGTCGTCGTCATCGCCAACGGCGTCCGCGCCGGACGCACCAAGGCCCTGGAGATCCCGGCCGCCGCCAACGCGGCCTCACTTCCTCGCACCACGGTGGACGCTTCATCGTGACCGCAGGCGGACCGCTCCGCGACCTCGGGAACAGACGCCCCCGGATCTTCTTGATCGCCACCGTGGCGGTGCTGGTCGCACTGGACCTGGGCATCAAGGCGTGGGCCGAGCGAGACCTCGCCGACGAACGATCCGTCGACCTCGGCGTCATCCAACTGCGACTGACGTTCAACCCCGGCGTCTCATTCGGGCTCGGCGACGGCCTTCCCAGCTGGCTCGTGCTCACGGTCACCGGGCTGCTCATCGCCGCCCTGGCGACCTTCAGCTGGCGCTTCTCCCGCGCCGCGCCCATGCCCGTGGCAGTGGCGCTGGCCGTCGTACTGGCCGGGGCGGTCGCCAACTTCCTCGACCGCGCCGCGGACGGGAAGGTCACCGATTACCTGCACACCGGCTGGTTCCCCACCTTCAACGGCGCCGACATCTACATCACCCTCGGCGCCATCGCGCTGGGTCTGGCCATGCTCCGGGCCGAGCGCGCCGAGCGGTCACAGCAGAGCAGGCCATGACCTCGCCGGAGAAGCATGTGATGGTCCGCCGCGGGCTGGCGCTGGCCTACCTCATCGTCGTCTGGGATGTCGTCGAGGGCATCGTCGCCGTCACCGCAGGACTCGCGGCCAACTCCATCGCACTTGTCGGCTTCGGGATCGACTCCGCTATCGAGGTGTTCGCCGCCTCCGTGGTGATCTGGCAGCTACGCGGCGGCTCCCAGTCCCGGCAGGGACCCGCCCTACGACTGATCGCCATCTCCTTCTTCGTGCTCGCCGGCTACGTTGCTTTCGAGTCAACGCGCGATCTGATCAGTCAGGATCGAGCCGGCGAGTCTGTGGTCGGCATTCTGCTCAACGCCGTTGCGCTCGCCGTCATGGTGCCGGTGGCAATCGCTCAACGCCGCACCGGACAAGCTCTGGACAACCCCGTGCTGTTGGCCCAATCCACCGAGACGTGGATGTCGAACGCCCTCTCGGTCACGGTTCTCACCGGCCTCGGGCTCAACTCGACGCTCGGATGGTGGTGGGCCGACCCGGTCGTGGCCCTCGTGGTTGCCGCCCTCGCTGCCTGGTCCGGCTTCGAGACGTGGCGCGAGGGCAAAGAGCGCTCCCTCACCTCCACGGAGCACGCCGATCCCTGAACCCCGGAACAGCTGCAACGTAGTTCGCGCTGTTCTGGTCGTACTCGGCACGTGCAGCGTGGCGCGCAGCGTCGATGCATGCTGCTACTCGCGGTATCGGACGGCGAAGGTCCGCCCGCCGTCGAGCGAGGCCAGGATGGCGCCATCCACGGCGGCGAAGACGTCGCTGCCGCTGGTCGCGGTCAGCGCGTGCGGGGTGGAGCCGAGGCTGCCACGGCGCTGCCATGTGCGGGCGCCATCGGTGCTGGCATGCAACGTCCCGTCCTGGCCGGCGCCGACAATCGTGCCGTCCTCGGCCCAGGACACCAGGAGCAGCGGCGGGGCCGCTGCCACGGGCGTGTAGGTGTTGCCGCCGTCCTCGCTGCGAGCCAGCCCCTGCTCGGTCGTGGCCAGCAGGATCTCGGCGTCGTCTGGGCTGACCGCGAAGTCGGCGATGGGCAGCTGCCCACGGGTCTGCCACGTCCGCTTGTCCTGGCTGACCATGAAGTCGCCCGTGAGGGCGTTGAGGCCGTACACGAGTCCGTGGCGCGCCTCGAGGGCATGGAAGTCGGCCTTGCCCTCGAGCGAGAGAGACTGCCAGCTACGCCCGCCGTCGGTGGATTCGATGAGCCCGACCGACTCCGGACCCAACTGGGCAGGACCAGGATGTCCGCTGGCCAGGTAGTGATTCGGCCCCGCCACGGTGAAGCCCATGAAGTCCTGCACCTGCTCACCGACGCGGGTGGCCTGTGCGCCTTGCGGGACGCGGAAGAGCCCGTGGTGCGTGCCGGCAAGGAGCACCCCACCGAGGGGGTCCACGCCCAGCCCGTGCACGTGGACAATCTCGACGGAACTCCCGGACGTGCTCTCGTCGCCGTCCCCGGAAAGGGCCACCACGGTGCCGCCTATCGCCACCAGGGCAGCGACGGCGCCAACCGCCGCAAACACCCAGCGCCGGTGCCCGTCCGGGGGCGCCGACACGGATGATTGACGCTCGATGCGACGAGCCGAGGAAGCCCCAGCGCGCGGACGGGTATTCGATTTGACCACGACTCACCGATCAAGACGAGGGCCACGGCGCTAGGCCGGGCGCGGAGTAGACCGGTTGATAGTAACGAGATGCGACTCGGGCAGCCTGCCCTGCGCCCCGTAGTCGGTCGCTTCTTGAGGTCCCACAGTCGTAGCCCGCCCCTGCCGGTTAGGGCGAACACGATGGGTCGGGCGAGCACCACAATTTCATCGCCGCCAGAGTGACCCCCGTTTCTCCTTTCGGCGAACGAAGACCGTCAGCGCTTACTCGTCTTCCTCGCGAGGTCCCCGGCAATCGACGGGACCGACGCGTTACTCTTCGACGCTTCGTGGGTGTCGGAGGCGTGCCGGCCCGTGCCAGATGCGTGCCAGATACATGGCAGATGGAGGGGTCTGCCGCGGGTGGATCACCCAAGGCTGAAATCCCTTACTCAGTAAGGGATTGCAGCCAACGAGCGCGATTTCGCAGGTCGACAAGAGGCGCTCAGGGCGGAATGAGTCCCCGCCTTCACCACCAGCGCATCAGTGCCTGCGGCTGATGAAGTCCGTCCACGCATCCACGGCCTGCTCGCTGGTCATGCCCATCACCTTGTTGCGATCCAAGCCGGCGGTGTGGACCAGCCGATCGACCAGCCAGGCCTCGGGCGCGGAGGGCGCAATCGCGACCGGGGTGACGTCGACGTCTTTCGCCGCCTTTCCGAGTTCTCCGACGATTGCTTCCAACGATCTCCGCACGGGGGTTGCCCCGAGTGAGGCGACGCGCCGCTCCATCTCGGCGTACACCTCACCGTCGGAGCGGGCACCCACGGCCCACACCTCGGCGATCTCCACCGTGAGGGTTCCGCGCTTGTCGCTGGTGGCCCGCCAGATGACGCGCCAGTCGCGGTTGCCGACGACAAGCTTGCGGTAGCCGACCAGCGACCCGAGCAGCGGTTCGCCGGCGAGGGGATCGGTTTCGAGCAACAACATCTTCTTGAGCGCCCACACCAGCGGTGCGCCGTCCAGGCGTCGCAGATCCTCGACCGCGGGGTCGGTCAGCCAGACCTCGGCCGGGCCGGACTGTCCGCTGCGCTTTCTGGGTGGCACCGCTACGCGGGGTCATCCATGGATGCCAGTTGGTCCCGGGTGAAGCCCAGCGACTCAATCGCCTCGTCCAACGAAGTACGGCGACCGCTGTCCGTGGCGGCCCGGGCCAGAACGAGGGCGACGTCGACCAGGTCGCGTTCGAGCCCCTGGAGACGTTGCAGCTCGTGGAAACTGATCACGGCAGCGACGGGCTCCGCGTGCCGCCGCAGGATGGTGGCATGGCCGTTCTCGGCGTCGGCGACGAGCTTGGAGACGCCGCGACGGCTCGCCTCCGCAATCGGCAGCGGCTCAGCCGCAGCAAGACTCATACGGAAACTATATAGATTTCTGTGCAGATTTTCTAGCCTCGTCCAACCGCAGCAGCAGAAGTCGACTGAGGGACGACCACACACACAACCGCAGGGGCCAAAGAGCGGCATTCAAGATCGCCTGGGCCGTCTCTGGGCCGTGACAGCTCGGCGACAGGGGGTAAATAGAGGTCGTGAGCAGTCAACCACGCACCGTGATCCCTGCAGCTCACAAGGCGTGTCGGACACCAGCGGTGCCCTGTGGATAACGTGGGGACGACGAGCCGGCCTGTAAGCCGGATTCTGTTCGCCGGGCCTTGCGGTCCGGCGAGACGGCCATCCATCTGGGGCCGGTGTCACCACCGGCCTCGGTGCGGCCTACCTGTGAGCTCGGGCGGGCCGCCCTCGAACGCTCACACACGCTGGGCGGGCCCAGCGATCTTGGCCTTGCTCCGGGTGGGGTTTACCGAGCCGTCCGAGTCACCCCGGACGCTGGTGGTCTCTTACACCACCGTTTCACCCTTACCGTCCCGCAAGCGGGGCGGCGGTCTGCTTTCTGTGGCACTGTCCCGCGGGTCACCCCGGGTGGGTGTTACCCACCACCCTGCCCTGTGGAGTCCGGACTTTCCTCACCGAGACGCTTCCGCGGAAGCGTTTCGGCGCGGCCGTCCGGCCGGCTCGTCGCGAAGCTCAGCGTAGTGGTCGTCCACCGCCGGCTCCCGGCGGTGCGACGTCGCGGCGCGCTGGATTGGGCCGATCAGCCCCTCCGCTGATCCCCCGAACGCCCTCAAGCCCCCTGAGGAGCGGCCGATAGTGGGTCGATGATCAGGACCCGCACCCCCGTGACCGCCGTTCTGACGTTGCTCGCGGTCGCTGCGTGCGGCTCCGGTGACAACGTCACCGCACTCGACGGTTCGCCGCCGCCGGCACAGATCCCGTTCGCGACGGCGAAGGCCCGAGCCGGTGGCCCGACGACCTGGACGAAGGTCGCACCGTGGCCCTACCGCCCTTGGGTCATGAAGGTCTCGGCCTGGACCGGCCGCGAGGTGCTGGTGTTCGGATCCGGGCCCGGCCGGGACCAGCGGGTCGAGAAGAACCGGATGGGCTCGATCTCCGGCGCTTACGATCCCGCCTCAGACACGTGGCGGCAGATCGCCGTCGCGCCGTTCGACGTCACGAACGCGGGCGTTGTCGGCACCGCCGGAGCGGTTTTTGCAGTTACCGGCCGGATGGTCGACCGGGTCTGGACCCCGGAGCTTTGGGCCTACTCCGTCGACGCCGACTCGTGGCGCCGACTCCCCTCCCCGCCCGCCGAGGACTTCTACGGCGTGACCCTTGCCGGTCGGACTCTGGCCACGACGTCCTTCGGGCAGGCGGGCCGGACGATTCACCTGCTCGACCTCGACAGCGAGAACTGGCGAGCCGCTCCCGCGGATCCCTGGCCGAACGGTCAGAACGAGATGGTCGGGCTCGCCGACGGCCGAATCGTCGTCCTCTCGACGACAGCGCCCCCGCCGCCGACGCCGCCGCCTGGCGCTGAGGACAGCGGAACGTTCGTCGTCGCCGGACCCGCGGAGCCGCGCGGTCCCGATAACCCAGGGCCCTGTTGGAAGGCCGCCGTGCTCGACACCGGCGCCGATTCGTGGCGAGAGCTGCCCCGGTCCGGCCTCGCGCGGAACTTCCACGGATCCTGGACCGCCGTCGGCAGTCGACTGATCAACGTCGAGACCGGATCTCTCCCGGCCGACTCCGTGGAAGCCGGGTGCGGCGACGAACCCAATGTCCCGTCCGGCGGCGTCCTCGACGTCGACGCCGGTCGATGGGAGCCGCTGACTCCGTTCCCGCGGAAGGGCGCCCCGATCTTCGCCGGCGCCCTGGGCGACGAGTCGACGGCCATCACCCAGGCCAGCGACTCGGAGGAGGCGGTGTGGAGATACGACACCCACGCGCGAACCTGGGCGGCCCTGCCGCCGATCCCCGGCCGGACGCACGGGTTCAGCGACTCGCTGTGGGCGTGGGCGGGCGACCGGTTGCTGATCTTCGCCAACGGTGCCCTGAAGCCCACCAAGAACGGCTGGGACACCCGAACCGTCGCTGTTCACGACGGCTGGTCCTGGGCCCCCGGCGAGCGCAGCTAGCCTCGATCTTTCGTGACCAGCCGGTTCCCAGCGAGCGGGTAGTCGATGGCGTTGGTCGGAGTCCTGGGCACTGTTGTCCGCCGGCGTTGTGTTCGCCGGTTCTCCGGGGTGTTCGTCGCGACGGGATCTGGGTTCAGGTCAGGGCGGTCAGTCGTTGGTGGCCGCCGGTGATCAGATCGGCCCAGGGCCATCGGGAGTTCAGGCGCAGGGTGCGCCGACGGCCGGTGGTGATCACGCGGGCGGCGACGCTGAGCAGGCGTAGTCGAAGACGTTTGGGTTCCCAGCGGCGGGCCGCGTGGGTGGGCCAGGCCAGCAGCTGGGTCCAGACCAACAGCTCGGTGGCCAGCTGGGCGAGTTCGAGCCAGAGCTCGTTCTTGGTGAACGAGTGCAAGGGCAGGTTGGTGGCGCCGGTGTCTTTCAGCGTCCGGACGCGGTCCTCGGCCCGGGCCCGTAACCGGTGTCGGACTTCGAGATCGGCCAGACGAGAGCCGCGGGTGTTGGTGGCGAACACAGTGATGCGCCAGCCGTCCGCGTCGGTGATCCGCAGCTGCGCACCGACGTGGGGCTCCTCGCGACGGGCGATCACCCGCATGCCGGGCGGCCATCCGGTGAAGGAGGCCGGCAGCCAGCGGGTCAGTTCGGCGACCTGCGCGCCCGGGCGCGGGCACCCGTCAGCATCGAGGGCGGCGCGCCAAGCCTGGCGTGGTAGGACCGCGAGGGCATCGAGCACCGGTTGACGGGCGGCGATCCCGACCGAGAACTCCAGGCCGAGCTCATGCACGTGGTTCAGCAAGTCCTTGACCCCGCCCGCGCTATCGGCGCGCACCAGCACCCCGCCCCGCACCGCTTCGGGCAGTTGGGCGAGTGCGGCATCGAGGACTGCGATCTGATCGGCGGCGTTGTTGGCATTCGCACTGCCGGGGCGCAGCAGCGCGGCCAACGGCTCGCCGGTTCCGGTCGGGCCGTGATCGGCGAAGGCCAGGAGCGGGTGGAACCCGAACCCGCGCTTGAAGGTCGGCGCCGCTCCTTCCTTCTCCGAATGCGCCCCGACCAGCGTGGCGTCCAGATCCAGCACCGGGCGGTCCTGACCAGCCCACGGATCGACCCGTGACCACACCCACGCCCGGGCCTGCGCGCGGGCGGCACGGATCGCGCCGAGTGTGGCTTTGGCCGTGTCCGGATCTGCGGCCAGGGTTTCGATAAGTCGGCTGACCGTCGGGTCCGAAGCCACCGGGCCGAACAGCTCCGGCTGCGCGCGCACCAACGCCAGATCGGCCAGACAGTCCCCACCCAACGCGATCGCGACCACCAGATCGAGCACCGTCTTACCTGGGTCGTGCACCGCCCGGTGCGCCCGCCACGGCGCCAACCCCCGGGACAGGGCACCGGCCAAGCCGCTGACCACCGCGGTCTTCAAAAGCAACGCCCCACCCGCTGAAGAGATCAGCGACTCGCCGCCAGCCTCAACACGGGGCACAGAACGAACCCGGCTACCCATCACCTACGGAGTGCCTTCCGGCTCGGCGATCTTGGACCTTCGACAAGCCCAGAATCCCGTGCCAGACAGGCACTTCCGTGTTTAACGCGCCGAACTCAACCGCTCACACGCGAAATGTCGAGGCTAGCCTCCCGCGCGTGAACGTCGAGGAGGTGAGCCCCCGGGATCCGGGGGTCGCGGCGCTGCTCGAGGCGCTGACCGCCGACCTCGCCGGCGAGGGGTACGCGGCGGAGGAGACGTTCGGGTACTCCGTCGAGCAGTTGGAGGCCCAGAGCGTGCACCTGGTCGGCGTCCGCGTCGGGGGGACGCTCGCCGCCGTCGGCGGCATCGAGATTCAGGGCGCGGGGGTCGCGGAGCTCAAGCGCTTCTACGTCGACCCGGCCCACCGCGGGGCCGGGCTCGCCGACGCGGTGATCAAGGCCTTGCTCAACCACGGGGCGGGGCGCGGCGTCACCACCGTCCGGCTCGAGACCGGGGACAAGCAGCACGCCGCGATCGCTTTCTACCGGCGGCACGGGTTCGGCGAGGTCCCCCGGTTCCCGCCCTACGAGGCGTCCGCGACGTCGGTGTGCATGCAGCGCGACCTCTGAACCGCCGTTGCGTCCGGGAAAGTGGTCGCCCCGGCAACCACTTTCCCGGACGCAAGAGGCCTCATTCGGGGAGGCGGGCGGCGAGGGCGGGGACGACGATCGCGGCGGCGACGAGGTGAGTGGCCATCAGCAGGACCCGGGTGTCCCAGGCGGCGTCGGCGAGGACGTCCGGGACCAGGGAGAGCACGGTCAGGGCGACGGTGGTGACGACGAAGGTCCGGCGCGGGGCTCGGTTCCGGCGGGCGAGGACGGCGGCGAGGCCGACGCCCACCAGCGAGAACAGCGCGGTGAGCTGGGCGAAGGCGAACAGCGGGATGGCCTCGCCGGAGATGTCGAGCGAGATCCCGGCCTCCTGGCCGACGGCCGCGACGACGGTCGTGGCGATCGAGGCGAGCACGGTCGCGAGCAGGCCGGCGCGGACGAGCGGGCGGACCGAGGTGCGCGGGGCGGACAGGACGGTGGTGGCGGTGGCGGTCATTGCGGTCTCCTGAGGGTGTGGAACCGGCTGGTGCGCGGTCTCTCACCCCTGCTACGAACGCCCCGACCCGGAATCGACAACGGCCGCCGAGAAATTTCGACGGATCTTTCCGGCCCCCGCCGTGGGATGCTCGCGGCACCGCACCACCCCGCGTCAGCCGGAGGTCCCCGTGCAGGTCACCGTCGCCGCCGTCCAGGCCACCCCGGTCTTCCTCGACACCGACGCCACCGTCGAGAAGGCCACCGCGCTGATCAAGGAGGCCGCCGACCTCGGGGCACAGCTCATCGTGTTCCCCGAGGCGTTCGTCCCGACCTACCCGGACTGGGTCTGGCGCCTGCCCGCCTGGAGCGACGGCCGGTACACGGGCCGCCTCTACGAGCAGGCCGTACAGGTCCCCGGCCCGGTCGTCACCCGCCTCGGCGAGGCCGCCCGCGAGGCCGGCGCCTACGTCGCGATGGGCATCAACGAGATCGAGGGCGGGACGCTCTACAACACGCTGATCTACCTCGCCCCCGACGGCTCGCTCGCCGGCCGCCACCGCAAGCTCATGCCCACCGGCGGCGAACGCACCGTCTGGGGTTACGGCGACGGTTCGACCCTCGACGTCGTCCGCACCCCGTTCGGGGTGGTCGGCGGACTGATCTGCTGGGAGAACTACATGCCGCTCGCGCGGGCGGCGATGTACGCGCGGGGCGTCGAGATCCACCTCGCCCCGACGTGGGACAACGACGAGGCCTGGATCTCGACGTTGCGGCACATCGCCAAGGAGGGCCGCTGCTACGTCATCGGGGTCTCCCCCGTCCTCCGCGGCGCCGACGTGCCCGCGGACCTGCGCGGCGACATCTACCGGGACGCGACCGACCCGGACGAGGCCGACTGGATGAGCCGGGGCCTCGGCACGATCGTCGCGCCCGGCGGCGCGATCCTCGCCGGGCCGCTGCGCGATCAGGAGGGCATCGT
The DNA here is from genome assembly GCF_000384115.1 of Sporichthya polymorpha DSM 43042. Classification (NCBI taxonomy): domain Bacteria; kingdom Bacillati; phylum Actinomycetota; class Actinomycetes; order Sporichthyales; family Sporichthyaceae; genus Sporichthya; species Sporichthya polymorpha. The sequence continues at coordinate 5,081,236 of NZ_KB913029.1, forward strand.
CGTCGCCGAGATCGACGTCGAGCGCAACGTGCCGCCCCACCGGCGCCTGTTCGACCCCGTCGGCCACTACGCCCGCCCCGACGTCTTCACCCTGAACGTGAACACGCGCCCACAACCGAGCGTGCGGTTCGACGACTGACCGCGGTACTCACCGTTCACGTTCCCGAAACGGACGCCGGCGGACGGCGCGCCACGCTGGGGAGCACTACGCTCGCGACCTACCCGTGGAGGAACGCGTGTCCATCCGTGTCGCGGTCGAGCACCGGACGATCTACCGCTTCGACCGCCCGACCGACATCGGGCCGCACCTGGTTCGCCTCCGGCCGGCGCCCCACTGCCGGACGCCGATCCTCGGCTACTCGCTGAAGGTCGCGCCCGAGCCGCACTTCGTGAACTGGCAGCAGGACGTCTACGGCAACCACGCCGCGCGCCTGGTCTTCCCGGAGCCGGCGCGGGAGCTGTCGATCACCGTCGACCTCATCGCGGACCTCGCGGTCATCAACCCGTTCGACTTCTTCGTCGACTGCGACGCCCGTCAGTTCCCGTTCGAGTACCCCCGCGGCCTCGCCGACGACCTCGAGCCGTACCTGCGCCCGGTCGGGCACAACTCCCCCGGCTCGCCGCTGGCCGAGTGGCTCGACCGCTTCGACGCCGGCGCCGCGAAGGGCACCCCGATCGTCGACTTCCTCGTCGAGGTCAATCGCCGCGTGGCCGGCGACGTCGCGTACTCGATCCGCCTCGAGGAAGGCGTCCTGACCCCGGACGAGACGCTGACCCGCGCACTCGGTTCCTGCCGCGACAGCGCCTGGCTGCTGGTGGCGATCCTCCGCGAGCTCGGCCTGGCCGCGCGGTTCGTCTCCGGCTACCTGGTCCAGCTCGTTCCTGACGACCCGTCAAATCTGCCCACCGGTGCTTCCGCCACCGACTTCACCGACCTGCACGCCTGGGCCGAGGTCTACATCCCGGGCGCGGGCTGGATCGGCCTGGACGCGACCTCCGGTCTGCTCGCCGGCGAGGGCCACATCCCGCTCGTCGGCACGCCGCGGCCGGAGCAGGCGGCGGCGATCACCGGCACCACCGGCCCGTGCGAGACCACGCTGGAGTTCGCCAACACGGTGCGGCGCCTCTACGAGGACCCGCGGGTCACCAAGCCGTACTCCCAGCAGCAGATCGAGCGCATCCACGCGCTCGGCGCCGAGGTGGACGCCCGCCTGGTCGCCGGCGACGTCCGGCTGACGATGGGCGGCGAGCCGACGTTCGTCGCCGCCGACGACATGGACTCCCCGCAGTGGCGCATCGCCGCCGACGGCCCGGAGAAGCGCGCGTTCGCCGTCGCGCTCGCCGACCGGCTGAAGGCCCACTACGCCCCGCGCGGGGTCGTGCTGCACGGGCAGGGCAAGTGGTATCCCGGCGAGCCGCTGCCCCGCTGGCAGATCGGCATCGTCTGGCGCAGCGACAACGCCGCGCTGTGGGCGAACCCCGACCTGCTCGACGATCCGTGGAGCGAGCCCGTCGTCGACCCCGGCTCCCCCGCCGCGCGCGCCGCGGTCACCGCCCTGACCGAGGCGATCGCCGCCGGCCTCGGGGTCCCCGCCGACTGCGTCCGCCACCTCTACGAGGACCCGATCGACCGCCTCGCCGCCGAGGCCCGTCTGCCCGCCGGCGCACCACCGGAGCACGGCGCGGCCGCGCAGTCGGCGTGGCCGGCCGACGCCGAGCGCCGCCACGCCCTGATCGCCGAACTCGACGCCGAACGCGGGGATCCGGTCGCCTGCGCGATCCCGCTCAACCGCACCGAGGACGGCACCGGCTGGACGACGACGCAGTGGCGCACCCGCCGCGGCGAGGTCTTCCTGCGCCCGGGCACGTCGCCGGCGGGGCTGCGGCTGCCGCTCGACGCCATCGCGTGGACGCCGCCGCCGGTCACGTTCGACCGCTCCCGGTTCGCCCCGGCCCCGCCGATGCCGCGGTACGCCGAGCCGCCGCCGAAGCCCGAACCGACCGACCCGGAACCGACGAGCCCCGCGGCGACGGTCCTCCCCGTCGAGGGGGCGCCGACGACCGCGTTGTGCGTCGAGGAGCGCGGCGGGCACGTGTTCGTGTTCCTGCCGCCGCTGCCCGACGCCGCGGACACCGTCGCGCTGCTCGCCGTCGTCGAGGCGGGCGCGACGGCGACGGGCACCAAGGTCGTCCTCGAGGGCTACGCGCCCGCCGGCGACGACCGGCTGCGCTCGCTGACCGTCACCCCGGACCCGGGCGTCATCGAGGTCAACGTCCACCCGGCGGCGAGCTGGACGGAGCTCGCGGAGATCAACGCGACGCTCGACTCCGCGGCGCGCGCGGTGGGCCTGGCGACCGAGACGTTCGGCCTGGACGGCACGCACACCGGCACCGGCGGCGGCGGGCATCTGACCCTCGGCGGCCCGACTGCGGCGGACTCCCCACTGCTGCGTCGGCCGGACCTGCTGGCTTCGATGGTCACCTACTGGCAGCACCACCCGGGCCTGACGTACCTGTTCTCCGGGCGCTTCGTCGGGCCGACCAGCCAGGCCCCGCGCGTCGACGAGGGCCGGGCCGAGAACCTCTACGAGCTCGAGATCGCCTTCGCCGAGCTCGCCCGCCTCGCGGCCGACGGCGACGTCCGGCCCTGGCACGTCGACCGCGCCCTGCGGCACCTGCTGACCGACATCGCCGGGAACACCCACCGCTCCGAGTTCTGCATCGACAAGCTGTTCTCCCCCGACTCCGACCGCGGCCGGCTCGGCCTGCTCGAACTCCGCGGGTTCGAGATGCCGCCGCACCCGGACATGGCGCTGGTCCAGGCGCTGCTGGTCCGCGCGCTCGTCGCCCGGTTCTGGGACGCGCCGTACTCCGGGCCGCTGGTCCGCTGGGGCACCCGGCTGCACGACTCGTTCCTGCTGCCGGAGTTCGCGCTCGCCGACGTCGCGGACGTCGTCGCCGACCTGAACACCCACGGCATCGCGTTCTCCCCGGCCTGGCTGGACCCGTTCGCGGAGTTCCGCTTCCCGCGCCTCGGCGCCGTCGACGTGGCCGGGGTGCACCTGGAGCTGCGCCTGGCGATCGAGCCGTGGCACGTCCTCGGCGAGGAGGTCACCGGGTCGGGGACCGCGCGGTACGTCGACTCCTCCGTCGAGCGCGTGCAGGTGAAGATCACCGGCGCGGTGCCGGGCCGGCACGCCGTCACCTGCAACGGCGTCCCGCTGCCGCTGGCGCCGGCCCGCTCGGGCGACGCCCTGGTCGCCGGGGTGCGGTTCAGGGCCTGGTCGCCGCCGTCGGCGCTGCACCCGACGATCGATGTCCAGTCGCCGCTGGTCTTCGACGTCGTCGACCTGTGGAACGCCCGTGCCGTGGGCGGGTGCACGTACCACGTGACCCATCCGGGTGGCCGGGCATACACGACGTTCCCGGTCAATGCGGGCGAGGCGGAGGCCCGCCGCGGGGCACGGTTCGTCCCCGAGGGCCACACACCGGGCCCGGTGGACGTGGAGGCATGGCAATCTGTGGCCATGCATCCGTCGCCGGCCACGTCGCTGATCGCGGGTACCGCGGCCGACGCCGGCGAGTACCCGCGCACGCTCGACCTGCGCCGGACCCGCCCCCGACGGTGACCGCGGGGAGCGAGTCCCGGACCGACGCGTCCGGGATGGTGCACGCCTACGCCGCCCGCCGGTCCGGGAACCGGACCGAGCGCGCGCGGTGGGACGAGATGGTCGGCTTCCACGGCCGGGTCCGCCGCGGCTGGCGCGAGCTGTCCGCGGTCGCGGAGAGCCTGGGGCCCTCCGGCCTGGCCGCCGCCGCGGCCGAGGCGCACCGCCTCCTGGAGGAGGACGGCGTCACCTACCGGCCGCTCGGCGCGCCGGAGGAGCAGACGTGGGTGCTCGACCCGCTGCCCGTCTTCGTCGACGAGGCCGAGTGGGCGATGCTCGAGCCCGGCCTGATCCAGCGGGCGAACCTGCTTGAGACCCTGCTCCACGACCTGTACGGACCGCGCAACACCCTGCGGTCGGGCGTCCTGCCGAACGAACTCGTCCACGCCCACCCTGGCTTCCTGCGGGTCTGGGACGGCGTCGCGACCGGGACGGCCCGCCAGCTGTTCCTCGCCGCCGCCGACCTGGCCCGGGCCGCCGACGGGACCTGGTGCGTCCTCGCCGACCGCGTCCAGGCCCCCTCCGGTGCCGGGTACGCGATGGCGAACCGGCGCGTGGTGTCCCGCGTCCTGCCCGGCCTGCACCGCGAGGCCGAGATCCACCGCCTCGGCCCGTTCTTCCACGCGATGCGGATCGGCCTCGAACAGGTCGCGCCGCCCACCGCCGAGGCGCCCCGCGCCGTGCTCCTGACCCCCGGCGCCGGCAGCGAGACCGCGTTCGAGCAGGCCTACCTCTCGACGCTGCTCGGTTACCCGCTCGTGCGCGGCGAGGACCTGGTCGTCGCCGACGGCCGGGTCTGGCAGCAGACCCTCGGCCGCCTGGAGCAGGTCGACGTCATCCTGCGCCGTGTCGACTCCTGGTACTGCGACCCGCTCGACCTGCGCCCGGACTCCGAACTCGGCGTGCCCGGGCTGGTCGAGGCCGCACGCGCCGGCTCGGTGTCGCTCGTGAACGGTCTCGGCTGCGGCGTGCTGGAGAACCCCGGCCTGCTGCCGTTCCTGCCCGCTCTGTGCCAGACGCTGCTCGACGAGCCGCTGCGGCTGAAGTCCGTGCCGACCTGGTGGTGCGGCGACGAGGCGGGGCTCGCCAAGGTCCGCGCCTCGCTGCCGGAGATGGTGATCAAGCCCCTCGCACGCGGCATCAGCCGCACCCGCGTCCACGGCTGGGAACTGACGGCTCAACAGCGCGAGGACCTGCTGCGCCGGATCGAGTCCGAGCCCTACGCCTGGGTCGGGCAGGAGTCGCTGCCCTGCTCGACCGCGCCGAGCATCATCGCCGACGACCTGTTCCCCCAGGACCTGACGCTGCGGACCTTCGCGGTCGCGTCGGGCGCGAGCTTCCAGGTGATGACCGGCGGCCTTGGGCAGGTCCGCACCTCGCCCGCCCTGACGGATCGTCAGGTTCTCACCACCAAGGACGTCTGGATCCGCAACACCCGCGGCGCGCCGACGATCGAGCCCTGGGTCCGCGAGGCGACTCCGTCCCAGGTGCTCCCGCTCACGATCACGCCGCGCGTCACCGAGGACATGTTCTGGCTCGGCCGCTACGCCGAGCGGGCCGAGGACACCGCCCGCCTGGTCCGCGCGGTCAACGACCGCTGGGCGGACTTCCACCACTCCCCCGAGCGGACCGGCGCCGCCGCGCTCGCCGTGCTGCTCGAGACGCTGACCCGCGTCACCGCGACCACGCCGGGCTTCCTCGGCGTCGACGCCGACACCCGGTTCGCGGGCCGGGCCGGAGAACTGCTCTCGCTCGTCCTCGACGAGGAGCGCGAGGGCACGCTCGCGTTCGCGGTGCGCCGCCTCACCGAGGTCTCCGGCGACGTCCGCGAGCAGCTCTCGACCGACACCTGGCTCGTCCTCGGCGGCCTGGAGCGCGAGCTCGACCAACTGCGCCGGACGCTGCGCGGGCGGCAGGTCCTGACCCCGGACGTCCCGACCGCGATCGCCCGTGTGCTGGAAGGCCTGCTCGCCCTCTCCGGCCTGATCGCCGAGAGCCTGGTCCGCGACGCCGGCTGGCGGTTCTGCGAGATCGGACGCCGGGTCGAGCGGGCCCTGCACGTCACCGCGCTGCTCGAGGCGGCCGTCACCGCCCGACGGGCGCCGCAGACCGACAGCCTCGTCCTCGAATCGGTGCTCATCGCGGCGGAGAGCATCATCACCTACCGTCGTCGGTACCAGGCTCGCGCCGGCGTCGGGACGATGCTCGACCTCCTCCTCGCCGATCGGGAGAACCCGCGCGCCGTGGCGTACCAGCTCGACCGGCTCGGCGAGGCGCTCGAGCGGATCCCGGCCGAGTCCGAGCGCATCTCGCCGGTGCGCGACGCCCTCGCCGAGATCCGGGCGATCATCCGCAACGCCGACACCGTCGCCCTCGCGCGGGCGGAGGAGGACGGGACGCGGCCGGGGTTGCGCGACCTGCTCTCCCACCTCAACAAGCTGCTCTCGACCCTGGCCGTCGACGTCGAGCGCATCTTCTTCGTCCAGCCGGCGCCGCAGCGTCCGCTCGACGTCACCGTCTCGACGTGGGAGGCCTGGTGACGACCACGACTCTGGCCACGGAGATCCCGGCCCACGCGAAGGTGTGGCGACTGGTGCACCGCACCGAGTACGTCTACGACGACGACGTCGACACCTCCTACGGACGCGGCCATCTGATTCCCCGTCATGGCGACGGCCAGCACCGCATCGCCGCCGAGGTCGAGGTCGACCCGGAGCCGGCGGACCTGCGCGAGCACACCGACTACTTCGGCAATCGCTCGACCTACTTCGCGGTGCGCACGCCTCACCGGAAGCTGACGGTGACGGCGACCAGCGTCGTCGCCGTCCACCGGGGAAGCGCCCGGCGCGACGCGCTCCGCGGGCTGCGAGCCAAGGACGTCCACGACCGTCTCGCCGACCGCAGCGACCTGACGCCGGACCTCAACGCCGCGCGGCAGTACCTGCTCCCGTCGCCGATGGTCGGACGCGCCGACCAGGTCGCCTCGTTCGCGCGCGACCTGATGCGGCCCGCACGCAGCCTCGACGAGGTGGTCGCGGACCTGCTCGACCGCATCCGCGACGGCTTCGCCTACGTCACCGGGGCGACGACGGTGACCACGACGCTCCCCGAACTGCTCGCGACCCGGGAGGGCGTCTGCCAGGACTTCGCGCACCTTGCGGTCGCGAGCCTGCGCGCCGTCGGGCTGGCCGCCCGGTACGTCTCCGGCTACCTGGAGACTCAGCCCCCGCCCGGCAAGCCGCGGCTGATCGGCGCCGACGCCTCCCACGCCTGGGCGTCGGTGTTCGCCCCCGGCATGGGCTGGATCGACTTCGACCCGACCAACCACAAGTTCGTCGACGACACCTACATCGTCACGGCCATCGGGCGGGACTACTCCGACGTCCCGCCGCTCAAGGGCGTCATCTTCACCGAGAGCACCAAGAACACCCTCACGGTCTCGGTGGACATGGCCCCGCTCACGGCGGAGATCCCCGACGCGGGATCCCGCGATCCCGGGAGCGCGTGACCACGGAGCGCTTGACCAGCGGTTTTGCGGGGTAGCGTCGCGACGTGCGCTCCTTCTCCTGCCCGAAGTGCGGGCACCTGCTGTTCTTCGAGAACAGCCTCTGCCTGAACTGCGAGTCCGAGGTCGGGTTCGACCGGGCCGCGGCCGAGTTCGTCCTCGCGCCGCCCGCGACGCGGTGCGCCAACGCCGTCCTGGCCGAGTGCAACTGGATCGCACCCGACGGCGGGCTCTGCGACTGCTGCGACCTGACCCGCACCCGCCCCAGCGACGACGACACCGAGGGCATGGCCGCGTTCGCCCGCGCCGAGGCGGCCAAGCGCCGGCTGCTCTACCAGCTCGACGACCTCGGCCTCGGTGTCGAGGCCACGCCGGACTGCCCGGGCCTGGAGTTCGACCTGCTGTCCTCGGTCGACGAACCGGTGACCACCGGGCACGCGGACGGCGTCATCACCCTCGATCTCGCCGAGGGCGACGACGGGCACCGCGAGACCATGCGCGTCCGCCTCGACGAGCCGTACCGGACCCTGCTCGGCCACTTCCGTCACGAGGTCGGGCACTACTACTGGATGCGTCTCGTCGACGGGGGTCCCGCGCTGCCGGCGACCCGCAAGCTCTTCGGCGACGAGCGGGCCGACTACGCCGAGGCCCTCGCGGCGCACTACTCCTCCGACCCGGAGCCGGGGTGGGACCAGACCCACGTCTCGATCTACGCCACCGCCCACCCGTGGGAGGACTGGGCCGAGACGTTCGCCCACTACCTGCACATCCGCGACGCCCTACAGACGGCCTCCGCGTTCGGCATCGTCGTCGCGGGCCCGGAGGTCGAGGTCCCGCCGGACCCCGACGCCCCGCTGGCGTCGGTCCCGATCGAGACCGACGACTTCGACGACCTGGTGAACTCCTGGCTCCCGCTGACCTACGCGCTCAACGCCGTCAACCGGAGCATGGGCAAGAAGGACCTCTACCCGTTCGTGCTCTCCCCCGCGGTGCTCGACAAGCTCCGCTTCGTGCACACGTTGGTCACGCGCAAGCCGCCTGCACGTCCGCAATGACGATCTTCTCGGGCTTGTTGATCGCCTCGAACGCGATCTGGGCCTTGGGCCCGTTGAGCAGCTCGAGCACCGGCAGCGGGACGACCTGCCAGGACAGCCCGAACTTGTCCTTCAGCCACCCGCAGTAGCTCGGCTCGCCGCCCGCCACGAGCGCGTCGAAGTAGTGGTCGACCTCGGCCTGGTCGGCGCAGAAGATCTGGAACGAGACCGCCTCGCTGAACGTGAACATCGGGCCCCCGTTGAGCCCGGTGAACGGCTGGCCGTTGAGCGTGAACTCGACGACCATCTCGGCGCCCGCCTCGTTGCTGGGCGTGCCGCCGTCGGGCGCGAGACCGACCTCGCCCATCTTCGAGTTCGGGAAGACCGACGTGTAGAACTCCGCGGCCTCCCGGGCGTTCCCGTCGAACCACAGGCACGGGGTGATCGGCTTGTTCATTGCTGTCTCCTCCGGGGTGTGTGTCGCTCTCGTACCCCTGGTGACGACCGCGGACCCCAAAACTCATCGCTCTGCACCACGAAAGCGCACATCCGTACGCCGAATCCGAGGAAAACGCGTACGGATCTGCGCTTTCGTGGGAGGAGTTACTCGAAGAGCGCGGGGAGAGTGGGGTCGGCGCGGTGGGCGAAGATCGCCTCGATGACGCGGTCCGGGGTGCGGCGGTGGGACAGCGGCGGGAGCTGGTCGCGGGTGTAGAACCCGACGCCGTCGGTCTCGTGGTCGCCGCCGGCTTCGCCGCCGATGACGTCGCCGCCGAAGACGATCTTGTAGGCGCTGAACGGCGAGCCCGGGTCGTGGGCGTCGAAGACGCCGATCAGGTGGGTGAGCCGGCAGTGAAACCCGGACTCCTCGCGGACCTCGCGCTCGGCCGAGGAAGCCGGGGAGTCGCCGACGTCGGCCCAGCCGCCGGGCAACGACCAGCGGCCGTCGGCGACCTCGCGGACGAGCAGCAGCCGGTTCTCCTCGTCGAAGACGGCGGCGCGGACGTCGACCTTCGGCGTCACGTAGCCCTCGGTCGGGTGGTACATCTCGGGCAGCTCGACCTCGGGCCGGGCCCAGAGCTCGGCGAGCATCGCCTTCGAGATCGCGGCGAGCTCGGTGTAGCGCCGGGTCTCGTAGGGGTTCGAGGCGAACGTCGAGCCGATCCGCGCCATCGCGTCGAGCTTGCGCGCCCAGGCCAGCCACGGCGAGCCGGCCGGCACTCCCGGCGGCAGGTCCTCCGGCACCTCGGGCAGGTCCGCGGAACTCACGACCCGTCCACCCGCTTCCACTCGCCGAGGTGGGCGGTCTCGTTGTAGGCGTGGACGGCGGAATTGCCGTCGCCGTACCAGCGGACGGTGGACAGCGCCGCGGGGTCGAGCTGCAGGCGGTGGATCGTCGCGATCGGCGCGCCCAGCGCCTCACGGATCAGCATCTTGATCGAGCCGACGTGCGCCACGATCAACACGCCGCGCCCGGCGTGCGTGGCGAGGATCCGCTGCTGGGCCTCCGCCACGCGGGCCGCGACCTGCAGCAGGCTCTCCCCGTTCGGTGGCGCGATCTCCGGGTTCGACAGCCACTGCGACAGCGCGTCCCCGGCCTGGGCCCGGGCCTCGGCGAAGGTCAGGCCGTCCCAGTCGCCGAAGTCGCATTCGCGGAACCCGTCGTCGACGATCACTTCGAGCCCGACCGCGTCCGCGACCGCCTGCGCGGTCTGCCGCGCCCGCAGCAGCGGCGAGGAGACGATGACGTCGATCCCGCCGTTCGCCGCGAGGTGGGTGGCCGCGGCCTTCGCCTGCTGCTGCCCGCGCTCGGACAACGGCGGGTCGAACCGGATGCCGGAGAACCGCTTCTCGATGGTGTGCGGGGTCTCGCCGTGGCGGAGCAGGCGCAGGGTCGTGACGTGCCCGAGGTCCGTGGCCCAGCCGATGATCTTCGGGATCGGGCCGGTCTCGTCGAGCGCGACCTCCTTGGCCAGCGGCTGCGCGGACACGACGCGGATCTCACCGGTCCGCTCGCCGGGCGGCGGCTCGACGGCCGGGCCCGACCCGTCGAGGGCGAGGTTGGCGAGCCGGTCCGCGTGGGTGTTCTCGCCCCGCGGGATCCAGGTCCAGCGCACCTGCGCCTGCGCCGGGATCAGCGTCTTCGCCTTGCTCGCCAGCGGCTTGAGGTTCTCGTGCTTGACGCTCCACCGGCCGGCCATCTGCTCGATGACGAGCTTGGAGTCCATGCGGACCTCGACCTGTGCGGTCGGGTCGAGCTCGAAGGCCGCCTCCAGGGCCGCGATCAGGCCGGAGTACTCGGCGACGTTGTTCGTCGTGACCCCGAGCGTGGCCGCGCGCTCGGCGAGGACCTCACCGGTGTCGGCGTCGCGCACGACTGCGCCGTAGGACGCCGGACCAGGATTGCCGCGGGCCGCTCCATCGGCCTCGACCACGAGCCGACGCGTCATCTACAACCCCGAGTCCGCGACGCGGACGAGGATCCGCCGGCACTCCTCGCAGCGCACGACCTCGTCCTCGGGCGTGGCCCGGACCTTGTTCAGGTCGGTCGTGGAGAGTTCCATCCGGCAGCCCTCGCAGCGACCCCGGCGCAGCGCCGCCGCACCCAGCCCGTTCGAGGAGGCGCGGACCTTCTCGTAGAGCGCGACGAGCTCGCCGGGCAGACCACCGGCCAGCGTGGCCCGTTCTCCGCCGAGCTTCTCGGTCTCGGCGTCGATCTCGGCGGTCGCGGCCGCGAGCGCAGCCTCGGTGCGCTCCAGGTCGGCGGCGATCTGGTCCCGTTCGGCGGTCAGCTCGGCGATCCGGGCCTGGGCGGCCTCGCGGCGCTCCATGATCTCCAGCACCGCGTCCTCGAGGTCGCCCTGTCGCTTGGCCAGGCTCGCGATCTCGTGCTGGAGGATCTCGAGCTCCTTCGGCGAGGAGACCTGGCCGGCGTCGAGGCGCTTCTGGTCCCGGTCGGCCCGCTGGCGGACCTGGTCGACGTCGGCCTCGGCCTTCGTCTGCTCCCGCGCGATGTCGGAGTCCTCGGTCTCGGCGGCGACGAGCAGGTCCCGGACCTGGTCGCGGCGCACCCCCAGCTCCGCGATCGTCGCGGTCTCGGGCAGGGTCCGACGCCGGTGGGCCAACTGGTCGATGCGGGTGTCGAGCGCCTGCAGGTCGAGCAGCCGCCACTGGTCTGCGAGCGCGACGTTCAGCGGATCCTCCTGAAGGGTGCGGTCTCCCACCGTATCCCCGCCCGGCCCGCCGGAACCGGAGCCTGGCCTGGAAGGGGGCGGCCGGGGGTCTCGGCCGGGGTCAGATGTGCAGCGTCCAGGGGTCGGTGACGATCTCGGAGACGCGGGTCTGCACGCGGCTCCGGCCGGTCAGACCCGCCTCCAGCTCCTGCGCCGCGCGGGCCAGCCACGGCCACTCGCTCGCCCAGTGCGCGACGTCGACGAGCGCCGGGGCACCGTCGACCTCGCGAGCCTCGGAGGCGGGGTGGTGCCGCAGGTCGGCGGTGACGTAGACGTCGGCGCCGATCGAGCGGACGGCCCCGAGCAGGGAGTCCCCGGCGCCGCCGCACACCGCGATGCGCCGGACCAGGCGGGTGGAGTCCCCCGCGACGCGGATGCCGCCGGCGGTGGCGGGCAGCCCGTCGCGGACCCGGGCGACGAACATCGACAACGGCTCGGGCTCGTCGAGGACGCAGACCCGGCCGGTCCCCCGCGGGCCGACCTCGCCGGCCAGTTCGAGGACGTCGAACGCCGGCTCCTCGTACGGGTGCGCGGCGCGCAGCGCGGCGAGGACGGCGCCGCGCCGGTCGCGGGAGAGCACCATCTCCAACCGCGTCTCCGCAACGGTCTCGACCTTGCCGACCGCGCCGATCGTCGGGTTCGCGCCGGGCAGCGGCCGGAACGTGCCGGTGCCCTCGGTGGTGAACGCGCAGCGGTCGTAGTCGCCGATCGCCCCGGCGCCCGCGATCGCGAGCGCGTCGAGGACGCGGTCGGCGTCGGCGTGCGGCACGAACGTGACGATCTTGTCCATCGGGTCGCACGGCCGGGGCTCGATCGGTTTGCCCGGCGGCAGTTTGAGCGCGTCGGCGAGGGCGTCCGAAACGCCGCCGGTGGCGCAGTCCGCGTTGGTGTGCGCGACGAGCAGCCCGCAGCCGCCGGCGATCAGGCGGTGGACCAGGCGACCCTTGTAGTTCGTCGCCGGGACGCCGTTCACCGGGCGCAGGAACAGCGGGTGGTGCGTGATCAGCAGGTCGGCGCCCCACTCCAGGGCCTCGTCGACGACCTCCGCCACCGGGTCGACGGCGAACAGGACCTTCTCGACACGGGCGTCCGGGTCGCCGCAGACGAGCCCGACCGCGTCCCAGGACTCCGCCCAGCGGGGGTCGTAGCGGCTCTCGATGACCTTGACCACGTCGCGCAGGGCAGCAGGCACGCCGGGAGGCTACCCGGCGCGGCCGCGGTTCAGCGCGTCGCCGCGCTGCTGGTCTCCGCCGCGCCGATCTCCGCGGACGAGCCGGCCGGCGTCGAGCCGTCGTTCGTCGTCGACGCGAGCAGGTACCCGCACATCAGCAGCATCAGGACCAGCCAGTTGACCATCGACAGCCCGATCGTCACCGGGTCCGGCCCGGTCGTGAGACGGGACTGCGCGACGACGGCTGCCTGCGGCTCCATAAGGGCTTCGACGCGGTCCTGACCAGCCCGGTTCCCAGTTTGCGAAGTCCTCGTGCTTACCTACAAAGATGACCGATCAACCAAGCGACTGGACCGCGCCGGGGGCGTACGAGGTGGCACCCGGGGTCCACCGCATCCCGCTGCCGCTGCCGAACGACGGCCTGCGGGCGGTCAACGTCTACGTCCTCCCGGCCGGGCCGGAGCCCGCCGACGGGTGCGTGCTCATCGACTCCGGCTGGGCCCTCGCGGAGGCGCGCACGCAGCTGGAGGACTCCCTCGCCCTGATCGGTTACGGGCTCGACGACGTCCGCCGGTTCCTCGTCACCCACATGCACCGCGACCACTTCACGCTCGGAATCGAGCTGCGCCGCCTGTTCGGGGCGAAGGTCGCGCTCGGGGCCGGCGAGCAGCCCAACCTGGACCTGATCCTGTCCGCGAACGACGCGGCGCTGCTGCGCCTGCTGCCGGCCTGGGGCGCCCCCGACCTCGGGCAGGCCTGGGCCGCCACCATCCAGCCGGAGGAGCGCGAGCTCTCGCGGAAGTCCTACGAGACCCCGGACGAGTGGATCCGCGACGGCCAGGTCCTCGACGCCGGCAAGCGCAGCCTGACCGCGATCGAGACGCCCGGGCACACCCGCGGCCACCTGGTCTACCTCGACCCCGACGCCGAGGTGATGTTCACCGGCGACCACGTGCTCCCGCACATCACGCCGTCGATCGGCCTCGAGCCCGCCCGCCAGGACAGCCCGCTGACGGCCTACCTGGCCTCGCTGCGGCTGCTGCTCAGCCACCCCGACGCCCTCATGCTCCCGGCCCACGGGACCCCGGGCGGCAGCGTCCACGGCCGGGTGAAGGAGCTGCTGCACCACCACGACGTCCGGCTCGCGGCCACGCTCGAGGCGATCCGCGCCGGCGCCGGTTCCCCCGCCGAGGCCGCGAAGGCGATCGGCTGGACCCGCCGCGAGACCCCGTTCGCGGATTTGAACACCTACAACCAGATCCTCGCCGTCGGCGAGACCTGGGCCCACCTCGTCGTCCTCGCCGAACGCGGCGAGGTCGTCCAGACCGTCGACGGCGAGGGCCGGATCACCTACGACCTGCCGCGATGAGTTTCGGGCCCGGCGCCCGTCTGTGGATGCGACCCCCTCTGCGGAAGGACGCGCCATGCCCGAGACCCAGCCCGGCCCCGACCTCACCCCCGCCGCGACCCAGGTGATCCGCCTGCTCGACGGGGTGCGCGAGGAGCACCTCACCGCCCCGACCCCGTGCGTGGGGCTGACCGTGGGCGCGCTGCTCGAGCACTTTCTCGGGCTGACGCAGGCGTTCACCGACGCCGCGCGCAAGGTCCCGCCGCCCCCGGACGCGCCCGCCGGCGGCGCGCCGACCGACGTCGAGCTGAACCCGGAGTGGCGGGCGCTGCTGCCCAAGCAGCTCGGCGAGCTCGCGCAGGCGTGGCGCGACCCGGCGGCCTGGGCCGGCGAGGCGACCGCGGACGGCGTCACGATGCCGGCCGAGGTCATGGGCGTCGTCGCGCTCGACGAGCTCGTCCTGCACGGCTGGGACCTCGCCCGCGCCACCGGCCAGAACTTCGCCTGCGACGAGGCGAGCGCCGGCGCCGTCCTCGGGTTCACCCAGATGTCCGCGGCCCCCGAGTTCGCCGACAGCCGCGACGGCCTGTTCGGCCCGGTCGTCGAGGTACCGGCTGACGCCCCGCCGTTCGTCCGGGCGCTCGGCCTCTCGGGCCGGGACCCGGCCTGGACGCCGTGAACCGGCCGGCCGGGACTGGGTGGGCGCAACAGGGATCGAACCTGTGACCACCGCCTTGTAAGGGCGGCGCTCTACCGCTGAGCTATACGCCCGTGCCGCGGGATCATCCCACGAACTGGGCCAGGGCCTCGTGGTAGAGCTCGTGATTGCGGGGCCGGCCGATGTCGCTGAGCGTCCGCCAGACGACGACGCCCTCGCTGTCGATGAGGAACGAGCCCCGGGTCGCGACGCCGGCGTTCTCGTCGAAGACGCCGTAGGCCCGGGCGACCTCGCCGTGCGGCCAGAAGTCGGAGAGCAGCGGGAACTTCAGGCCGTCCCGGTCCGCGAAGACGCGCTGCGTGTACGGCGAGTCGACCGAGCAGCCCAGGACCTGGACCCGGTCGTTCTGGAAGTGCTCGACGTCGGCCTGCAGCAGCGTCAGCTCGCCGGCGCACACGCCGGTGAAGGCCAGCGGGTAGAACACGAGCAGCACCGCCTTGGGCCGGTGCTCCGCCAGCGTGATCACGACGTTGTGCTGGTCGCGAAGTGCGAAGTCGGGGGCCTTCGCGCCGATCTCGATCGCCACGGCACCAACCTACGGGTCAGCGCTTGCGGGCGGCCTTGGGGGTCACCAGACGGGTGCCCGACCAGTCGGGCGCCGCGGCGATGCTGCTGGTCTGCGACAGGCCGGCGGTCGGGGCCGCCTCGCCGATGTCGGACGGCTCGACGTGACCGGGTCGGCCCGACTTCGGCGTCAGCAGCCAGACCACACCCCCGTCCATGAGGGAGGCCAGGGAGTCGACCAGGGCGTCCACCAGGTCACCGTCCCCCTCGCGCCACCACAGGAGGACGGCGTCGACGGTTTCCTCGTAGTCCTCGTCGACCAGTTCGTTACCGGTCACGTCCTCGATCGCGTCGCGGAGGTCGAAGTCGACGTCGTCGTCGTAACCGATCTCCTGGACGACCTGACCCGAGGCGAAGCCCAGCCGCGAGATGGTCGCGGCCGCGCCCTCGGCGCTGGCGCCCAACGTATGTCTCCTGTTCCTCGTGTGTCCCACTGAGGTGGTTGGCGGGTAGTTCATCCGGTTCGAGGCCCGCCGCGCAAGTACCCCCGCCGGAGGTGTGGACAGCGATCGAGACACACCTCACGCCCGAAACGCCCGGTTTACCGGAGGGTAGCGATGCACGAAACGATCTCCAGGACAACGATGGAGGGGACACCCCGGCACCGGAGGGGGTGGCCTCGGAAGAAAAGGACCTCCGCCGTGACATCAGGACGCGAACGGTTCTCCGTCATCAGCGACGGGCTGCCCACCCAACTGCCGGACGTCGACCCCGAGGAGACGCGGGAGTGGCTGCAGTCGCTCGACGCCGTCATCGACGGAGGCGGCCAGGCCCGCGCGCGCTACCTGATGCTCCGACTGCTCGAACGCGCCCGTGAGCGACAGGTCGGCGTCCCCGGTCTGCGCAGCACGGACTACATCAACACGATCTCGACCGAGAACGAGCCGTGGTTCCCCGGCGACGAGGACGTCGAGCGCCGCATCCGCGCGTTCATCCGCTGGAACGCGGCCGTCATGGTGTCGCGCGCGAACCGGCCCGGCATCGGCGTCGGCGGGCACATCGCGACGTACGCGTCGGCGGCGTCGCTCTACGACGTCGGCTTCAACCACTTCTTCCGCGGCAAGGCGGGCGGCGAGTCCGGCGATCAGGTCTTCATCCAGGGCCACGCCTCCCCCGGCATCTATGCGCGCGCGTTCCTCGAGGGTCGTCTGTCGGCGGACCAGCTCGACGGGTTCCGGCAGGAGCTGACCTCCCCGGTCGGCGGTCTGCCGTCGTACCCGCACCCGCGGCTGATGCCGGACTTCTGGGAGTTCCCGACCGTCTCGATGGGCCTCGGCCCGCTGCACGCGATCTACCAGGCCCGGTTCAACCGGTACCTGTTCAACCGTCAGATCAAGGACACGTCGCGCTCGCACGTGTGGGCCTTCCTCGGCGACGGCGAGATGGACGAGGTCGAGTCGCTCGGCGCGATCGGCGTCGCGGCCCGCGAGGAGCTCGACAACCTGACGTTCGTCGTCAACTGCAACCTGCAGCGGCTCGACGGCCCGGTGCGCGGCAACGGCAAGATCATCCAGGAGCTCGAGAGCTACTTCCGCGGCGCGGGCTGGAACGTCATCAAGGTCGTCTGGGGCCGGGACTGGGACCCGCTGCTCGCGCGCGACGTCGACGGCGTCCTCGTCAACGCCATGAACACCACGCCGGACGGGCAGTTCCAGACCTACACGACCGAGTCCGGCGCCTACATCCGCGAGAACTTCTTCGGGCGGGACCCGCGGCTGCGCAAGATGGTCCAGAACATGACCGACGAGCAGCTCACCAAGCTCTCGCGCGGTGGTCACGACTACCGCAAGGTCTACGCGGCGTTCAAGGCCGCGCGCGAGCACGTCGGCCAGCCGACGGTGATCCTCGCGCACACCATCAAGGGCTGGACGCTCAAGAGCTTCGAGGCGCGCAACGCGACGCACCAGATGAAGAAGCTGACCAAGGACGACCTCAAGGAGTTCCGCGACCGGCTGCACCTGCCGATCTCGGACGCCGCGCTCGAGGCCGACCTGCCGCCGTACTTCCACCCCGGTGAGAACTCGGACGAGATCAACTACCTGCTCGAGCGGCGCCGCGCCCTCGGCGGGTTCCTGCCCTCGCGCGTGGTGCGGGCCAAGCCGCTCAAGCTGCCGGGCGCGGCCGCGTTCACCCAGATGGAGAAGGGCTCGGGCAAGCAGCCGGTCGCGACGACCATGGCGTTCGTGCGACTGATCCGCGACCTGATCAAGGACCCGGAGATCGGCCACCGCTTCGTGCCGATCATCCCCGACGAGGCGCGCACCTTCGGCCTGGACTCGATCTTCCCGACCGCGAAGATCTACTCGCCCCACGGCCAGAACTACGACGCCGTCGACCGCGAGCTTCTCCTGTCCTACAAGGAATCGACGCAGGGTCAGATCCTGCACGAGGGCATCAGCGAGGCCGGCGCCATGGGCTCGGTCGTCGCCGCGGGCACGTCGTACGCGACGCACGGCGAGCACATGATCCCCGTCTACATCTTCTACTCGATGTTCGGGTTCCAGCGGACCGGCGACGCCATCTGGGCCTTCGCGGACCAGCTCGGCCGCGGGTTCCTGATCGGCGCCACCGCGGGCCGCACCACGCTGAACGGCGAGGGCCTGCAGCACGAGGACGGGCACTCGCTGCTGCTCGCGTCGACCAACCCGGCGTGCGTGGCCTACGACCCCGCGTTCGGGTTCGAGATCGGCCACATCGTGCAGTCCGGGCTCAAGCGGATGTACGGCTCGTCGGTCGCCCACCCGCACGGCGAGGACGTCTTCTACTACCTGACGGTCTACAACGAGCCCTACGTCCAGCCGGTGCAGCCCGCGAGCCTGGACGTCGACGCGCTGCTGCGCGGCATGTACCGGTACGCGCCGGCGCCCGAGGTACCGAACGGCGCCCCGCGGGCCCAGCTCCTGGCGTCCGGCCCGGCGATGCAGTGGGCGCTCGAGGCCCAGGCCCGGCTCGCGTCCGAGTGGGGCGTCGGCGCCGACGTCTGGTCGGTGACGTCGTGGTCGGAGCTGCGCCGCGACGGCATGGCGTGCGAGGAGCACAACCTGCTCCACCCCGACGCCGAGCCGGTCGTCCCCCACGTCACCCGCTCCCTGACCGGCGCCCCCGGCCCGGTCGTCGCGGTCAGCGACTGGATGAAGGCCGTCCCGGACCAGATCGCGCGGTGGGTCCCCAGCGACTTCATCTCGCTCGGGACCGACGGCTGGGGCCGCTCCGACACCCGCGCCGCCCTGCGCCGCCATTTCCGCGTCGACGCCCAGTCGATCGTCGTCCGGACCCTCGCCGAGCTCGCCGCCCGCAAGGAGATCGAGCCCGAGACCGTCCGCAAGGCCCTCGACACCTACCGGCTCACCGACGTCACCGCCACCACCGCCACCGAGGCCGGCGGCGAGACCTGAGCCCCCCGGGCGCCCCCCACCGTCTGCTCATGCATGAGCAGACGGTCGATTTCGGGCCCGATCGTGTCCGATTTTCGACCTCCCGCTCATGCATGAGCAGGGGACGCCGGACGGGGACCAACCCGGACGAAACACCATTCGTCACATCAGTCACTTGAAGCACTTTGGCCTCTTTGGCCTCTACGCTGAACGGGTTCCACCCCGTCCAACGAGAGGCACCCTGCGCCCATGTCCCGCCAGCAGCGGGTCGTCCGGACCGCCGCCGCGACTCGGCGGGACCGGGCGGTCACCGTTCTCGCCGCGCTGCTGCTGGCCGCGATGGGGCTGGCCGCCGTCCTCGTCGGGCCCCAGGCCGAGGCCGACCAGGCCCCGACGGCCGAGCCGGCCTACGCGCCGGCCGCGACGTCCTCGCCCAACCCGGGGCCGGCGTACCCGGCCGCGGCGACCGCGACCCGGTACCGCGGGCTCGCCTTCGACATCTGCACCGCGCCCTCGCGCCGGGCCATGGAGGCCTGGCGCGCCTCCCCGTACGGCGCGGTCGGGATCTATGTGAGCGGCCGCAACCGGGCCTGCACGCAGCCGGAGCTCACCGCGGCCTGGGTGCGGGACATCAGCGCCATGGGCTGGAAGCTGCTGCCGATCAACATGGGCCTGCAGGCGCCGTGCCGGGAGAACAAGCGCAAGAAGCCGATGAAGCCGGCCTCGGCGGCGGCGTCCGGGCGGACGGAGGCCGCGGAGGCGGTCGTCGCCGCCAAGAACCTCGGCCTGCTGCCCGGCTCCCCGATCTACGCCGACATCGAGCCCTACGACCCGAGCAAGCCCCGTTGCGTCAGGGCCGTCGCGGCCTACGTGAGCGCCTGGACGCGCGAGCTGCACCGCCACGGCTACCTCTCCGGGCTGTACGGCGCGCTCTCCTCCGGGCTCGCCGACGCGGCGAAGCGGTACAACTCGAAGACCGACGCCCGGCCCGACGCCGTGTGGGTCGCGCGCTGGGACCGCTCGCCGCGCCTGACCGGCTGGGCCGGGGTCCCGAACAACCGCTGGTCGGCCTCGCAGCGCGCGAAGCAGTACCGCGGGGACCACGCCGAGACGCACGGCGGCGTGCGGATGGTCATCGACTCCGACTCCGTCGACGCCCCGGTCGCCACGGTGGCGCGCACGTACCCGGTCACGAGCGCCTCGACGCTGAACTTCCGCCGCTCCCCCGGGACCTCGGCCGAGATCGTCGGCTCCGCCGAGCCGGGCACCGAGGTCGCGGTGGTGTGCCAGGTGAGCGGCCCCGAGGTCGAGGGCTCGCGAGTCTGGGACAAGCTCGTCGACGGCAGCTACGTCTCCGACGCCTACGTCGGCGGCGGGGCACGCAAGCCGCTGCCGACCTGCAGCTACCCGGTGCAGGTCCTGACCTCGGGCGGGGCGTTCACCCGCACGGGCCCGGCGGACACGACGCCGACCGCAGCGAAGCTCCCGCTCGGCTCGCTGGCCTGGATCTCCTGCCGCCAGGGCACCTGGGTCCAGCTCCACAACGGCCTGTACCTCAACCGCCGCCACCTCGCGCCGTACACCGCCCCGTTGCCGAACTGCTGACGCCGCGTCAGGAGCGGCGCCGGGTCCACTCCAGCAGCGTGTCCAGGTCCCAGGTGTTGACGATCTGATCCGGGCTCAGGCCCATCTCGGTCGCGCGGACGCAGCCGTGGGGCTGCCAGTCGAGCTGCCCGGGCGCGTGGGCGTCGGAGTCGATCGAGAAGCGGCATCCGGCCTCGACGGCCATCGCGATGAGCCGTTTGGGCGGGTCGAGCCGCTCGGGCCGGGAGTTGATCTCGACCGCGACGTCGAAGCGTGCGCACGCCGCGAAGACGAGCTCGGCGTCGAACTGCGACTCCGGCCGGCCGCCTCGTCCCCCGCGCTTGCCGTCGGGGTCGCGTTTCACGATGCGGCCGGTGCAGTGCCCGAGGACGTCGACGTGCGGGTTCGCGACGGCGTTCACCATGCGCCGGGTCATCGAGTCGGCATCCATCTTCAGCTTGGAGTGGACGCTCGCGACGACGACGTCGAGGCGGGCGAGCAGATCCGCGTCCTGGTCGAGCGAGCCGTCGTCCAGGATGTCGACCTCGATCCCGGTGAGCAGCCGGAACGGTGCCAGGCGCTCGTTGATCTCGGCGACGACGTCGAGCTGACGCAGCAGCCGGTCGCGGGAGAGCCCGTTGGCGACGGTCAGCCGGGGTGAGTGGTCGGTGAGCACCAGGTACTCGTGGCCGATGACGTCGGCCGCGGTGCGGGCCATCTCCTCGATCGGGCTGCCGCCGTCCGACCAGTCGGAGTGCGTGTGCAGGTCGCCCTTGAGCGCCGCGCGGATCGCCTCTCCCCCGGGCGCGACCGACGCCGGGGACTCGGCCGCGAGCTTGCGCAGGTAGCCGGGGACGGTGCCGGCGAGGGACTCCTCGACGACCGTTGCCGTCGTGTCGCCGATGCCCTTGAGCTCCTTCAGCGTCCCGGCGGCGACGCGCGCCGCGAGCTCGCCCTCGGGCAGGTCGGCGAGCACCGCGGCGGCGTTGCGGAACGCCTTCACGCGGTGCGTCGGGGCGTGACCGCGCTCCAGCAGGAACGCGATCGAGTCCAGGTCCCCGAGCGGGTCGCGGCTCTCACTCATCCCGGAGATCTTCCCCGAGGCGCCCCGCTCGTGCCGCCTAGGCTGCGGTCCATGTCGCCAACCCGGGCGAGTGCCGTCCACGCCGAGCACGAGGCGACGGCCCGTCGGGTCGAGCAGGCGGCCGGCCAGATCTCCGCGGCCGCCGTGGACGCGATGAACGCGCAGCTCCCCTGGTACCGCGAGCTGCCGGCCGAGCGGCGGTCGCTGATCGGGCTGATCGTCACCGCCGGCCTGACGTCGTTCACGACGTGGCTGCGCGACCCCGCCGAGGGCGCGCAACTGCCCACCGACGTCTTCGCGGCCGCGCCGCCGGAGATGGCCCGCGCCGTGTCGCTGCCGCAGACCGTCGAGCTGGTCCGGCTCACCGTCGAGGTGCTGGAGAGCCAGGTCGGCGACCTCGCCGCCCCCGGCGAGGCGGACTGGCTGCGGACGGCGGTGCTCCGCTACTCGCGCGAGCTCGCGTTCGCCGCGGCGCAGGTCTACGCGACGGCTGCCGAGGCGCGCGGTGCGTGGGACGCCCGGCTCGAGGCGCTGATCGTCGACGCCGTCCTGCGCGGTGAGTCCGACGAGGCGCTGAACTCCCGCGCCGCCGCGGTGGGCTGGTCGCACCCGGGGCCGGTCACCGTCGTCGCCGGGCACACGCCGGACGGCGACCCGGCCGACGTCGTGCGGGCCGTCCAGCGTGCGGCGCGGCACGCGGACCTCGACGTCCTCGTCGGGGTGCAGGGCGAGCGGCTGCTCGTGATCCTCGGCGGCGTCGGGGACCTCCGCGCCGCGGGCGGGGCGATCGTCGACCGCTTCGGCCCGGGGCCGGTCGTCGTGGGGCCGCTGGTGACGGACCTCGCCGCCGCGACCGGGTCCGCCGCGGCCGCGCTGTCCGGGCTCCGCGCCGTCGCCGCCTGGCCCGCCGCCCCGCGGCCGGTCGAGGCCGACGACCTCCTCCCCGAGCGCGCCCTCGCCGGCGACGCCGCCGCCCGCCGCGCCCTGGTGGAGGACTTCTACGAACCGCTCGCGGCCGCGGGCTCGTCGATCCTCGAGACCGTCAGCACCTTCCTCGAGCTCGCCGGGTCGCTGGAGGCCACCGCCCGCGCGCTGTTCGTCCACCCCAACACGGTCCGGTACCGGCTCCGCCGCGCCGCCGAGATCACCGGCGCCGTCCCCGGCACCGCCCGCGGCGCCTACGCCCTCCGCCTCGCCCTTACCCTCGGCCGCCTCCCTTGACCCGCCCCCCTGACCCGCCCCCGGCCGAAACAGTCAGCCCTGACGTCAAAAAGGGGTGACACCCCTTACTGCGGAGTAGGGGGTGACACCCCTTACTGCGGAGTAAGGGGTGTCACCCTTTTTCGACCGCGGGTTGTAGGACGTGTACAAAGGCCCGCGAAGCGCGTTGGCCCCGGCCGCAGGGGCGCGCACCCGCCCGAAGAGCACAAGGTGGACCCATGCTGGCGATCGTCGCCCCCGGTCAGGGGGCCCAGACCCCCGGCTTCCTCGAGCCCTGGCTCGAGCTCCCCGCGTTCGCCGCGCGGCTGGGTGCCTGGTCGGAGGTCGCGCAGATCGACCTGGTCGAGCTCGGCACCAAGGGTGACGCGGAGCAGATCAAGGACACTGCCGTCGCGCAGCCCCTGCTCGTCGCGGCCGGGCTGGCCTCGCTCGCCGAACTCCTCGGCACCCCGGCCGGCGCCGATCCCGTCGCGAGCGCCGCGGGCGTGCTCGCCGGTCACAGCGTCGGTGAGCTGACCGCGACGGCCGCGGCGGGCGTCCTGCCGGCCGAGGCCGCGATGACGTTCGTCGCCGCGCGCGGGCGCGGGATGGCCGAGGCCTCCGCGGTCACGCCGACCGGCATGACGGCCGTCCTCGGCGGTGACCGGGACACGGTCCTCGCCAAGCTCGCCGAGCACGGGCTCACCCCCGCGAACGACAACGGCGCCGGCCAGATCGTGGCCGCCGGGACGCTGGAGCAGCTCGCCGCGCTCGCCGCGGACGGACCGGAGAAGGCGCGGCTGATCCCGCTGTCGGTCGCCGGGGCGTTCCACACGACGCACATGGCGCCCGCGGTCGACCAGCTCGCGGCCCTCGCGGCGACGCTGACGCCCGCCGACCCGGTCACGAAGCTGCTCTCCAACGCCGACGGTTCGGCCGTGACCACCGGCGCCGAGGTGCTCGACCGCCTCGTCAAGCAGGTGAGTAACCCGGTGCGCTGGGACCTGTGCATGGAGTCGATGCTGAGCCTGAACGTGACGGGCATCATCGAGCTTCTGCCTGGTGGGACGCTCGTCGGCCTCGCCAAGCGCGGCATGCGCGGCGTAGCGTCCGTAGCTGTGAAGACCCCGAACGATCTGGCCGCAGCCCGGGATCTGCTTCCGTGACGGGCGCGATCCGGCCGTCCACCGGCGCCGCGCACACCCGGCTCTACAGCGTCGGGGGCTACCGACCCGCGCGCCTGGTGACCAACGCCGAGATCTGCGAGCACATCGACTCGACCGACGAGTGGATCCGCACCCGCTCCGGCATCGCCACCCGGCGATTCGCCGCGCCCGAGGAGACCATCTCGGACATGTCGGTGGCCGCGGGCGGCAAGGCCATCGCCGCAGCGGGCATCGCACCCGAGCAGATCAGCGCCGTTCTGGTCGCGTCCTGTACGACGATCGTGCAGATCCCCGCGGCCGGGCCGGAGGTCGCGCACCGCCTCGGCGCGACCAACGCCGCCGCCTTCGACGTCAACATCGCCTGCGCCGGTTTCTGTCACGGCGTCGCGCTCGGCTCGGACATGATCCGCGCCGGCAGCGCGGAGTACGTCCTCGTCATCGGCACCGAGAAGTTCAGCGACGTCGTCGACCCGACCGACCGCAGCATCGCGTTCATCTTCGGCGACGGGTCCGGCGCCGCGGTGATCGGTCCGTCCGACGTCCCCGGCATCGGCCCGGTCGTCTGGGGCGCGGACGGCAGCCAGGCCTCCGCGATCGAGATGAACGCCGACTGGGTCACCAAGGCCACCGCCGGCGAGCGCGCCTTCCTCCAGATGAACGGCCAGCAGGTCTTCCGCTGGGCCGCCTACGAGATGGCGCCCGTCGCGCGCCGCGCCGTCGAGGCCGCGGGGCTGACCTTCGAGGACATCGACGCGTTCATCCCCCACCAGGCCAACATGCGGATCACCGACGCGATGGTGCGGGCCCTCAAGCTGCCTTCGCACATCGCGATCGCCCGGGACATCGTCGACTCGGGCAACACCTCGGCGGCCTCGGTCCCCCTGGCGATGGAGACGATGCTCGAGCGCGGCGAGATCGCGAGCGGCGCCACTGCGCTGCTCGTCGGCTTCGGCGCCGGCCTGAGCTTCGCCGCCCAGGTGGTGACCATCCCCTGATCCGGTCACACCCCGGCCCGGCCCTACGCTGACCTGGTCGGCCGTGCCGGCACCGGTAGTTCCCCAAGCCCACCCGATCACCGCAGAACGACAGGAGAGCACCGCATGGCATCCGAGGACGAGATCATCGCCGGTCTGGGCGAGATCGTGAACGAGATCGTCGGCATCCCGGCGGAGGACGTCCAGCCGGACAAGGCCTTCATCGAGGACCTGGACATCGACTCGCTGTCGATGGTCGAGGTCGTCGTCGCGGCCGAGGAGCGCTTCGGCGTGAAGATCCCGGACGACGAGGTCAAGAAGCTCGTGACGGTCGGCGACGCGGTGTCCTACATCGCGTCCAACGCCTGATCGTCGTTCGCTGATCGGGTTCTGAGCCGGAGAGGGTGGAGAAAGCGCATGAGCACACGGACCGTCGTGGTCACCGGAGTCGGGGCGACCACGCCCCTGGGTGGCGACGCGCGGACGACGTGGTCCGCGCTTCTCGCCGGCCGCTCCGGCGTCCGTTCGTTGACCGAGGAGTGGGCCGCCGACCTGCCGGTGCAGATCGCCGCGCGGGTCGCGGTCGACCCCTCCGAGGTGATGGACCGCGTCCAGGCCCGGCGCCTCGACCGCGGTGGGCAGATGGCCGTGATCGCCGCCCGCGACGCGTGGGCGGACGCGGGCGGTGACGACGTCGGCGTCGAGCCCGAGCGGCTCGGCGTCGTGGTCGCCTCCGGCATCGGCGGCATCACCACGCTGCTCTCCGCGTACGACACCCTGAACGCCAAGGGCGCCCGGTTCGTCTCGCCGCTCGCGATCCCGATGCTCATGCCGAACGGCCCGGCCGCCGCGATCGGCCTCGAGCGCACCGCGCGCGCCGGTGTGCACACCCCGGTCTCGGCCTGCGCGTCCGGCGCCGAGGCGATCGCGATGGGCGCGGACATGATCCGCGAGGGCCGCGCCGATGTCGTCCTCGCCGGCGGCACCGAGGCCTGCATCCACCCGCTGCCGATGGCGGCCTTCGCGGCCATGAAGGCGATGTCGACCCGCAACGACGAGCCGGAGCGGGCCTCGCGTCCCTACGACAAGGCGCGCGACGGCTTCGTCCTCGGTGAGGGCTCCGGTGTCATCGTGCTGGAGTCCGAGGAGCACGCGCGCGCTCGCGGCGCCCGGATCTACTGCGCCGTCGCCGGCGCGGGCATGAGCTCCGACGCCCACCACATCGCGCAGCCTGAGCCCGACGGCGCCGGCGTCACCCGCGCCCTGCAGTTCGCGCTGGAGAACTCCGGCATCACCGCCTCCGACCTCAAGCACGTCAACGCGCACGCGACGTCCACGCCGCTCGGCGACGTCGCCGAGATCCTCGCCCTCCGCAAGGTGTTCGGCTCCGCCCTCGACTCGGTCGCGGTCTCCGCCACCAAGTCGATGACCGGCCACCTGCTCGGCGCCGCCGGTGCCGTCGAGGGCGTCGCGACCGTCCTCGCCGTCGCCGAGCGCAAGGCCCCGCCGACGATCAACGTCGACGACCCCGACGACGACGCCGACATCGACATCGTCCGCGTCGAGCCCCGGGAGCTCCCCTCGGGCCCCATCGCCGCCCTGAACAACTCCTTCGGCTTCGGCGGCCACAACATCTGCGTAGTCTTCACGTCGGTCTGACCCTAGGGTCAGCTTGTGAGCGACCCGCGGGATCCGATCGACCGTCTCGCGCGGTTGCTCGACCCCGGGTCGATCGACCTGTGGTGGGACGGCGCGGAGAGCGGGTTCCGCGCCGCCAACGGGACCGTCGAGTCCTCCCCCGTCGTCGCCTTCGCGGCCGACCCGGCGCGCATGGGCGGCGCGATGGGGATCGAGGGGTCCGGGCTGATCGAGGCCGTGTACCGCAAAGCGACGGACCATCAGATTCCGGTGATCGGGATCTGGCACTCCGGCGGGGCGCGTCTGACCGAGGGTGTCGCGGGCCTGCACGCCGTCGGGCGGATCTTCGCGGCGATGACGGCCGCGTCGGGGCGCGTCCCGCAGATCTCGCTCGTCCTCGGTCCCGCGGCCGGTGGCGCGGCCTACGGGCCGGCGCTGACCGACCTCGTCGTGCTCGGTCCCGACGGACGGGTCTTCGTCACCGGCCCCGACGTCGTCGCGACCGTCACCGGCGAGAACGCGGACATGGCGCTGCTCGGCGGCCCGGAGCCGCACGGGCGAACGTCCGGCGTCGTCCACGTCGTCGCGCCCGACGACGCCGCGGCCTTCACGGCCACCCGCACGCTGACCGCGCTGCTCGCCCGGCCCGGCCGGCTCGACCTCGACGCGGTCAACGACACCGACCTCGCCGCCGGGCTGCCGACCGAGGCCCGCCAGGTCTACGACGTCCGCCCCTTGACGGAGCGTCTGCTCGACGCCGGGACCGCCGTCGAGCTACAGCCGGAGTGGGCACCGAACATCGTGACGACCCTGGGCCGGCTCGGCGGCCGCACCGTCGGCGTCGTCGCGAACAACCCGCAACGACTCGGCGGCTGCCTGGACTGGCCGTCGGCCGAGAAGGCGGCGCGCTTCGTCCGGATGTGCGACGCGTTCGGGATCCCGCTGGCCGTCTTCGTCGACACCCCCGGCTACCTGCCCGGCGTCGGCCAGGAGTGGGACGGCGTCGTCCGCCGCGGCGCGAAGCTGCTGCACGTCTTCGCCGCGACCGCCGTCCCCCGCGTGACCGTCGTCCTGCGCAAGGCGTACGGCGGGGCCTACATCGCGATGAACTCCCGCTCGCTCGGTGCGACGCGCGTCTTCGCCTGGCCCGGCGCCGAGATCGCCGTGATGGGTGCGGTGGCCGCGGTGCGGATCCTGCACCGGCGGGCCCTCGCCGCCGCCGACGAGGCCGAGCGCGCCGCTCTCGAGACGACCCTGGCCGCCCAGCACGCCCGCGACGAGGGCGGGGTCGACGCGGCTCTCGCGGCCGGGATCGTCGACGAGGTGATCGCTCCGGCGCGCACGCGCACCGCCGTCGCCCGGGCCCTCGCCGCTGCCCTCAGCGACCCTCCCGTCCGCGGCGCACACACGAACATGCCGCTGTGAACAGCCGTTGCGTCCGACGATGTGGTCGCTGTTGCAGCCACATCGTCGGACGCAACGAGGAGATTCAGCCGACCTGGTGCAACCAGCGGACGGGGGCCCCGTCGCCGGCGTAGCGGAAGGGCTCGAGCTCGTCGTCCCAGGGCTGACCCAGCATCAGGTCGACCTCGTCGGCGAGGTCGCAGTCCTCGGTCTCCCGGGCGCGGTTCATCGCGGCGCGGAGCCGGTCCTCTCCGATCATGATGTCCCCGTGGACGCCGATGACGGCGTGGAACATGCCCAGGCTCGGGGTGCAGCTGTAGCGGGCACCCTCGTGGCCGCCCACCGGCTCCTCGGTGACCTCGTAGCGCAGCTGGTTCCAGCCACGCAGCGCGGAGGCCAAGGCGGCCGCTGTGCCGCGCTCCCCCTGCCAGGACAGCTCGGCTCGCCACTGCGACGGCGCGGCCGGTTGCGGCGTCCAGTCGAAGTTCACCGAGACGCCGAGAACTCCCGCCACGGCCCATTCGACGTGCGGGCACATGGCGGACTGAGCGGAGTGGATGTACAGCACTCCACGAGTGGTCGTCACGTGTTTCCTCCTGGCTGGACTCGGCTCGAGATACGCCTTCCCCTGCGGTCTCGACGTGCCAGTTCGGGAAGAACAGATGACGCCGATGTCATTTTGCCCGACATCGGGACCAAGATCGCAACTCCCCCGCGGCGTGTCGGCCGGCGGATGTCGCGAATTCCCAGGTGAGCGACCGAGTCAGCCCGGTGAAAAGGAGTACTAGGCCGCCGCGTGCGAGCGGGGGCGGCGACCGCCGGGGAGCAGCGGCCGGGGGCCGTTGAGGTCCTCGTTGTAGCGGTCGAGCCAGGCCGGGAACTCGGCCGCGGGCATCGGGCGCGAGATGTGGTACCCCTGCGCCTGCCCGACGCCGAGCTCCTGGAGGCGGGCGAAGACGTCCGAGTCCTCGACGCCCTCGGCGACGGTCTGCATGCCGATGTTGCGCGCGAGGTCGGCGACCGAGCGGACGATCGTGAGCACCCGCGGGTCGCTCTCGATCCGCGAGGTGAACTCGCGGTCGATCTTGATCTCGTTGACCGGGAGTCGGCGCAGGTACGCCAGGGACGAGTAGCCGGTGCCGAAGTCGTCGATGGAGAGCCGGACGCCGAGCGCGTTGAGGCGCACCAGCACGTCGATCGCCTGCGGGCTGTCCGCCATCAGGGACGTCTCGGTGATCTCGAGGGTCAGCAGGTGCGCGGGGACGTCGTGGCGGGCGAGCACCGACGAGACCGTCTCGGCGAACGAGGTGTCGCGCAGGCTGCGCGGCGAGACGTTGACGGCGACGCCGGCCTCGATGCCGCGGCGCAGCCACGCCGAGCACGCCGAGAGCGAGGAGTCGAGCATCGCCTCGGTGAGCGGGCCGATCATGCCGTTGGCCTCGGCCACCGGGAGGAACTCGGCCGGGCCGCGGATGCCGTCGACCGGGTGCCGCCAGCGCGCGAGGGCCTCGACGCCGACGATCGAGCCGTCGACCAGGGACGCCTTCGGCTGAACCCAGGCCTCGATGCCGCCGTCCTTGATGGCCGCGCGCAGTTCGCCGACCAGCGCCAGCCGGCTGGGGTTGGCCGCCTCCTGCAGACCCTCGTCGTAGAAGCGCACACCGCCGCCGTTGGCCTTGGCCGCGTACATCGCGACGTCCGCGCGCTTGAGCAGACCCGACACGTCCTCGCCGTGCAGCGGGGCCATCGCGACGCCGATCGAGGCGGAGACCTCGACCGAGACGCCGTCGAGCCGCATGGGCGCCGCCAGGGAGTCGACCATCGCCTGCGCCATCGACGCGGCCTCGGCCGGGCTCGCGACATCGGTGAGCAGAACGGCGAACTCGTCCCCACCGAGCCGGGCGACGAGCGCCCGCGTACCGGCCACCTCGACGAACTGGCGCGCGACGTCCCGGAGAAGTTGGTCGCCGTGCTGGTGGCCGAGGGTGTCGTTGACCTCCTTGAAGCCGTTGAGGTCGCTGATCATCACCGCGCAGCCGACCGACGTGCCGAGGCGGACGGCGGCGATCGCGGCGTCGAGTTCCTGCTGGAGCAGGTGACGGTTGGGCAGGCCGGTCAGGGTGTCGTGGTGCGCCTCGTGCGAAAGGCGGGCGATCAGCGAGCCGGACTTCAGCGCGACGCCGGCGTGGTTGGCGACGGTCTCCAGCAGGCGGACGTCACCGGCGTCGAAACCGCGGACCTCGCCGAGGCGGTTGCCGACCGAGAGCGTGCCGACGATGACGCCGTCCATGTGCAGCGGGACGACGATGGCCTCGCGCAGGCCGTGCTCGGCCAGGTACTCCTTCTCGGCGGCGTCCTTGGTCGTGCGCGCGAGCAGCACCGAGCGACGCTCGCGCCGGACGCGGGCGACCACGGGGTCGGCGTCGAAGGCGGCGAGGCCGACCTCGGCGACCCCGTCGCGCTGGACGCCGTCGGGGAGCAGACTCATGCGGGCCGGCGCCAGACCGCCCGGGAAGTCGAAGGACAGGAACTCGGCGCGGTCGCTGCGCAGCAGCTGACGGGCCTGGGCCAGGACCGAGCGCAGGACGGTGTCGACGTCGTGCGCGCCGGAGACGACCTCGGAGAAGTGGTACAGCTGCTCCAGGCTCTCGTGCCGCTCACGCAGCGACGCGTAGGCGCGGTAGCCGAGCAGCAGCAGCGCGCCGGCGGCCTCGACGAGGAACGCGCTGCGGACGTCGTACGTGACCGCGGTGGCGGCGACCAGGCCGACGGTGCCGACGGCGGCGGCCAGCGTGCCGGCGCTCGCGACCTCGCGGGCCATGCGGGAGATCTTGATGCGGCCCTCGTAGCAGGCGATCGCCATCGTGGTGATCGTCGCGTCGAAGGAGCCGGCCGCGACCAGCGCCGCGAAGGCGGCGGCCCACGCCTCGGGGCCGGCCTCCTGGCCGTTGAAGGCCAGCGACCAGATCGTCAGGGCCAGCGCGCCGGAGGCGAAGACCAGGGCGGTGTTGAACGCGACCTTGATCGGGGCCTGGCGGCGGTGGAAGACGAAGATCAGCAGCGAGCCGACGACGCGGCCGATGAGCAGCCCCTCCGGGCCGGCCATGAACAGGCCGACGACCAGCGGGATCTCGGACAGCGAGACCGTCTGCGCCTCACGGCGGATCTGGATGTGCAGCACGACCATCTCGGCCACGCCGAACATCAGGACCATCGCCCACCAGGGCAGGTGGGTCGGACCGGGGGCCTTGTCCTCCAGCGCCGGCGACCAGACCAGCAGCGCGGTGCCGGTCGCGAGCAGGAACACGATGAGCCCGAGGATCCGGGTCCCGCGGGCCGTCAGCAGGGCGGCCAGACCGCGACGGGAAGCCCCCCGCCGCTCCACTGCCCGCGTCCCTGTCACTGCCAGTCTCCTCCGGCGAAGTCCGTACCTGCCCAGGTACGCCCAGCCCATGAGACGCCGGCCCAGGTGCGTCCGTTCCACGTTCCACCGGCCCAAGTCCGGCCATTCCAGGACCCATCCGCCCAAGTCCGGCCGGCCCAGGTCCGTCCGGCCCAGGTGCGACCCAGCCATTCGGTGGATGCCCAGGTGCGCCCGGCCCAGGTCCGGCCCGCCCACGTGGAGCCGTTCCAGGTGCCGCCGTTCCAGGCGTGACCGGCGGCGGCAGCCTTCGCATGGGTCGCGGAGTTGAACGGTTTGCCGAAGATGTCCCGTTCGCCGGTCAGCGGTTTCCCGTCGAGCTCGAGGTGATCCTGCCCACGTGCGCCCTCGAGCGTCCCGGTGCCCTTGGCCCGCGGGGCGGTGACCCGGCCGTTCAGCAGACCGTTGAGCAGCCCGGCCGCCGGCTCGATGAGGTTGCCGACCAGCGGCGGGGACGTCAGCGCGGCAACGAGGGCCGGGACGCCGAGCTGCAGCAGCCCGTGCCCCTGGGCCCGCGGGTCGGCGACGACGAGGCCGAGGCCGAGCGTCGCCGTCAGGAGCTTGACCTGCTCCGGGGTGAGGTTCGGGCGGGCGGAGATCAGCGCCGCGATCGCCCCGGACGCGACCGCCGCCGCCTGCGACGTGCCGCTGCCGCGGAAGAATCGGCCGGCGAAGGCGCCCTTCTCCCCGTACGCGGTGTCGATGTACGAGCCGGGGACGCGCAGGCTCTGGACGCTCTTGCCCGGCGCGACGATGTCGGGGTTGCGCTTGCTGTCCCCGCGCGAGGAGAACTCCGGGATCGTGTCGTCGAGCGTCGAGGCCGTGCCCTTGGTGTCGTCCGCACCGACGGCGAGGATGTGGGGGTTGCGCGCCGGGTTCGTCAGGCGGCCGTCGGCGAAGCCGGAGTTGCCGGCCGACACCACGACGACGATGCCCTTGCGCCAGGCGACCTCGACCGCGTGGGCGAGCGGGTCGACGACGTAGTCCTGGGTCCCGTCGGTGCCGAAGCTCAGGTTGAGGACCCGGATGTTCATCCCGGGGTCCTTCGCGTGCTGCACGACCCAGTCGATCGCCGCGAGGATCTGCGAGACGTCGGTCGCGCCGTGGGCGTCGGCGGCCTTCACACTGATGATGCGCGCGTCCGGCGCCATGCCGGCGAAGCCCTCGCACGAGCCCGACTTCTTGGTGTCGACGCTCGCGTCCTTGCCGGCGATGATCCCGGCCATGTGGGTGCCGTGGCCGAACGTGTCGAGATAGCGGGTGCTCGAGTTCTGCGACTCGGGCGTCAGGTCCGGACCGTGGATCACCTTTCCGGGCGCGTTCAGCCCGGGGACCGGCGCGACCCCGGAGTCGATCAGCGCGACGTCGACGCCCTGGCCGGTCCCGCCCTGCCGCCACATCGGCCGGACCCCGACCAGCTTCGCGATGTTGCACAGCGAGTTCGGGTCCGCCGCGGCGTCGTAGGACTGCCCGGCTCCCCCGTCGTGCGTCGGTCCCGCGGGGGTGCTCTTCGGCTTCGCCTTGGTGCCGGTCGACTTCGTCGGCTTTCTCGTCGGGGACGCCGTCGGGGGCTTCGACGCGTTCTTCGGGGAAGTCGTCGTTCCGGGCGCCGGGGTGGCGGTCGCACCCGCGGGGGCGGGGACGTCGACGTCCGGGGTCAGGGCGGCGACGCGACCATCGGCGGCGAGGGCGGTGGCGGCGTCGGCGTCGAGGCGCACGGCGGCGCCGTCGAGAGAGTCGAACTCGCCGGTGACGGTCCCGCCCGCGGCGCGGACGTCGCGGAGCACGTCGTCCAGCTCGCCGGACTGGGCCCGCAGGACGTAGTCGCCGGCCGGGAGGCGCTCGGGGTCGGGCGACGGGGCGACCGCGACGACGGCGGCCGCGACCAGGGCGATCCCGGACAGACCGGCGACGAGGACGGACGCGCGCGGACCGGTTCTGCGGGCCCTGCGCGCCATTGCCGTGCCTCCCCTGGTGCGTCCTCCGGGCAAGGAGGACGTAGGGAGGATCGGTCCGCCCCGCCGGTCACTTGAGCGTCGCGGCGCTCCAACGTGAGGAGGTTTCGAACCGGCCCCGTCAGGCGCGGCACAGATCACCGCCCGCACCGCCCCGAAAGCGCAGTACGGCACCGAAATTTTGCTTCCGCGGGTGCCGTAGTGCACTTTCGGGAGTAATGGCCCGCCAGACACCCCTCGACCCCGAGACCCGAGCGCAGCTCCGCGCGCTGCGGGAGCAGCTGGACACCCTGACGCTGCGTGACGCGCACCGGCTCGGCCGCCGGCTGGACGCGCTGCGCCGGCGCACGGAGCCGGCGGCCCTGGCGAAGCTGACCGACGACGTCGCGACCGCCGCGGTGCGGGCCGAGCTGCGGGCGACCGCGCGGCCGGAGATCACGTATCCCGAGGAGCTGCCGATCAGCGCCCGGCGGGACGACATCGCCGCGGCGATCCGCGACTCCCAGGTCGTCGTGGTCGCCGGCGAGACCGGGTCGGGCAAGACGACGCAGCTGCCGAAGATCTGCCTCGAGCTCGGCCGCGGCGTCCGCGGGCTGATCGGCCACACGCAGCCGCGGCGCCTCGCGGCGCGGACCGTGGCCGACCGGATCGCCGACGAGCTCGGCACGAACCTGGGTGAGACGGTCGGGTACCAGATCCGCTTCACCGACCGGGTCGGCGAGAACACGCTGGTGAAGCTGATGACCGACGGCATCCTCCTGGCCGAGATCCAGCGCGACCGGCGGCTCCTCGGCTACGACACCCTCATCATCGATGAGGCGCACGAGCGCAGTCTCAACATCGACTTCATCCTCGGCTACCTGCGCCAGCTGCTGCCCGCGCGGCCGGACCTGAAGATCGTCATCACCTCCGCGACCATCGACCCCGAGCGGTTCGCGCGGCACTTCGCCTCCCCCGGCGGCCGGCCGGCGCCGATCATCGAGGTGTCCGGCCGGACCTACCCGGTGGAGGTCCGCTACCGCCCGCTGGTCTCGGACACCGAGAACGAGCGCCGGGACGACCGCGCCGAGCCGCACGACATGCCCGCCGGGGTCTGCGACGCCGTCGAAGAGCTCTTCCGTGAGGGGCCGGGCGACGTCCTGGTCTTCCTCTCCGGCGAGCGCGAGATCCGGGACACTGCCGACGCCCTGCGGGGCCGGCTCCGACCTGACGCACGGTCAGGCCTGCCGGTGGAAATCTTGCCCCTCTACGCCCGGCTGTCGAACGCGGACCAGCACCGGGTGTTCGCGCCGCACTCCGGCCGGCGGGTGGTGCTCGCGACCAACGTGGCCGAGACGTCGCTGACGGTGCCGGGGATCCGGTACGTCGTGGACGCCGGCACCGCGCGCATCTCCCGGTACAGCACGCGCCGCAAGGTGCAGCGGCTGCCGATCGAGGCGATCTCGCAGGCCTCGGCGAACCAGCGCGCGGGTCGCTGCGGTCGTGTCGCCGAGGGCATCTGCGTCCGGTTGTACTCGGAGGAGGACTACCTCGGCCGACCGGAGTTCACCGAGCCGGAGATCCTGCGGACGAACCTGGCGAGCGTCATTCTGCAGATGACGGCGATCGGGCTGGGGGACGTCGCGGCGTTCCCGTTCGTCGACCCGCCGGACCGGCGCAGCGTCGCGGACGGCGTCGCGCTGCTGGAGGAGCTCGGAGCGCTGACGCCCGCGGGCGCGCTGACGCCGGTCGGGCGGAAGCTGGCCCAGCTGCCGGTGGACCCGCGGATCGGGCGGATGATCCTCGAGGCCGACCGGTACGGCGTGCTGCGCGAGGTCATCATCATCGCGGCGGCGCTGTCGATCCAGGACCCGCGCGAGCGCCCGGTCGAGGCCCAGGAGGCCGCGCGCGCCAAGCACGCGCGCTTCAATGACCCGACGTCAGATTTTCTTGCCTACCTGAACCTGTGGACCTACCTGCGCGAGCAGCAGCGGGAGCTGTCCTCCGCGAAGTTCCGCAAGCTCTGCGCAGCGGACTACCTGCACTACCTGCGGGTGCGCGAGTGGCAGGACCTCGTCGCGCAATTGCGGGAGGTGGCGGGGCAGATCGGGCTGCGCTGGAACTCGAACCCCGGCGACCCGCAGAAGGTCCACCTCGCGCTCCTGACCGGGCTGCTGACGCAGATCGGGAACCAGGACGTCGACGGCGCGAAGGGCTCGTCGCGGGAGTTCGTCGGCACCCGCAACACGCGGTTCTCGATCTTCCCCGGATCGGCGCTGGCGAAGAAGCCGCCGAAGTGGGTGATGGCGGCCGAGCTCGTCGAGACCTCCCGGCTGTTCGCCCGCACGGTGGCGAGGATCGAGCCGGAGTGGGTCGAGCCGCTCGCGGAGCACCTGGTCAAGCGGAACTACTCCGAGCCGCACTGGGAGCGCAAGCGCGGCGCCGTCGTCGCCTACGAGCGCGTGACGCTGCACGGGCTGACGTTGGTCGCGGGACGCAAGGTCGACTACGCGCGCATCGATCCCGGCCTGTGCCGCGAGTTGTTTCTCCGGCACGCGCTGGTCGAGGGCGGCTGGGAGACCCACCACGCGTTCTTCGCGCACAACCAGGCGCTCCGGGAGGCGGTCGAGGAGCTGGAGCACCGGTCGCGCCGGCGCGGCCTGGTCGTCGACGACGAGACGCTGTTCGCGTTCTACGACGCGCGGATCCCCGACGACGTCGTCTCGGCGCGGCACTTCGACGCCTGGTGGAAGAAGACGCGGCGCACGCAGCCGAACCTGCTCGACGCGGACCCGGAGCTGCTGCTCTCCGACCGCGGGAGCACGGTGTCCCGCGACGACTACCCGGACACGTGGACCGCGCGCACCGCCGCGGGGCCGGAGACGTTCGCGCTCAGTTACCAGTTCGAGCCGGGGACGGACGCGGACGGCGTCACCGTGCTCATCCCGCTCTCGGTGCTGAACCGCGTCTCCCCCGTCGGGTTCGACTGGCAGGTGCCGGGCCTGCGTTCCGAACTCGTGACGGCGCTGATCCGCTCGCTGCCCAAGCCGATCCGGCGCAGCTTCGTCCCCGCGCCGGACCACGCCGCCGCCGTTCTGCCGCGGCTCGACCCGAACGCCGGCGAGCCGATCACGACCGCGCTGGAGCGGGAGCTCGGCGCGCGCAACGGCGTCCCCATCGACCCGGAGGATTGGGACTGGGAGCGCGTCCCGCCCCACCTGCGCATGACGTTCCGGGTCGAGGACGAGCGGGGCAAGGCGCTCGGCGAGGGCAAGGACCTCGCCGCGCTCGCGGCGCAACTCGCGCCGACGGTGGCGTCGATGGTCGCCGCCGGCGCCGCGGCGCTGGAGCAGCCGGCGCTCGCCGGGTGGCCGGACCTGCCCGCGGGGGCGGTGCCGGAGACCTACTCCCGCGTCCAGGACGGGCGCGTGGTCGAGGGCTACCCCGCCCTCGTCGACGAGAACGGCACCGCCGCACTGCGCGTGCTGCCGGACGCGCAAGCCGCGCGCGCGGCGATGGCCGGCGGGGTGCGGCGGCTGCTGCTCACCGAGGTCAGTCCGCCGGTGAAGGCGGTGCTCGGCCGCCTGCCGAACCGGGCCAAGCTCGCGCTCGCGGCCGCCCCCCACGAGAACGGATCGGCGTTGTTCGCCGACTGCGCCGACGCCGCGGTGGACGCGATCGTCGCGGCCCACGGTGGTCCCGTGCGCGACGCCGCCGGGTACGCCGCACTGCTCGCCGCGGTGCGGGCCGAGCTGCCGGCGCGGTTCGAGGCGGTTGTGGGGCAGGTCGTCACGATTCTGACGGTTGCTCAGGAAGTGGACGCCGCGCTCGCCCGCGCCGGCGACTCAGCGTCCGTCCTCGACATGCGGGCGCAATACACCGGGCTGCTCCACCCCGGCTTCGTCGCCGAGGCCGGGGCCGACCGGCTCCCCCACGTCGCCCGCTACCTGCGCGGCATCGGCCGCCGGCTCGACAAGCTGAACGAGAACCCCGAGCGTGACGCCGCCCGGATGGCCCAGGTCGCACAGCTGTCGCGCGAGTACGCCGACCTCGTCGCCGCCCTCCCGCCGGCCCGGCGCACCGACCCCGACGTCGTCGCGATCCGCTGGATGCTCGAGGAGCTCCGGATCAGCCTGTTCGCCCAGACCCTCGGCACCGCCCACACGGTCTCCGAGAAGCGGATCCTCGCCGCCATGGACGCCGCCGAGTCCGCGGGATGAGGTCCCGCCGGGTCAGCCGGCGGGGACGGTGATGAGCTGGTCGACGGGGGCGAAGTC
The DNA here is from genome assembly GCF_000384115.1 of Sporichthya polymorpha DSM 43042. Taxonomy (NCBI): domain Bacteria; kingdom Bacillati; phylum Actinomycetota; class Actinomycetes; order Sporichthyales; family Sporichthyaceae; genus Sporichthya; species Sporichthya polymorpha. The sequence goes on from NZ_KB913029.1 coordinate 5,118,533, forward strand.
GTCGCGGAGGACCTCGGCGTCGCGGGCGAACTGGGTGACCTGGGGGCCGGTGCGGACGGCGAACTGGCCGACGTTGTTCTCGATCGCGTCGGCGAAGGCCGGGAGCGGAGCGTCGGAGGCGACGATCACGATGTTGCCGCCGCCGGTGGAGTCGAAGACCGCCGGGTAGGAGACGAGCGCGACGTGGCGGAACACCGAGGCGACGGTCGCGACCTCGGCCCGGGCGAAGTCGGCGGGCCAGTAGTCGATGACGTTGACCAGGTACAGGCCGTCGGGGCCGACCACGCGGCGAACGTCCTCCACGACCTCACGGGTCGTCAGGTGCCACGGGACCGCGATGCCGCCGAAGGCGTCCATCACCACGGCGTCCCAGGAGTTGTCCGGCTGGGCGGTGAGAGCGGTCCGGCCGTCGCGGATCGAGACCTCGATGCCGTCCCCGGTGACGAGCCCGAGCTCCTTGCGGTCGATGTCGATGACGCCGGAGTCGATCTCGACGATCAGGTTGTCGCTGCCGGGCCGGGTGGCGTCGACGTACCGCGGCAGGGTCGCGCCGCCACCACCGATGTGCAGCGCGCGCACCGGCTGCCCCGGCGGGCGCAGCGCGTCGAACACGGCGCCGAGCGTGCGGATGTAGGCGAACTCCAGATGGGTCGGGTCGGCAAGGTCGACGTACGAGTGGCGCAGGGTGTCGAGCTGCAGGACGCGGCCGGTCGGTCGGTCCGGGTCGACGACGACCTTCGCGCAGTGGTACGCGGTCTCGGTGTCGCACGGTTGCGGAGCGATCACGAACGCGCCCGCGCCGATCACCGCCGCGCTGGTACCGCCCGCGGCCGCGGCCTTGAGCTGGGTCCGCGCGGCCACCGCGATGCCGAGCACGATCAGCCCGATGCCGAGGGCGTAGAAGATCCGCGACGTCGGGGCCGAGGAGACCAGCACGAACCCGGTGACGAAGGTGCCGACCAGCGCGCCCACCGTCCCCGTCGCGGACAGCATGCCGACGACCGACCCGGTCTTGTCGAGCGTGCCGAGCTGGGTCTTCACGACCATCGGCGTCACCGCGGAGAGCAACGCCGCGGGGAACAGCACGGCGATCGCGGCCATCGTGAGCACGGCCCCGTCGTCGTTGCCGGTGATCGCCTCGCCGGTCGCGCGGATGGCCGGGACGATCAGCAGCGTCAGGCCGCCGGCGGCGATGATGGCCGGGCCGATCATCTTCCGCGGGTCCCAGCGGTCGGCCGCGACGCCGCCGAGCCAGGACCCGAGCGCGATCGCCGCGAGGGCGAACCCGATGACGGCGGTGCTCACCTCGAGTGTGATGCCGGCGTAGGGCGCGACCAGCCGGAGGCTGAGGATCTCCAGGACGAGAACCGCCGCCGAGCTGACGAAGACCAGGACGCCACCGAGGAGCGGGCTCATCGGCGCGCCTCCCCCGGGACGAGGAAGCCCTGGTCGACCAGGTCGCGGATCTGCGGCAGCAGCCGGGTCCGCATCGCGTCCTCCTCCTCGTCGAGCAGGGTCGCGACGGCGTCGACCAGCACGCCGGCGGGCGCCTGCCCGGTGCACGCGCCGACCAGGGCGGCGGTTGCGGTGTCGACCTGCACCGCCCGCCGCAGCCCGTGCGCCTGCCGGAGCACGACGTGCTGCGGGTCCTCCGCGCCCGGGTCGCCGATCAGCTCCTGCGTGACGTCGTCCGCGACGATCAGACGGGACGTCAGCAACGTGGCGTCGTCGCGGGTCCGCAGCCAGGAGACGCGGTCGAAGGCGTCGGCGACGTGCGGGCCGAGCGGGGTCTCGACGGCGTGCGGCCAGTCCTCGACGCGGTGGGTTCCGGTCGCCTCGGTGCGCCGCAGGCAGATCCAGCCGAAGCCGATCCCCTCGACCTGCTCCGCCTCCAGCGCGGTCAGCCAGGCGTCGTAGCGGTCGCGGTAGTCCGGCCCGGCGACGTCGCCGGCGTCGTGCAGCCAGAGCGAGACGTAGGCGGCCGGGTCGAGGATCTCCCGCTGCAGCGCCCACGCGTCGCAGTTGCCGGGCAGCCAGGCGCCGACGCGGTCGCGCCAGTCCTCGCCGCGGCGGTGGACCCAGTTCGCGAGGACCTGGCACCAGCCACCCTCCGACAGGTACCCGGGTGCCGCGCCGACAAGGCGCCGGCAGAGCTCGTCGCCCGCGAGCCCGCCGTCGCGGTACGTGCGCTGCCCGTCGCCGGCCCCGATCACGAACGGCGGGTTGGAGACGATCAGGTCGAAGCTCTCCCCCGCGACCGGGTCGAACAGCCCGCCCTCGCGCAACTCCACCGAGACCCCGGACAGGGCCGCCGACAGCGCCGCCAGCTCCAGTGCGCGCGGGAGGACGTCGGTGGCCACGACGGATCGCGCGTGCCGAGTCAGGTGCAGGGCCTGGACGCCGCAGCCGGTGCCCAGATCCAGGGCCCGCTCGACCGGGTGACGCACCGTCAGCTCCGCCAGCGACACCGACGCGCCGCCGACACCGAGGACGTGGTCGGCGGGAACCGGCCGGACGTTCCCGTCCAGCCCGGAGCCGAGGTCGGAGACGACGTAGAAGCCCTCGTCGTGGGGTCGGGCGTCGAGCCGGGCCCGGACCTCGTCGCCGGCGGTCTCGACCAGCCCGAGCCGCGTCGCGGCGTCCAGCGGCAGCGTGAGATCGGCGGCCGCGACGGTGTCCTGGAGCAGGAACAGACGGACCAGCGCGGCGAGCGGCGATGAGGCCGCGCGGGCGGCCCGGCGGGCTGGCACGGTCTCGTGCCGGGCGAGGGCCAGCTCGGCGACGGAGCCGAGCAGGTCGAAGACGCCGTCGGTGGTGTAGTCGGCCGCGGCGAACGCCTCCCGGATCCGGTCGATGTCCTGCGCGGTCTCGGGGTCGTTCAGCGCGATCACGCGTCCATCTTGGTCCCCCGTGCCGGGGTTCCGGCTGGCAGGATGAGCTCGTGGCCTCCAAGGACGAGATCGACCGGCTGATCGCCGAGGCGGACGCCGCCCTCGGTCGGCCGCCGGCGGCTCCTCCGGTCCGGTCCCGGCGTGAGCCGGCACCCGTCGCCGACGCCGCCGTCGAGCGTCCCCCGGGCCGGTTCGAGGCGTCGCTGAAGGTCTCCGCCGTCTCCGGCGGGGTTGCGGCCGCACTGGTGTTCGCGACGTTCGCCGTGCTGCCGTTCCTCGGCGCGTTCTCCGGCGCCGCCGGGGCGTTCGTCGCGACGTTCGCGATCGTCCTCGGGCAGCGACTGTTCCGCCGGAAGACGTGAGCCGGCGCCTCTAGCGGGGTGCGTTGTCGATGACCAGCTCGGCAAGGGCGCGGGCCCGGACCGCCGCGCTCGGGTCGACCGGATTCTGCGCGCCCACGATGCCGCCGTCGAAGATCAGCACCAGCTGGTCCGCGAGCGCCTCCGGGTCGGCGACGCCGAGAGCGGTGGCGTCGGAGAGGAAGCACTGCCGGGTCTCGGCGCGGGCCTGACCCAGGACCTCGTTGACGGTCGCGTCGGTGCGCGCCTCCCCGGTGGCGGCGAGGAACGGGCACCCGCGCCAGTGCGGGCTGTGGGCGAGTTCGTCGAACGCGTCGAAGACCGCGAGCAGACGCGCCCGGGGGTCGGTGTGCCGGCTGCGGTGCCGCTCGATGCGCCGCGCGCGGGCCTCGCGGCGACGGTCCAGATAGGCCCGGATGAGGCCGTCCTTGCTCCCGAACGCGCTGTAGAGGCTGGCCTTGGCCACGCCGGCGTGCTCGATGACGCGGTCGATCCCGACCGTGTTGACGCCCTCCGCGTAGAACAACTCGTCCGCGGCGCGCAGGAGCCGCTCGCGCGCGGACGGTGCCCGCTCCGGGGCGTTCCGGTCCGGCGTGACGGTGCTCATACCGGTTGACTCTAACAGACAGGTCTGTCTACCATCAACGGGCCAGACAGACCTGTCTGGTGAGCCCAGGCGAAGGACCATCTCGATGGCCGCGACCGCTCCGCCCGCGTCGTCCGCACCGGCGTCGACCCGTTTCCGTCTGTCGGACGGGGCCGCGTTCGCGCTGCTCTGCTCGATGGCCCTGGCGTTCCTCGCCGCCGCGAGCGCGCCGACCCCGCTGTACTCCGTGTACCAGGAGGAGTGGGGCTTCTCCGCGATCACGACGACGGTCGTCTTCTCCGTCTACGCCGCCTCCGTCCTCGGAGCGCTGCTCACCGTCGGGTCGCTGTCGGACCACATCGGCCGGCGGCCGCTGCTGTTCGGCGCGCTGGGCGCGCAGGTCGTCGCACTGGTGCTGTTCGCGGTCGCGGAGAACGTCGAGACGCTGATGGCCGCGCGGTTCATCCAGGGCATCTCGACGGGCGCCGCGATCGGCGCGATCGGCGCGGGTCTGCTCGACCTCAGCAAGCTCCGCGGCGCGACCGCGAGCGCCGTCGCCCCGATGGTCGGGACCGGTGCGGGCGCCGTCGTCTCCGGCATGTTCGTGCAGTGGCTGCCGGCACCGGAGCACCTGATCTACGTCGTCCTGCTCGGCGTCTTCGTGCTGCAGGCGGTCGGCGTCGCGTTGATGCGCGAGACCGTCACCCCGAAGCCGGGCGCGCTCGCCTCTCTCAAGCCGCAGTTCGCGCTGCCGCCCGCGGCCCGACGGCCGCTGGTCGCCGCGGCACCTGCGATGGTGGCGTGCTGGTCGATGGCCGGGCTCTACGGCTCGCTCGGCCCGGCGCTGGTCCACCGGATCACCGGGTCGGTCAACCACGTCTACGGCGGCGGGGCGCTGTTCGTCCTCGCCTGCAGCGGCGCAGTCGCGGTGCTCGCGCTGGCGAACACCCAACCGCAGACCTCCATGGTTCTCGGCACCGCCGCGCTGTTCGCCGGCGTCGGGCTGACGATGCTCGCCGGCGACGTCTCCAGCCTCGGGTTCTTCTTCGCCGCGATCGTCGCGGGCGTCGGCTTCGGCGCCGCGTTCCAGGGCGCGCTGCGGTCGGTGGCGATGGTCGCCGGACCGCACGAGCGCGCGGGCGTGATCTCGGTGCTGTTCGTGATCTCCTACGTCGCCTTCGGCGGCCCCGCGATCGTCGCCGGCGTCCTGGTCGTCGAGACCGGCGACATCATGGCGACCTCGTACTACTACGGCTCCGCGGTCATGGTACTGACCGCGTTCGCCCTGATCGCTCTCGTCCGGCAGACGCGGGCGGCGGCCGTCGCGGCTGCGGGTGCGGTCCCGGCCGAGGACACCTGCGGCGCCCGGGTGGTCGGCGCCCTCCGACCCGTCCCCTCCCCGGAGTTCGACGCGGCCTGAGCTCGTCTTCTCCGGCGCGGCGCGCCCATCCGGGCCTGGGGATGGGCGCGCCGCGCCGGAGTAGTTGAGCCCGACAGGCGCGGCGCGCGGGAGAAGTTGGAGTTAAGACCGGAGGGGCGGTCCCGCCCGTTGGGACCGCCCCTCCTCTTACGCTCAGCCGCCGATCGTGCCACCGTCCGTCGGCTGATGTTTTCTGCGGCTACCCGGAGGGGGGTCCGGGGCGCCGCAGAATCTTGTTACGAGCAACCGCTCGTGGAGCCGCAGCCCTCGCAGACGTAGCAGGAGCCGGCGGCGCGCATCTTCGTCCCGCAGGTGAGGCAGAGCGGGGCGTCGGCGGTGCGGCCCTGCTGGGCCTCGATCAGCTCGGTGGTCGAGCCCGGGGCCTCCCAGGTGGCCGAGGCGCCACCGGTGGAGATGTCCACGGTCTCGATCGGAGCCGACTGCGCCATGGCCTCGACGTCGACGTCGTCGTCCTCGTCGTCGGCGAAGTAGGAACCGGTCTCCAGCTGCCGCGCCCGCTCCTCGGCGGTGTAGATGCCGAGTGCCGCGCGCTCCTCGGGGGCCATGTGGTCCAGGGCGAGGCGACGGAAGATGTAGTCCATGATCGAGGCCGCCATGCGGACGTCCGGGTCGTCGGTCATGCCGGCCGGGTCGAAGCGCATGTTGGTGAACTTCTGGACGTAGGTCTCCAGCGGGACGCCGTACTGCAGACCGATCGACACCGCGATCGAGAAGGCGTCCATCATGCCCGCGAGGGTCGAGCCCTGCTTGCTCATCTTGAGGAAGATCTCGCCCACGCCACCGTCGGGGAAGGCGGCCGAGGTCATGTAACCCTCGGCGCCGCCGACGGCGAACGAGACCGTCTTCGAGTCGCGAACCTTCGGCAGGCGCTTGCGGATCGGGCGGTACTCGATCTGCGTCGCCGGCGCGCTCTCCGACGTCGAGGCCTCCTCGGAGCCGGACTTCGAGGCCGACAGCGGCTGGCCGACCTTGCAGTTGTCGCGGTAGACCGCGAGCGCCTTGAGGCCGAGCTTCCAGCCCTGGAGGTAGACCTCCTCGATCTCCTCGATCGTCGCCGACTCCGGCAGGTTCACCGTCTTCGAGATCGCGCCCGAGATGAACGGCTGCACCGCGGCCATCATGTGCACGTGGCCCATCGCCTTGATGGCGCGGGCGCCCATCGCGCAGTCGAAGACCTCGTAGTGCTCCGGCCGCAGGCCGGGGGCGTCGATGACGTGGCCGTGCTCGGCGATGTGCTCGACGATCGCCTCGATCTGCTCCTCGTGGTAGCCGAGCTTGGCCAGCGCACGCGGCACGGTCTGGTTGACGATCTGCATCGAGCCGCCGCCGACGAGCTTCTTGAACTTGACCAGCGCCAGGTCCGGCTCGATGCCGGTCGTGTCGCAGTCCATCATCAGGCCGATGGTCCCGGTCGGCGCGAGCACCGACGCCTGGGAGTTCCGCCAGCCGTTCTCCGCACCGACGCGCAGACACTCGTCCCACGTCTTCGTCGCGAGCGCGAGGACCGAGCGGTCCATCTCGTCCAGCGACCGGATCGCGTCGTTCGCCGCCGCGTGCTTGCGCATGACGCGGGTGTGCGCGGACGCGTTCTGCGCGAAGCCCTCGTACGGCCCGACCACGCCGGCCAGCTCGGCCGAGCGCTTGTAGGCGGTGCCGGTCATCAGCGAGGTGATCGACGCCGCGAGGACGCGACCACCCTCGGAGTCGTAGCCGTGGCCGGTCGCCATCAGCAGCGCGCCGAGGTTGGCGTAGCCGATGCCGAGCTGACGGAACTTGCGGGTGGTCTCGCCGATCGGCTCGGTCGGGAAGTCCGCGAAGCAGATCGAGATGTCCATCGCGGTGATGACGAGCTCGACGACCTTCGCGAACTGCGCGGCGTCGAACGTGCCGTCGTTCCGGAGGAACTTGAGCAGGTTCAGCGACGCGAGGTTGCACGAGGAGTTGTCCAGGTGCATGTACTCGCTGCACGGGTTGGACGCAGTGATGCGGCCGCTCTCCGGGCAGGTGTGCCAGTCGTTGATCGTGCCGTCGTACTGGATGCCCGGGTCGGCGCACTCCCACGCGGCCTTCGCCATGGAGGTGAACAGCTCGCGCGCGTCGATGTTCTCGATGACCTCACCGGTCGTGCGCGACCGCAGGCCGAACGGGGCGCCGCTCTCGACCGCGCGCATGAACTCGTCCGTGACGCGCACCGAGTTGTTGGCGTTCTGGTACTGGACGCTGCTGATGTCCGAGCCACCGAGGTCCATGTCGAAGCCGGCGTCGCGCAGGACGCGGATCTTCTCCTCCTCGCGCGCCTTGGTCGAGATGAACTCGGCGATGTCGGGGTGGTCGACGTCGAGGATGACCATCTTCGCCGCGCGCCGCGTCGCGCCGCCGGACTTGATCGTCCCGGCGGAGGCGTCCGCACCACGCATGAACGAGACCGGACCGGACGCGGTGCCGCCCGAGGACAGCAGCTCCTTCGAGGACCGGATGCGCGAGAGGTTGAGGCCGGCTCCGGAGCCGCCCTTGAAGATCAGGCCCTCCTCCCGGTACCAGTTCAGGATCGAGTCCATCGTGTCGTCGACGGCGAGGATGAAGCAGGCGCTGACCTGCTGCGGCGCGGTGGTACCGACGTTGAACCAGACCGGGGAGTTGAACGAGAACACCTGGTGCAGCAGCGCGTGCGTGAGCTCGTGCTCGAAGACCTCCGCGTCCGCCGGGGTGGCGAAGTAGCCGTGCCGGACGCCGGCGTCGCGGTAGGTGTGCACGACGCGGTCGATGAGCTGACGCAGGCTCCACTCGCGCTGCTCGGTGCCGACGGCCCCGCGGAAGTACTTGGTGGTGACGATGTTCGCGGCGTTCACCGACCAGAACGACGGGAACTCCACGCCTTTCTGCTCGAAGATGACCGACCCGTCACGCCAGTTCGTCATGACGACGTCGCGACGCTCCCAGGACACCTCGTCGTAGGGGTGAGTGCCCGGGGTGGTGAAGATGCGCTCGATCGTCAGGCCGCGACGCTGCGCGCCCGCCTGACCCGACGCCTGGCCCGGCACCGAACCCGGCGCTGCTCCCCCGGCCTGCGCGGCCTGCGTCTCGCCGTTCACCATCTCGGTCACGTCGCTTCCTCTCGACTTCTCGTCGTCTGTTGGAACGTCCGGCGAGGCCGGTACATGCCATTCCCCGTGGTTTGTCGTTCAGGCCCGAAGGGGCCGGTGATGCTGGGTACTGCTGCTGTCCGGTGTGGCTGGTGATGCCCGGGTGGTGCGTGTCGCTCAGTACGTGAGGGCGCGTTCGGCGCGCAGCGCCGAGATCTCGGCCTCGAAGTCGGCCATCGAGTCGAAGTTCCGGTACACCGAGGCGAACCGCAGGTACGCGACCTCGTCGAGGGCCCGGAGCGGACCGAGGATCGCAAGACCGACCTCGTGCGCCGGGACGTCGGGGCTGCCGAGGCTCCGCACCGACTCCTCGACCTTGTGCGCGAGCAGCGCGAGGGAGTTCTGGTCGACCGGCCGGCCCTGGCAGGCCTTCCGGACGCCCGCCAGGACCTTGTCCCGGCTGAAGGGCTCGACCGCGCCGCTGCGCTTGACCACGTTCAGGCTGGCGACCTCGACGGTGGTGAAGCGCCGCTCGCACTGGCCGCACTGCCGCCGCCGGCGGATCGCCGTCCCGTCCTCGGCCGTCCGGGAGTCGACGACGCGGGTGTCCGCGACGCGGCAGAACGGACAGTTCACGAGGGCTCCCGAAACGCGAATCATGTGCGGATCCGGTCGCTTTCCCCGGGATCCTGTGGATGTTGCTGTTGAGAAGGTGTTGACCCCCTGAGCACAACGTGGGGACAACATGTGGGTAACTACAGCGATGTAACTACTAGATGTGGGAACCGTAGGCCCTTGAGACCACACGAGGCAAGACGGCGACGGGACCCGTTTCGGGGGACGGGCAGCGCCGCAGGTCAGAGCCGGTGAGGTCGCCGAAATTCGGGCGGAATCGGGCGTGTCCGGCGTGTTCCGGGAATCCGTCGTCGCCCGTCCCAGCCGTCACGGCCGTTGGGGACGAACGGTGACGAGTCAGTGACGGGGCCGTCACCCGCCGTCAGGGCAGGGCGATCCGCTGACCGGCCTGGATGCCGCCGTCGGGGAGCGCGTTGAGGCGGCGGATGGCCTCGATCGTGGCCCGCGGGTCGTCGTCCGGCGCCACCTCCTTGGCGATGCCCCACAGCGTCTGGCCGGGCTGGACGATCACGTACTCGTAGGACCGCGCCGGGCCGGCCTCCCCGCTCGCGCGGGTGGAGGTCGAGCCGAACAGCACCCCGCCGGCGAGCAGCGCCCCGAGGAAGAGCACCACCGCGACGAGACGGCCGCGCCGAGTCAGGCGCAGCGGAGCCGGGTGCGCGACGAGGCGCTCCAGCTCGGCCACGGTCGGTGTCGGCGTCGGTGTCGGCACCGACGTCGGGACCAACGTCAGGTGTGTGCGGTCGGTCGTGCGGTGCAGCGTGCCGTTCATGAGAATCCTCCTCCAGCCGTCCCCGTACGCTCGAACAGAGGTTCGATCGAACGTCTGACCGAAGTTCTACACGGACCCTCCGACAATTCCTACGACTCGCTCGAACATATGTTTGATCGTGTCGCCGGTGCACGCTACGTTTCGGAGCACGGAAACGGCCCGGATGCGGCCGATTACGGCAACGTCGAGGAGGAGCAGGTGGCCCGATCACGCAAAGGTGAGCCGGCGGCGGAGCCCGCGGCCGAGGTGCACGCTTTTCCCGACGGCCCCCCGGACGCCGACGGCCTGACCGCGCGACAGCGCAAGGTGCTCGAAGTGATCCGGGACTCCGTCGAGCGCCGCGGCTACCCGCCGTCGATGCGCGAGATCGGCGAGGCGGTGGGCCTGACGTCCACGTCCTCGGTCTCCCACCAGCTGACGACGCTGGAGAAGAAGGGCTACCTGCGCCGCGACCCGAACCGGCCGCGCGCAGTGGAGGTGCGGCTCCCCGAGGGCGTCGCGCCGGCCCCGAACCCCGAGCTCGAGGACGAGGAGACGATGCGCTCGGCCCGCCCGGCGGCCGCGTACGTCCCGCTCGTCGGCCGCATCGCCGCCGGTGGCCCGATCCTCGCCGAGCAGGCGGTGGAGTCGGTGTTCCCGCTCCCCCGCGAACTCGTCGGCGACGGCACGCTGTTCCTGCTCAAGGTCTCCGGCGACTCGATGGTCGACGCCGCGATCTGCGACGGCGACTGGGTCGTCGTCCGCCAGCAGCCGGTGGCCGAGCCGGGTGACATCGTCGCCGCGATGATCGACGGCGAGGCGACGGTGAAGACGTTCAAGCGCCGCGACGGTCACGTCTGGCTGATGCCGCACAACCCCGCGTACGAGCCCATCCCCGGCGACGAGGCGACGATCCTCGGTCGCGTGGTGAGCGTGCTGCGCCGCGTCTGATCCTCCCTCCGGTTCAGACGATCAACGGGCAGTACCTGACGCCACCTCAGGTTGCTTGTCCGGCGGGGGATTCGCCCCGCCGGACAGGCGCCGGAGCGCACCGAGTGCGACCTCGCGATCGGTGGTGTACCAGAACGGCGGCAACGACGCCCGCAGGAAGTTGCCGTAGCGCGCGTTGGCCAGGCGAGGGTCGAGAATCGCGACCACACCCCGGTCCTCGGCCCGCCGGATGAGCCGACCGGCCCCCTGCGCGAGCTTGACCCCGGCGTGCGCGGCCGACACCGACATGAACCCGTTGCCCCCGGCCGCGTCGACGGCGCGCGCCCGCGCGGCGGAGAGCGGCTCGTCCGGTCGCGGGAACGGGATGCGGTCCATCACGACGAGCTGACAGGACTCCCCCGGCACGTCGACGCCCTGCCAGAGCGAGAGCGTCCCGAACAGGCACGTCTCCTCCTCGTCCGCGAAGCGCCGGACCAGATCGGTGAGCGTGTCGTCGCCCTGGCACAGCACCGGGACGTCGAGGCGCTCGCGCAGCTCGGCCGCCGCCCACTCCGCCGCCCGGCGTGAGGAGAACAGCCCGAGCGTCCGGCCGCCGGCCGCGTCGATCAGCGCGGCCAGCTCGTCGAGCACGGCCGGCCCCAGTCCGTCGCGACCCGGCGTCGGCAGGTGCCGGGCGACGTAGAGGATGCCCTGCTTGCCGTAGTCGAACGGCGATCCGACGTCGAGGCCCTTCCACCGCAGCGGCTGATCCTCGCCCTCCGCCGGGGCCTCCGGCTTCTCCCTCGGTTGCTCCCCTGCCTTCTCCCCCGTCGGCAGGCCCACGCTGCGGGCGGTGACGTCGAACCCGCCGCCGACGGCGAGGGTGGCCGAGGTCAGGACGACGGTGCGGGAGTCGAACAGCGCGGAGCGGAGCAGCCCCGCGACCGACAGCGGCGCGACGCGGAGCACGCGGCCGCGCCGGTCCTCGACGGCGAGCCAGGCGACGTCGTACTCGGTGGGGGCGGCGAGCTTGGTCGCGACGTCGGCGATCTCCTCCAGCCCGCCGCGCGCGATCTTCTTCGCGAGCAGGACGTCCGAGCTGTCGTCGCGCGAGGTCGAGATCGACACCAGCGCGTTGCGGGCGGCGTCGCGCAGCGCGCCGAGTTCGGCGGCGAGCAGCGGCGGCATCGGGTTGAGCGGGCCCTCGGTGAGATTGGCGAGCGTCGCGCCGAGGCCCTCCGCGACGCCGAGCAGGATGTCGACCTGCCGCTCGTCGGCGACCTTCGCGGCCGCGCGGCCCACGCGTTCGACCGCGTTGACCGTGAGTTCGGCCGTCGCGGTGGCCGAGACCCGGTCGACGAGTTCGTGGGCCTCGTCGACGACGACCGCTCCGTGGTCCGGCAGGACCGGCATCGACTCCAGCGCGTCGATCGCGAGCAGGGCGTGGTTGGTGACGACGACGTCGGCCTCGGCCGCCTTCTCCCGGGCGCGCTCGGCGAAGCACTCGGGCCCCTCGGGGCAGCGCGTCGCGCCCAGGCACTCCCGCGACGTGACCGACACCTGCGCCCAGGCACGGTCCCCCACGCCGGGCACGAGGTCGTCACGGTCGCCGGTCTCGGTCGTCGCCGCCCACTCCCGGGCGCGCAGGACGTCCTGACCCAGTGCACTCGACGGCGCCGCGACCTCGAACAGGGTCTCGCCGTCGTCCTCGGGGACTCCGCCGCCCGCTCCTCCCCCAACTCTGTGCTTGCAGACGTAGTTGTTGCGGCCTTTCAGGATCGCGAACTCCGGCCGCCGCCCCAGGAGCGGCTCGGCGGCCTCGACCAGCCGCGGCAGGTCGCGCCGGACCAGCTGGGCCTGCAGCGCCAACGTCGCCGTCGAGATCACGACCGGGCGCCGGTGCAGCAGCGCGGGCACCAGGTAGGCGAGCGACTTCCCCGTCCCGGTCCCGGCCTGGACGAGCAGGTGCTCCTCGGTCCGCAGCGCCTCCGCGACCGCGTCGGCCATCTGCAGCTGTCCCGGCCGCTCCACCCCGCCGATGTCACCGACCGCTGCCTCCAGCAGCTCGCGGACAGACGGTGTGGGCACCGCCCGAGGTTAGATCAGGTCGGCGGGTGGTTAGACCTGCCTGTGGACGACCCGCAGCTCCGCGTGTGGCGGGCCGCGCATTTTCGCCGTCCGGCCCCCGAGGCACAGGAAGCCCCCGTAGGGTCCTCCCGGACGCCCGTCCGGCCGAGGGGAGCGCATGAGGGGCGAGCACCGCCGTCGGCGTAAGCCGGTGGTGACGGGGTGGCGCGGCCGCGCGGTGGTCGCGGTGCTCGGCGTCGGCGCACTCGCGGCGGGGTCGGGTGTGATCGCCCTGTCGCAGTCCGACGGCCGCGTGGCCCGACTGTCCTCCCTCTCGACCCCGACCGTCCCCACGCCCTCGGCCTGCGCCGACGCGGCCACGATGCCGCTGCGCGCGGCCCTCGCCCAGACGCTCATGGTCGGTGTCGCCGCGCCCACGCGGGCCGAGCTCACCCGGCTGGCAAGGCTCGGGATCGGTGGGCTGTTCCTCCACGGCGACGGTATGCGCGAGCTGACCGACGGCCGCCTCACCCGGCTGTCCAAGGCCGCCGTGCCGCCCCTCGTCTCGGCGGACGACGAGGGCGGACGGGTGCAGCGCATCGCGGCGACCGGCTCGATGCGCAGCGCGCGCAAGCAGGCTCAGCTGCGCCCCGACCAGGTGCGGACCCTCGCCCGCAAGCGCGGGGAGAAGCTGCTCCGGTACGGGATCACGATGAACCTCGCGCCGGTCGTCGACCTCGCCGGCCGGAATCCGGCGATCGGCGACCGCGCGTACGCGGCCCGGCCCGACGACGTCTCCCGCTTCGCCGGCGCCTTCGCGGCCGGCCTGCGCGAGGCCGGCGTCCTGCCGACTCTCAAGCACTTCCCCGGGCATGGCCGCGCGACCGGTGACTCGCATCGCGGCGCCGCAGTCACCCCGCCGGTCGCGTCGCTGCGGTCGTCGGACTGGAAGCCGTACCGGACGTTGGGCGCGACCGGCACGTCCGTGATGATGGGCCACCTCACCGTCCCCGGACTCTCGACCCAGGGCCTCCCCTCCTCGCTCGACCCGGTGGTCTACCGCGCCCTGCGCACCGAGGTCGGGTTCGACGGGCTCGTCGTCACCGACGAGCTCTCGGAGATGAAGGCCGTTCCCTTCGGGCTCGGGCAGTCGCTGCGGCGGGCCCTCGGCGCCGGCGCCGACCTCGCCCTGTTCTTCGCCGAGCCCGCCCGCGTCCCGAAGCTGCTCGACGCCCTCGAGCGTGACGTCCGCGCCGGCCGCCTCCCCGAGGCCCGCGTCCGCGAGGCCGCCGGCCGCGTCCTCGCGGCGAAGACCTGCGGCTGACGACCCGTCAGCTAGGTCCGTCAGCTCGCCAGCAGCACCAACTGCCGGGTGGCGCGGGTCATCGCGACGTAGCGGTCGACGGCTCCGGAGACGCCGGTCCCGAACTCGTCGGGGTCGACGAGGACGACGAGGTCGAACTCGAGTCCCTTCGCCGTCTCGGGGGTCAGGGAGGCGACCCGGGGTCGGTCGGGCAGGTGCGGCTGGTCGGGGGCGCCGATGACCGCGGCGACGCCCTCGGGGTTCGCGGCGAGCCAGTCGTCGAGGATCGCGGGCAGGTCCGCGGTCGCGCCGACGGTGACGGGGATGCCGCTGCTGCGGATCGAGGTCGGGACGTTGGCGTCGGGCAGGACCGCGCGGATCACCGGCTCCGCCTTGGCCATGACCTCGGTCGGGGTCCGGTAGTTCACGGTCAGCGTGGTGACGCGGACGGTGTCGAGACCGACGCGGTGCAGCCGCTCCTCCCAGGTCTCCGGGAAGCCGTGGCGGGCCTGCGCCCGGTCCCCCACGATCGTGAAGCTGCGCGACGGGCAGCGGGCGAGCAGCATCTGCCACTGCGCGTCGGTGAGCTCCTGCGCCTCGTCGACGACGACGTGCGCGAACGGGCCGGCGTAGGCGTCGACGTCGAGCGCGAGGACCGAGTCCTCGACGAGCACCTCGCGCATGTCCTGGCCGCCGACGTCGCGGAACATCCACATCAGGCTGTCGTGGTCGTGGTCCGCCTCGATCATGCGGTCGATGACGGCGGACCGCTGCTCGCGCTCGAGGGCGAGCTCCGCCGCGTTGGCCCGCCGGCGGCGCGCGGCCTCCGGGTCACCGAGCCGCTGCCGCGCAGCGTCGAGCAGCGGCAGGTCGGCGACCGTCCAGGGCGAGCCCTCCGGCCGCTGCAGGCGGCGGACGTCCTCGACCGAGAGCCACGGCGCGCAGCGCCGCAGGTACGCCGGCACCGCCCACAGGTCCGCGACGATGTCCGCGGCCTCCAGCAACGGCCACGTCCGGTGAAACGCCGCCATCAGTTCCCGGTGCTGCCCGAGGAACCGGCGCAACTGGTCCTCGGCGAGGTCCACCTCCTCGAGTACCTCGCGGTGCTTGTCGACGACGATCGTGACGAGCTCGTCCCAGATCGGCGCGCGGGCGTCGTTGTGCGGCGTCCCCGGGTCGGCCGCGGCGATGGCCTCCACCCAGTCCTCCGGCGTCAGGCGCACCTCCGCCCACGGTGTCGTGACGGTGAGCGGCTTCGTCGGCGGCTCCTCGTACAACGCGACCGCCGCGTCGACCGCCTTCGGCCACGCCGCGACCGCCTTCAGCCGCGCGACATCGGGATCGGGCTCCGGCTGTGCTGACGCTCCCTCAGGTACAAGGTCGTGCAACGTCGCGACCAGCACGCCCTCCTCGCCCAGGCTCGGCAGGACGTCGGAGACGTACGACAGGTACTGCACGCTCGGCCCGACGAAGAGCACGCCGCCGCGCCGCTGCTGCTGCAACCGCGGGTCGGAGTGGACGAGGTAGGCCGCGCGGTGCAGCGCGACGACGGTCTTGCCAGTCCCGGGCCCGCCGTCGACGACGAGCGCCCCCCGCGAGCCGGCGCGGATGATCGCGTCCTGATCGGCCTGCAAGGTGCCGAGCACGTCGCGCATCCGCTCCGACCGGTGCGCGCCGAGACTGGCGAGGAACGCCGACTGGTCGTCGAGCGCGGCGTGCCCCTCCAGGCCCTCCGGCGTGAAGACCTCGTCCCAGTAGTCGGTGATGCGCCCGCGGGTCCACCGGTAGCGGCGCCGGCTCGCCAGCCCCATCGGATTCGCGTGGGTCGCGCCGAAGAACGGCTCGGCGGCCGGCGAGCGCCAGTCGACGAGCAGGCGCCGTCCGTCCGCGTCGGTGAGCCCGAGGCGTCCGACGTAGACGCGCTCCGAGCCGTCGGCCGGCTGCAGGTGGCCGAGGCACAGGTCGAGCCCGTAGCGGCGCAGCGTCCGCAGCCGGGCGGTGAGCCGGTGCACCTCCAGGTCCCGGTCGAGCGCCGCCTGGCCCGCACTCACCGGCGCGGCCCGCTCGGCCGCCAGCCGCTCGGTCAGCTCGGCGACGGTCCGTTCCAGGCTCGCCGCGATCGCCGTGAAGTGCTCCTCGTCGGCGCCGATCAACGCCGGGTCGTCCTTGGCCGCGAGCCGCTCGGGCAGGTCGAACACGCGCATGCGATGAATCCCCCTCGCTGCAGGGCCCTCGGCGAAAGTGCAGCCCTACGGCGGGCGATGATCCGGCACACCCCACCTCTTGCCGCAAGCCCCCCAGTGCTCTATACGTTGAAGAGGGACGGGGAAGAACCCCGTCCCGCTGTCATGTCCGGGGCGGATTTCCCGCGGGACCGCCGCCGGCCGAGCGCTCAGCCGGCCGCGGCGAACGGGGCCAGCTCGGCCGCGAGAGCCTCGCCGACCCGGGCGCGGATGCGGGTGCCGGTCTCGGTGTGCTCCTCGACCAGCACGTCGCCGTGCTGGTGGACCCGGGAGACGAGACTGCCGCGGTCGTAGGGCACGAGGACCTCGACCTCGACCTCGGGGCGGGGCAGGTCGGCGGCGATGGCGGCGAGCAGGTTGTCGATCCCCCGGCCGGTGCGGGCGGAGACCACGACCGCGGTCGGTTCCCGGCGCACCAGACGCTCGAGGACGTACTCGTCGGCCGCGTCGGCCTTGTTCACCACGACGATCTCGGGAATGTTCCGCGCGTCGATCTCGGCAAGCACCGCGCGGACCGCGGACAGCTGCGCCTCGGGCTCGGGGTCCGAGCCGTCGACGACGTGCAGGATCAGGTCCGCGCCGGAGATCTCCTCCAGCGTGGAGCGAAACGCCTCGACGAGCTGGTGCGGCAGGTGCCGGACGAACCCGACCGTGTCGGTGAGCGTGAACTCGCGGCCGTCGGGCGTCGCGGCCCGGCGCACGGTCGGGTCCAGCGTCGCGAACAGCGCGTTCTCGACCAGGACTCCCGCGCCGGTGATCCGGTTCAGCAGCGAGGACTTGCCCGCGTTCGTGTACCCGACGATCGCGACCGAGGCCACGGCGTTGCGCCGGCGCTCCGAGCGCTGGGTCTGCCGGGAGGTGCCCATCTCGGCGATCTCGCGGCGGAGCTTGGCCATCTTCGCGCGGATGCGACGGCGGTCGGTCTCGATCTTGGTCTCACCGGGGCCACGGCCACCGATGCCGACACCGCCGGCACCGGCCCGACCACCGGCCTGGCGGGACATCGACTGACCCCAACCACGCAGACGCGGCAGCATGTACTGCATCTGCGCGAGCTCGACCTGCGCCTTGCCCTCTCGCGACTTCGCGTGCTGAGCGAAGATGTCGAGGATCAGCGCGGTCCGGTCGATGACCTTGACCTTGACGACGTTCTCCAGCTGCGTCAGCTGACTGGGCGTCAGTTCACCGTCGCAGATGAGCGTGTCCGCGCCCTCGGTGACGATGACGTCGCGGAGCTCGCGCGCCTTGCCGGAACCGACGTAGGTCGCGGGGTCCGGCCGGTCGCGCCGCTGGGTGAAGCCGTCGAGGACGACGGCGCCCGCGGTCTCGGCCAGGCGGCGGAGTTCGAGCAGCGACGTCTCCGCCTCCGCCGCGGTGCCGGAGGTCCAGACACCGATCAGCACGACCCGTTCGAGTCGCAGCTGCCGGTACTCGACCTCGGTGATGTCCTCGAGCTCGGTCGAGAGCCCGGGAATCCGGCGCAGAGCGTGACGATCGGCGAGGTCGAGCTGGTCACCGTCACGGTCCGCGTCGTCGAGAGCGCCCTCGTCGAGAGCGGCGGAGAACTCGTCGAAGTTCTCGAAGTCGTCGAACTGCGGCTGCCGTGAGGTGCTCGTCATACCGTCCCTGTCGTCGCGCCAGTGGAAACGACCTCAGCGTGACACGGATCTACCCCGTCACTCGAGCCAAATTCCGCCCCGAGCAGCCAGGTTCCCTCCGCGACCAGCACGGCCGGCCCGGTCATCTCCACGTTGCCGTCGGCGGTGAGCGTGATCAGCAGCGACCCACCGGGTTGTTCGACCCGGTACGTGGTCGGGGCGCCGGCCCCGGCGCGGCGGGCCGACGCGACCATCACGGCGCAGGCACCCGTCCCGCAGGCCTGGGTCTCCCCCACTCCGCGCTCGTGCACGCGCATCGCCACGTGGCGCGGGCCGCGGACGAGGACGAACTCGACGTTGACCCCCTCCGGGAATGCGCCCGGCGTGACCTGAGGTGGCGTCAGGAGGTCGCCGGCCTCGGTCAGATCCTCGACGAAGACGACCGCGTGCGGGTTCGGCATCATGACCGCGAGCGCGGGCCAGGTGCGCGAACCGACGGTCACGTTCACCGCACCCAGGTCCGGCAGGGCGTACGGGCCCATGTCGACGGTCACGTCGCCGGTGGGCCCGCACGTCACGGTGCGGACGCCGCCCCGGGTGGCGACGAGGAACTGCCCGGGCGCCTGGTGCCCCGCGTCGACCAGGTACCGGGCGAAGACCCGGATGCCGTTGCCGCACATCTGGGCGAGAGAGCCGTCGGCGTTGCGGTAGTCCATGAACCACTCGGCGGCGCCGCGGTACGGCGCGGCGTCGGGCTCAGCCTCGGTCCGGACCACCCGCAGGATGCCGTCGCCGCCGATACCCGCACGCCGGTGGCAGAGCGCGGCGACGGTGGCCGCGCCGAGGTCGAGGGCGCCGTCGAGGTCCGGGATCAGCACGAAGTCGTTCTCCGTGCCGTGACCCTTGACGAACGCGATCCGCTCCATGGTTCTCAGAGTACGGATCCGGCCCGGTCCGTGCCCGCCGGCAACGGCCGCTCGAGGGCCGCGAGCGCGGCGTCGACCAGCTGCGGGTGGTCCGCCGGGAGCCAGCGCACCCGGGCGTCGCGGCCGAACCACGCCATCTGACGGCGGGCGAACTTGCGCGTGGCGCGCTGCGTCTCCGCCCGCGCGGCGTCCTCGTCGCAGACGCCGTCGAGGAACTGCAGCACCTGCGCGTAACCGAGCGCCTTGGAGGCCGTCCGGCCCTCGCGCAGGCCACGCGGCAGCAGACTCCGGACCTCGTCGACCAGGCCGGCCGCCCACATGGCGTCCACGCGCTCGTCGAGGCGCCGGTCGAGCGTCTCGCGGTCCGCGCCCAGGCCGATCTGCACCGCGGGGCGCACGTACCGCGGGTCGGGCAGCTTCGCGGTGAACGGCTGGCCGGTCAGCTCGATCACCTCCAGCGCCCGCACGATCCGGCGCCCGTTGCCGGGCAGGATCCGCTCGGCCGCGACCGGGTCGAGCGTCGCCAGCCGGGCGTGCAGGGCCGGAGCGCCGACCTCCTCCAACTCCGCCTCCAGCCGGCTGCGCACCTCGGGCTCGGTGCCCGGGAAGTCCAGGTCGTCGAGCACGGCCCGGACGTAGAGGCCGGACCCGCCGACGAGCACCGCCGACTTCCCGGCCGCGAGGAGATCGGCCACCACCTGGCGCGCGAGCCGCTGGTAGACCGCCACCGCGGCGGGCTCGGTCACCTCCCACAGGTCCAGGAGGTGATGCGGAACACCCGCGCGTTCGGCGGGGGACAACTTCGCCGTCCCGATGTCCATGCCGCGGTAGAGCTGCATCGAGTCGGTGTTCACCACCTCGCCACCCAGGCGCTTCGCCAGCTCGATGCCGAGGGCGGACTTTCCGGTCGCGGTCGGGCCGACGACGGCGACGACCAGCGGTTCGGACATGCCGCCAGTTTCCCAGGCGCGCCGGGCAGGAAGGTTTCCGCGCCCACCCTCGGGAAGGACCTAGTGACCGCACACGAGCCCGGGAGGCAGCACATGGGCAAGCTCGACGAGCTCAAGAACAAGGCCAAGGACATGGTCAGCGAGAACCGCGACCGCATCGAGGGTGGCCTCGACAAGGCCGGTGAGATGGTGAACCAGCGCACCGGCGGCAAGCACGCGGACAAGATCGACCAGGGCCTGGAGAAGGCCAAGCAGGGTCTGGACCGTGCTGAGGGCAACGCCGGGGACGAGAACGCAGCCGAGACCCCGCCGATGCCGAATCAGCCGCCCGGCCCGCCGATGGGCTGAGCCGGGTCCCGGCCGAGACATCCCGGCCGGGAGATCCCGGCCGAGATATCCCGATAGCCTTCCGGGCGTTGCGTTCCAGCGGCGCCCGGGAGGCTGTCATGGGGAAGTTCGGCGACTTCGTGGACAAGGCGAAGGACCTCGCCACCGAGCACGACGACAAGATCGACGCCGCCGCCGAGAAGCTCGGCGACCTCGTCGACGACAAGACCGGCGGCAAGTACTCCGACAAGATCGACACCGGGGTCGAGAAGCTCCAGGGCCTCGTCGACAACGACGGCAACCCCGCCTGACGCGCCGGTCCGAAGGTCAGAGCTGCCCGAGGTGGAAGGGCAGCCCCTGGTCGTCGGTGCACTGCGACCACTGGCCGTAGGGCTGCGGCTCCGGGTCGGTGGCGGTGCCCCCGGCCTCGCGGACGCGCTCCACCGCGGCCGCGAGGTCGTCGACGCGGTACATCGGCACCAGTTCCGGGTGCGCCTGGCCGCCGGCGACGCCCGTCATCGGGGCGGGGCCGTCGACGTTCCAGCCGTCCGCGACCCGACCGGAGCTGAACGTCCACCCGAACACCGACTCCGAGAACGCCCGGAAGCGGGCCGAGTCCGGGGTCAGGACCGTCACGTACGCGACGTCGCCGTGCCGCTCGCCGTTGACTGCCGGCCGCGGCTCCCCCGGCCCGCGTTCGTGCAGGGAGAACGGCAGGCCCTGGTCGTCCACGCAGTCCGCGCTGCGGCCGTAGGGCGTGTCCCGGGGGTCGCTCGCCCGCCCGCCGGCGGCGCGCACGCGCGCGACGGCGGCGTCGATGTCGGCGACGGCTCGGGAGATGAACGCGCCCGGCCGCGGGTCGGGCCAGAACTCCGCGTTCGGGGCGTCGAGGGCCACGACGGCCCGCGACATCGAGCCCGACACCGTCCGGGCGAACGGGCTCCGCTCGGCGAACGTCCAGCCGAGGACGTGGGCGTAGAACGCCTCGGCGCGGTCGAGGTCGCGGACCCACAGCGACAGGTAACCGACGTCGCCCTCACCCTCGGCGAACCCGCTGGGCGCCCTGGCCTGGTCCAGCAGCCAGCGGTGCCCGAACGGGTCGCGGACGACGCCGTTGCGACCGTAGGGGTAGTCGGCCGGCTCCCGCTCGACGGCCGCCCCGGCCGCGCGCGCCGCGGTGACGACCGCGTCGACGTCGGCGACCGCCAGGTGCAGCGTCACCGACGTGACGCCGCCGGGCGCACCCAGGTTGAGATCGGGGAACTCGTCGGCGAGGTAGAGCCGCGCCCCGCCGAGGCGGAGTTCGGCGTGCCCGATCCGGCCGTCCGGCATCTCGTAGGGCGGCTCGGCCACCAGGGCGCCGAACACCTCGGCGTACCAGGCGATCGCGCCCCGGCCGTCGGCGACGGTGAGGTACGGCGTCAGGGCGTTGGTCAGCGGGGGCAGGCTGGGCTGGGCAGTGGCGGTCGTCGGCTCGATCTCGAGCGCGGTGCTGCTCACATCGACTCCTTCCGGGGCCGCGAGGGCGCGCTCCAGGCGCGCTCGCAGCCGGGCGGCGAACTGGGGGTCCGGGTCTCCGGGGCCGTCCGGGCCTCGCAGGACGTCCAACGGGTCAGCCACGGTCGACCTCCTTCCCGGTCACGGTCTGTTCGTAGACGGAGCGGAACGCCGCCCGGGCCCGCACGATCAGGGCCTCGGTGGCGTGCCGCGTCCGCCCCAGGGCGGCGGCAACCTGAGGCACAGTCAGGTCATCCAGGTAACGCAACGTCAGGGCGGCACGGTGATGCGGACCGAGCCGTTCCAGCGCGGCCTGCGCGGTGAGCGCGTCGAGGGTGGCGTCCCACGGGTCCTCCGCCTCCGCCGGTGCCTCCACGGCCCGTAGATTCCGGTCCTCGCGCGCCAGACGGCGCCAGTGGTCGACGAGCTTGTGCCGGGCGGTCCCGATCAGCCAGGCGACGTCGATCGCCGGCGGGTCGGGCCGCCGCGTGGCGTCGACGGCCGCGAGGAACGTCTCCGCGGTCAGGTCCTCCGCGACGGCCTGCGTGCCGCATCGCCGCAGCAGGTAGCCGTACACCTGCGGGAGCGCGACGTCGTAGAGCGCGAGGAGGTCCCCCTCCGCGCCCGCTCTCGCCGATTGCACGCTCACACCCTCATCGTCGTCGCTCGCGAGAGAACTCCGACGCCCCGCCGGCCCCTTTTTTCGCGTCCGCCTGCGGGCTAGGCTGCAGATATTCGAGACAGGGAGTTGCAATAATGCTCATCTCCTGCAGCTTCGCGCCCGCGGCGGACACACCCGACCACATCGCGCTCGCCGAGCAACTCGGGTTCCACCGGGCCTGGTGCTACGACTCGCCTGCGGTGTTCAGCGACGTCTGGATGACGCTCGCGCTGGCCGCGCAGCGGACGAGCCGGATCGGCCTCGCCCCCGGCGTACTCGTCCCGCACACGCGGCACGTGCTGACGTCCGCGGCGGCGATCGCGACCCTCGCCCGCCTCGCTCCCGGCCGGGTCGCCGTCGGTATCGGCTCGGGGTTCTCCGCGGCACGTTTGCTGGGCCGGACACCGGTGCGCTGGTCCGAGGTGGAGAGCTACGTACAGACGTTGCGGGCCCTGCTCCGGGGCGAGGAGGTCGAGCACGAGGGTCGGCGGCTGCGCATGCTCCACGAGGACGGTGTCACGGCCCCACGGCCGCTGGAGGTGCCGATCGTGGTGGCGGCGGAGGGGCCCCGGGGCCTGGAGGCCGCACGCCGCGTCGGCGACGGCGTCAGTTCCTCGCTGATGGACCCGCCCGCGGGCTTCGACTGGTCGCTGCGGGTCGCGCTCGGGACGGTGCTGGCCGAGGGCGAGCTGCCGACCTCGCCGCGCGTCGTCGACGTCGCCGGACCGGCCGCCGCCCTCGCGTACCACGGCATGTACGACTTCGGCTGGCTCGAGGCGCTGGAGGGCCTGCCCAACGGCCGAGCCTGGCGCGAGCGCGTCGAGGCGGTCCCGGCGCCGGCCCGGCATCTGACGATCCACGAGGGCCACGCCCACACGCTGAATGCGATCGACCGCGAGCTGATCCCGGCCGAGTTCATCGCGGCGGCCACGTTCACCGGCACGGCGGACGAGTTGCGCAAGCGGCTCGACGACCTCGAGTCGGCCGGGGTCACCGAGGTCAGCTTCCACATCGCGCATCGCGACGCCCCGCGGGAGCTGGAGGCGTTCGCCGCGCTGATGCGCTGAACTCTCAGGAACGCAGCCAGGACGCGACGAGGTAGCCCACGCCGTAGGGGGCGACGTCGGCGTGCAGCGTCGCCTCCCAGGAGCTCCCCCGGGCCGCCCCGGCGAGGACCTGCCAGGCCGGGCGGCCCGCCGCCATCAGTTGGCCGGCCAGGTCGACGTCCAGCCCGAGCAGGGCGTCGACGTCGGCCGTTTCGAGGGCGGCCGCGACCGCCGCGTCGAATCCCGCGGCCCGGCCGTCCAGGTGGCCCGGCGCGGCCGCGGAGCGGCGGGCGCTCGCGTCGCCGAGCACGAGCAGCAGGGCGGGCGGTCCGGCCGCGAGCGACTCCCCCAGCGCCGCGCACGCGGCGGGGTCGGCGTCGGCGGCGATCGAGTGCAGGACGCGCGGCCCGTCCCATCCGGCCCGGTCCAGCAGCCAGCGGCCGACAGTGAGGGAGAGCGGGAGCTCGGCCGGCGGGCCCGGCAGCCCGAAGCCGGCGAGGGCCCCGGCGGCGTCCGGCTCCCAGGCAGCGGTGGTCGGCGCCGGGCCGACGAGCACGACCCGCTCCGGTGCGGCGGCGAGGCCGACCTTCAGCGCGGCGTCGCACGCCGCGCGCAGGTCGTCGAGCTCGGGAGCCGCGCCGGCGGCGACCTCCGGGATCAGGAGCGGGGGGTGCGGACAGACGACGGCGGCGAGCACCGCCCGAGGCTAACCCCGGGCCGGCTCGCCGCCGTCCGCGACTCCCCAGTCGATCTCGGTGAGACCGACTACTGCGTCTTGTTCTCCACGCCGAAGAACGTGTCCTTGCCCGGCCCACCGACCCCGGTGTCCGTGCCCTTGCCGCCGTGGATCTCGTCGGCGCCCTTCTGCCCGAGCAGCCGATCGTTGCCCTGATTACCCGTCAGAACATCGGCACCGGCACCGCCGCGGAGAACATCGTCGCCCTGGCCGCCCGAAACGTAGTCCGTCCCGGTCGAGCCCCGCAGATCGTCGTTGCCGTTGCCGCCGTAGAGGCGGTCGTCCCCGGAGCCCGCGCGGATCACATCGTCTCCACCGTTGCCGCACAGGATGTCGCCGCCGCCCTTGCCGATGATCACGTCATCGCCACCGAGCCCACGGATCAGCTCCTTGGCCTTGGTCCCGACCAGGCGGTCCTTGCCCTTGGTCCCGGAGATCAGCTTGTAACCCGCCGGCACCGGAGCCTTCTCGTTGCACACGTGCAGACCCGACACCGGCGGCTTCGTCGCGTCCGGCAGCCGCTGCCAAGAGGAGGGAACGAGCATGGAGCCGCTCGCCAAGGGCGGCCCTGCGGCGTGAGTCGGGTCGGAGACGCTGACCACGCGGAGGGAGGTGGACGTCGAGTCCGTCTCCGGGTCCTCGACCATGTGAGCGAAGGCGACCTTGGTGCTGTCGGGGGACCACACCGGGAACATCGCGGCGCCCTCCGCGACCGCGGTCAACGGAGTGACCGTGCCACCCGACGCGGGCACCAGACGCAGTTGCCTCTCCTCCGGATCCGGATCCTCCTTCGCGGTGCCGAAGGCGATCCACTTCCCGTTCGGGGAGTACGTGGGTAGGGGTGTGTCCTGCGAGTCGTCGCACGCGAAGGTCGTGACCGGGGTCCACGCCGCCCGGGCCGCATTCGTCGCGGTGGCCCCGACCGTGAACACGCCGCACTCCCAGCCTTCGGACACCTCGTACTGGGCGCCGAAGGCGATCCGCTTGCCGTCCGGGGAGAACTGGGGCCCCACCGCGGCGCCCGCGGCCGGGTCGGTCACGCGCTGCGCCGCCCCGGTGCTCACGTTCGCCCGGTAGACCGACTCCTCGGCCATGCTGGTGAGCACGACCTGCTTGCCGTCCGCGGAGAAGACCCCGTTGCCGTTCGCCGACAGTCCCTCGATGAGCCCGAAGACGGCCCGGTCGACACCCTCGGCCAGCCGCTTCTCGGCCTTGGTCGCGACGTCGACGATCCACGTCTGGATCGGTGGGTAGCCTCCCTCGCCCTCCCCGCCGGTCAGCTGGCGGGTGAATGCGAGCTTGGTGCCGTCGGGCGAGAACCCGGCGACGACGTCCAGCCGGGCCGGCGCGTCTCCGCTCGCGGGCTGTGTCACCGGAACGGGGTTCGAGCCGTCCGCGTTCGCGACGTACACACGGAGCGCCGGCACCTCGCCGACGGTCCCACGGGAGAACGCCACCTTCTTCCCGTCCGGCGAGTACACCGGAAAGGCCGCGACGGTCGCGCCGGCGTCGCTCACGGAGCCCGCGCTGATGGTCTTCGGTGTGCCCCCGGCGGGCGAGACCGCGAACGCCGACGGGATCTCCGGTCCGTCGCCGACGTCGCCGGCGGTGTAGGCGATCATCCCGTTGCCGGCCGCGGCGGCCGGAGCCGCGAGACCCGGCAGGCCGGCGAGGGCGACGGCCGCACCCGCGACCACCACCCCGGTTCTGTGAATGGTCCTGTTCCCTGTGTGCGCGCGTGCGCGCAGCGTCGACCGAAGCCCCCGCATGAGGTCCCTCCCTGACGAATACCGGCCCGACGGGTCTACGGGACATGAACACCCCGTGGCAATCCCGTTACCCGGCGTTGGGCCTGTGAATGCGCTGAGACTAACTCAATTCGGTGCCTCAGCGGCAGAGCCGCGCGTGGAGGGCGAGGGCGGACGTGTCGGACAGGGACGCGATCTGGTCGAGCACCACCCGCCGGCGGGCGGCGTCGTCCTCCGCGGCGGTGAAGTCGACGGCGAACGCCGGGTCGAGGGCGTCCGGTGCGCCGGCCTCCAGGGCGTCGACGAGCTCGGCGATGACCGACCGCTCGCGGGCCTGGAGCGTCTCGCGGGCCTCGGTGTGCATCACGTACCGGGCGGCGACGGTCTTGAGCAGCGCGATCTCGACCTGGGTCTCGCGCGGCACGCAGAGGTCGGCGGCGTAGCGGGTGAGCGGGCCGGGCCCGTGGTGATCCCGGGTCGCGGCCTGCGCCGCGAGGCAGAACCGGCTGATCAGCTGGCTGGTCATGTTCTTCAGGGCCGCGAGCCCGCGCCGGGTCCGGTCCGGACTCTGCGGCCACCACGGCAGCGTCGTGAGCGTCGCGGCCGCGTCGTCCAGCTCGGCGGAGTCGAGGTCGGTGAGGTAGTTCCGCGCGGCCAGGGCCGCCAGGTCGGCCCGCTCCCCCACCGAGCCCAGTGCCCCGAGGTCGATCATCCCGGCCTGGATGCCGTCCTCGACGTCGTGCACGGAGTACGCCACGTCGTCGGCGAAGTCCATGACCTGCGCCTCCAGGCACCGGCGCCCCGACCGGGCCCCGGCCCGGAGCCAGGCGTAGGCGTCGGCGTCGTCCGGGTAGTGGCCGAACTTGCGCAGGCCCTCCCGCCGGGGCCACGGGTACTTCACGGTCGCGTCGAGCGCGGCCCGCGTCAGGTTGAGCCCGACGCTGCGTCCGTCCGCCCGGATCGTCTTCCCTTCCAGCCGGGTGAGCACCCGCAGCGTCTGCGCGTTGCCCTCGAACCCGCCGCAGGAGAACGCCGCGGTGTCGAGCGCGTCCTCCCCGTTGTGCCCGAACGGCGGGTGACCGAGGTCGTGGGCCAAACAGGCGGTCTCGACCAGGTCCGCGTCGGCACCGAGCCAGGCCCCGAGCTCGCGGCCGATCTGCCCGACCTCGAGCGAGTGCGTGAGCCGGTTCCGGGCGAAGTCGTCGGTTCCCGGGGCCACCACCTGGGTCTTGGCCGCCAGACGCCGCAGCGCGGCCGAGTGGAGCACCCGCGCGCGATCCCGCGCGAACGCCGTCCGCTCGGTCAACTTCGGCGGCTCGGCGACCCAGCGCTCGGCGTCCGCCGCGCCGTACCCCGCGGGGTACCCCTCACTGTCCATCAGACGCCCACCCTAGGCCGCCCCGACGACACCGTGCGTCCGACGATGTGGTTGCTATTGCAGCCACATCGTCGGACGCAACGCAGGTTCAGCGGGTGTCGGAGCCACCGGAGCCGGCGGCGCGGCCGGCCTCGAGGCGGGCGACCGGGACGCGGAACGGGGAGCAGGAGACGTAGTTCAGCCCGACCCCGTGGAAGAAGTGGATCGACTCCGGGTCGCCGCCGTGCTCGCCGCAGACGCCGAGCTTGAGGTCGGGCTTGGTGCCCCGGCCCTCGGTGGAGGCGATCGAGACCAGGCGGCCGACACCCTCGCGGTCGAGGGACTCGAACGGCGAGACGCCGAAGATGCCCTTCTCCAGGTACTGGGTGAAGAACGCGGCCTCGACGTCGTCGCGGGAGAAGCCCCACGTCGTCTGGGTGAGGTCATTCGTGCCGAAGGAGAAGAAGTCCGCCGCCTCGGCGATCTGACCTGCCGTCACCGCGGCGCGCGGCAGCTCGATCATCGTGCCGATCGGGATGAACGAGAGGTCGACGCCGGTCTCGGCGGCGACCGAGGTGAGGATGCTCTCCGACTCCTCGCGCATGAGCTCGAGCTCCTGCACCGCCCCGACGAGCGGGATCATGATCTCCGGCTGCGGGTCGGCGCCGGCCTTCTTGCGCTCGGCCGCGGCCTCGGCGATCGCGCGGACCTGCATGCCGAACAGGCCCGGGATGACCACGCCGAGGCGCACGCCGCGCAGACCCAGCATCGGGTTCGCCTCGTGCAGGCGGTTGACCGCGGCCAGCAGCTCCCGGTCGTGGCCGGGGTCCTCACCCTTGGCCTCGGCGACCGCGACCTTGACGGCGAGGTCGGTGAGGTTCGGGAGGAACTCGTGCAGCGGCGGGTCGATCAGACGGACCGTCACGGGCAGGCCGTCCATCGCCTCGAAGATCTCGAGGAAGTCCTGCTTCTGCAGCGGCTC
The DNA here is from genome assembly GCF_000384115.1 of Sporichthya polymorpha DSM 43042. NCBI lineage: Bacteria > Bacillati > Actinomycetota > Actinomycetes > Sporichthyales > Sporichthyaceae > Sporichthya > Sporichthya polymorpha. Next base: position 5,146,651 of record NZ_KB913029.1, read on the forward strand.
GAGAGCGTCGAGCGCCGCCTGCCGCTCCGCGTCGCTGTTGGCGAGGATCAACTTCTCGACGTGCTGCGCGCGGTCACCGAGGAACATGTGCTCGGTGCGGCACAGGCCGATGCCCTCGGCGCCCATGCGGCGGGCGCGGGCCGAGTCCTCGGGGGTGTCCGCGTTGGTGCGGACCTTCAGCGTGCGCGTCGCGTCGGCGTGCGAAATCAGGCGGTGCACGGCCTTCACCAGGTCGTCGCCGTCCTCGGCAGCGAGCCGGCCCTCGAAGTACTGCACGACCGGCGACGGCTGGACCGGCACCTCGCCGAGGTAGACCGCACCGGAGGATCCGTCGATCGAGACGACGTCACCCTCGGAGATGGTGATGCCGCCGGGGGCCGAGATCCGCTTGGCCCGGGTGTCGACGTCGAGCTCCTCGGCGCCGCACACGCAGGTCTTGCCCATGCCGCGCGCGACGACGGCGGCGTGCGAGGTCTTGCCGCCGCGGGAGGTGAGAATGCCGGCCGCGGCGATCATGCCGGACAGGTCGTCGGGGTTGGTCTCGCGCCGGACGAGGATGACGGCCTCGCCGCGCTCGGCCCACGCCACCGCGTCGTCGGAGGAGAAGACGACCTTGCCGACCGCCGCACCGGGCGAGGCGTTCATGCCCTTGGTGATCTGCTGCGGCTTGCCCGAGGTGTCGAACTTCGGGAACATCAGCTGCGTCAGCTGGTCGCCGGTGACGCGCTGCAGGGCCTCGTCGAGATCGATCAGGCCCTGGTCGACGAGCTGGGTCGCGATGCGGAACGCGGCACCCGCGGTGCGCTTGCCGACGCGGGTCTGCAGCATCCAGAGCTTGCCGCGCTCGATCGTGAACTCGATGTCGCACAGGTCGCGGTAGTGGTTCTCGAGCTGGGTCATGATCTCGAGCAGCCGGTCGAACGACGGCTTGTCGAGCTTCTCCAGGTCCTGCAGCGGGAGGGTGTTGCGGATGCCGGCGACGACGTCCTCGCCCTGCGCGTTCGACAGGTAGTCGCCGTAGAGGCCCTGTGCGCCGGTGCCCGGGTCGCGGGTGAAGCAGACGCCGGTGCCGGAGTCCATGCCGAGGTTGCCGAACACCATCGACTGCACGTTGACGGCGGTGCCGAGGTCGGCCGGGATCCGCTCCTGGCGGCGGTAGAGGATCGCGCGGGGCGCGTTCCAGGAGTTGAAGACGGCCTCGACGGCCGCGTCGAGCTGGGCCCGCGGGTCCTGCGGGAACTCCTTGCCGGTCTCGCGCAGGATGATCGCCTTGAAGGTGTCGACCAGGCCGCGCAGATCCTCGGCGTCGAGGTCGAGGTCGGCCGTGGTGTTCTTGGCCTTCTTCGCCGCGTCGATCGCGTCCTCGAAGTGCTCGCCGTCGATGTGCAGCACGGTCTTGCCGAACATCTGCAGCAGGCGGCGGTAGGAGTCCCACGCGAAGCGGTCGTTGCTCGACTGCTTCGCCAGGCCCGCGACGGACTCGTCGTTCAGGCCGATGTTGAGAACGGTCTCCATCATCCCGGGCATGGAGAACTTGGCGCCCGAGCGCACCGAGACCAGCAGCGGGTCGTCGGCCTGGCCCAGCTTCTTGCCGAACTGGCCCTCGAGCCACGCCAGCTTCTCGGTCACCTGCTCCGAGAGCTCGGCCGGGGCGGAGCCGCTGGCCAGGTAGGCCTGGCAGGCCTCGGTCGTGATGGTGAAGCCGGGCGGTACGGGGAGACCGAGGTTGGTCATCTCCGCGAGGTTGGCCCCCTTGCCACCCAGGAGGTCCTTCTGGTCGCGGTTGCCCTCGGTGAAGTCGTAGACGAACTTCGGCACGCGCAAGCTCCCTCGATAGTCCCGGCGTCAACTGGGCAGCCTACCGAGGTCGCGTCCGGGCCTCAGCGCCGGAATCGCTCCAGGCTGGCCTTCTCGTAGCCGCGACCGGTGCGGTCGTGCACCAGCGTCGGGATCCCCAGTTCGGCGACCAGGCGGTCACGCAGGCTGATGCAGACCCGGCTGTGGGTCCGGTAGCCCACCCCGGCGACGTACCAGACCGTCACGTTCGACCCGGCCTCGACGTAGTCCGCGATCCCGTCGGCGAGGACCCGCGGGCTCAGGCCGGCGATCTGCTCCTCGTAGTCGGTCCAGTCGACGACGGCCGGGTTGGCCTGCGCCGGCAGCGTCAGCTTCTCCAGTCCGGCCGCGGTCAGCTCGGACTCGACGGCCGGGGCCAGCTGGTCCGGGCAGTAGACGACGAGGTCGCCGGGCTTGCTGTTCTCGTTCAGGGCGGCGGCGATCCGGCCGGCCTGGGTGTGCGGGGTGGTCGCCATCGTCAGGCTGCCGAGCAGGCCGAGGCTGACGAACGTGGCGAGGACGCCGACGCCGGCGGCCGGCGGCAGCGTCAGGATGCCGAAGGCGAGCAGCAGCAGGACCAGCGGGACGACGACGGCCGTGTACCGGCCCACCACCGCTCCCCCGGTCGCCAGGCAGATGCCGAGCGCGACCAGCAGCGTCCCGCCGGCGACGGCGGCGAGCCGGGCCGTCACCCCCAGGGGGCGGACGAAGGTGATCACGGAGGTCCCGGGACGGCGGCGGGCGAACACCGCGAGCAGCGAGAGCGGCACCACGAGCAGGGCGAGCGTGCTGCCGACCGGGCCGAACCCGCCCCACCACTCGGCGGGCAGGATCGCGATCGAGCCCAGGTCCGGCCGGGACGCCCAGGGAGCGCCGGTGCGCTCGGACTGGTAGAGCACGGTCGGGAACCACGGCAGGAACGTCACTCCGCCGGCGGCCATCCCGGTCAACGCCAGGCGGGCGCCGCGGCGGTCCTCCCGGCTGCGCACCGCGCGGTACAGCAGCAGCGCACCGACGGTGACGAGCAGGAACATCGCCCAGTAGTGCGTGTAGAGCAGGGCCGCGGTGATCGCGCCGAGCGCGACCGCGGGCCAGGGGCCGGGCCGCCGCCGCAGCCGCTCCAACGCGAGCAGCGCGCACAGAACGAGCAGGACGACCAGCGAGTACATCCGTGCCTCGCCGGCGTACCGGACCGACCAGGGGTTGACCGCGAAGAGCAGGAGCGCGATCTCCCCGTGCCGGCGCGACCCGCCGAGCCGCCGCCCCGCCAGGTAGGCCAGGGGAAGCGCCGCGAGGGAGAACCCCATCGACAGCGAGCGCGCCGCCCACGGGCTGTCCCCCACCCCGAGCGTCGCGAGCAGGTCGAGCCAGCCGTGGAGCAGGACGTAGTACAGCGGCGGGGCGCCGTCGGTCTTCAGCGCCTGGTGCAGGTCGGCGAGCGGAACCCGGGCGAACTCGACCGTCTGGGCCTCGTCCAGCCACAGCGGCCCCGTGGACCACAGCCGTAGCCCCACCCCGAGCGCGACGGCCAGCGCGAGCGCCGGCAGCGCGAACGGCTCCAACCGCTCCAGCCGCCCACGCGCCGCCGCGGGAGCGGCGGTGCGGGCGGAGGCGGGGAGGGAGGAGACCACGGGCGGTCCTGGGAGGTCGGTCAGGCGGAGGAGTCCCGGCGCGGCAGGACCGGAGCGGCCCGGCCGGTGCCGGCAGCGGGGGCGGTGTTCGCGGAGGTGCCCGGGGAGTCGTTGCGCTTCTCCTCGTGGTACTCCTCCTCGACGTTGACCGTCCAGAGGTCGCGCGGGGTGCCACAGATGTTGTCGACCGCGTACATCGCCGTGACCATCGAGTGGTCCTGGTTGTTGTAGCGGTGCATGCCGTTGCGGCCGGTGGCCTGGACGTTGACGACCTCGTCCGCCAGCCAGTGCCGGATGGTGTCGACCTTGACGTCGTAGCCCTCGTCGTAGATCGGGTACGCCTTGGGGACGCGGACGACGAAGCCGGCCTGCATCCGCTCGGTCTTGACCAGGCCGAGCTGCGCGAGCTCCTTCTTGGCCAGGGCGATGAGGTCCTCGTCGGACGAGGTCCAGGTGCCGTCGCCCTCGTTGACGAAGTACTCGAGCCCGAGGCAGGTCAGGCCGTCCTTGACCAGGTACGGCGACCAGGAGCCGTAGTTCTGGATGCGGCCGACCTTCACGCCCGGGGTGTGGATGTAGATCCAGTTGTCGGGGAAGCCGTCCTCGACCGGCACGACGATCGCGACGGTGACGAAGTCGCGGTAGCCCAGGCCCTCGGCCGCCTCGCGAACCTCCTGCGGGGCCTTGGGGTTCATGCCCTGGACGAGGTGCTGCAGCGGCATCGAGGAGATGACGTCGCTGCACGGGATCAGCTTCTCCTCGCCGTCCTGCAACACGGTGACGGCGGTCACACGCTTGCCCTCGCGGTGCAGCGCGACGACCGGGGCCTCCATGATCACCTGCCCACCGCCCTCGACGACGAGGTCGCGGCAGCGCTCCCACATCATCCCGGGGCCGTACTTCGGGTACTGGAACGTGTCGATCAGCGTCGTGATCTCGGTCTGGCCCTTGGGCTGGAAGATCGCGTTCTTGATCGCCGAGAACAGCGAGAGGTTCTTGATGCGCTGGGCCGCCCAGTCGGCCTGGATCTGGTCGCCGGGGATGCCCCAGAGCTTCTCGGTGTAGGTCTTGAAGAAGATGTTGTAGAGGCGCCAGCCGAAGCGCGCGGCGACCCAGCCCTCGAAGTTGGTCTGGTCCTTCGGCGGGCGGATGCGCACCCAGACGTAGGACAGCACGCAGCGGACGGCCTCGATGATGCCGAGGTTCTTCAGCGCGTTCCCGGCCTTGAGCGGGTAGTCGTAGAGCTTGCCGCGGTAGGAGATCCGGCTCATGCGCGGCCGCTGCAGGAAGTCCTCGTCGGGGAGGATCTCGTGCCAGAGCGCCTCGACCTCGGGCACCTTGGTGAAGAAGCGGTGACCGCCGATGTCGAACCGCCAGTCGTCGCGGACCTCGGTGCGGGAGATGCCGCCGATCTGGTCCGTCGCCTCGAGGACCGTCACGGCGCGTCCGCGCTTGACCAGCTCGTAGGCGGCGGTCAGGCCGGCCGGGCCGGCGCCGATGACGACAACGGGGGCGTCGGACGATGCACCGTGCTCGGGCGCCATGGAATCTCGCTCTCTCGGCTTCCACCGGGATGGGCCAGGCCACGCGACCCTGCGCGGCTGTGCGGCTGTGCGGTAAGACCTGATTCTGTCTCGTCTACCCACAAAGTCCTACCCGACCCCCTGCGTTGTTCCTCTCACCGACGAGGTCACGTTTGGGTCACTGATTTCGATCAAGCCGCCGGATCGAGAGATCGCCTCCGGCGCGATCATGACGTTCCGTCATCCCCCCGAGAGGGCCGCGAGACCCGCGTCGGCGTCGTCGACGACCGCGTCACCGGCGTCGTCGAGCCACCCGTCGGGCAGGGCGACACGGCGCGGTGAGCCCGCCCGTCCGCGGGGGACGCCGAGGCTCGCGGCCGGGAACTCCTGGTCGGTGTCGAGCTCGGCCAGCAGGCGGTCCAGCTCCGCCAGCGAGCCGACCAGGCCGAGCGCCTGCCGCAGCCCGGAGCCCACCGCGAACCCCTTGAGGTACCAGGCGATGTGCTTGCGGATCTCCTGGCACGCCTTGAACTCGCCGAGGTCCTCGGTCATCAGGTCGGCGTGCCGACGCAGCGTGGCCGCGACCTGGCCGAGCCCGGGGTGGCCGGGGTCGGGGCGGCCGTCGAACGCAGCGGCGAGATTGCCGAACAGCCAGGGCCGGCCGAGGCAGCCACGCCCGACGACCACGCCGTCGCACCCGGTCTCGGCGACCATGCGCAGGGCGTCACCGGCCTCCCAGATGTCGCCGTTGCCGAGCACCGGGACGCCGGTGCCGGCCAGCGACTCCTTCAGCTCCGCGATCTTCGACCAGTCCGCCTGGCCCGAGTAGTGCTGCGCCGCGGTCCGGGCGTGGAGGGCGACCCAGGCGACGCCGGCCTCCGCGGCGATCCGGCCGGCGTCGAGGAACGTCGGGTGCTCGTCGTCGATGCCGACGCGCATCTTCACCGTCACCGGCACCGCACCGTCGGCCGCGTCCACCGCGCCGGCGACGATCCGCGCGAACAGCGCCCGCTTCCACGGCAGCGCCGAGCCGCCGCCCTTGCGCGTCACCTTGGGCACCGGGCAGCCGAAGTTCAGATCGACGTGGTCGGCGAGGTTCTCGGCCACCACGAGCCGCACCGCACCGGCGATGGAGTCCGCGTCGGTGCCGTAGAGCTGGAGGCTGCGGGGGAACTCGTCGGCGTCGAAGGACACCATCGCCCGCGTCGTCCGGTCGCCCTCGACGAGTCCGCGCGCGGTGACCATCTCGTTCACGTACAGCCCGGCGCCGTGCTCGCGGCACAGGCGACGGAAGGCCCGGTTGGTGATTCCCGCCATCGGGGCCAGCACGACCGGCGGCCAGATCTCGTGCGTGCCCAGGCGGAGCGGGGTCAGCACCCCACCAACCGCTCGGCGAGGTACCCCGTCAGCCGGTCGAGCGAGACCCGCTCCTGGCGCATCGAGTCGCGGTCGCGCACGGTGGCGGCGCCGTCGTCGAGCGACTCGAAGTCCAGCGTCACGCAGTACGGGGTGCCGATCTCGTCCTGCCGTCGGTACCGCCGGCCGATCGCGCCGGCGTCGTCGAACTCGACGTTCCAGTGCCGGCGCAGGCCGGCCGCGACCTCGCGGGCGCGCGGCGAGAGCTCGGGGTTGCGCGAGAGCGGCAGCACCGCCGCCTTCACCGGGGCGAGGCGCGGGTCGAGCCGCAGCACCGTCCGCTTCTCCGGGTTGCCCTTCGCGTTGGGGGCGGTGTCCTCGGAGTACGCCGCGAGCAGGAACGCCAGCACGCAGCGGGTCAGCCCGGCCGCGGGCTCGATGACGTAGGGCGTCCAGCGCTCGCCCGTGGTCTGGTCGAAGTAGCTCAGGTCGTTGCCGGAGTTCTTGCTGTGAGTGGTGAGGTCGAAGTCGCTGCGATTGGCGACGCCTTCGAGCTCCGCCCACTCGGTGCCCGCGCCGGCGCTGAAGCCGAAGCGGTACTCGATGTCGACGGTGCGTCGCGAGTAGTGCGCGAGCTTGTCCGCGGGGTGCTCGTAGCGGCGCAGGTCGGCCTCGGGGATGCCGAGGTCGAGGTACCAGGCCCAGCGCTCGGCGAGCCAGTACTCGTGCCAGCGCTCGTCGGTGCCGGGCTCGACGAAGAACTCGAGCTCCATCTGCTCGAACTCACGCGTGCGGAAGATGAAGTTGCCCGGCGTGATCTCGTTGCGGAAGCTCTTGCCGACCTGACCGATGCCGAACGGCGGACGGCGCCGGGACGTCGTGAGCACGTTGGCGAAGTTGACGAAGATCCCTTGCGCCGTCTCCGGGCGCAGGTAGTGCACGGCGTCGGCGTCCTCGACCGGGCCGAGGTGCGTGCGCAGCAGACCGTTGAACGGCCGGGGCTCGGTGAGCGACCCGGGGCTGCCGCAACCGGGGCACGACAGGTTCGCGAGTTCGGCGGGGTTCTCGGTGATCTGGTCGACGCGCCAGCGCTTGTGGCAGGCCTGGCACTCGGTGAGGGGGTCGACGAACGACTCGAGGTGGCCCGAGGCCTTCCAGACGTCGGTGGCGAGGATGATCGAGGAGTCCAGCCCGACGACGTCGTCGCGGCTCTGGACGCACGCCTTCCACCACTGCCGCTTGATGTTCTCCTTGAGTTCGACCCCGAGCGGCCCGTAGTCCCAGCACGAACGCATGCCGCCGTAGATCTCGCTCGACGGGAACACGAAGCCCCGGCGACGGCTGAGGCCGACGATCGCGTCGATCCGGTCAGCAGGCAACGCGAGCACTCCGTACGGGACGTTCAGCGGGCCACAGGGGATGAGGCCGGAGCGGGTCAGCCTACTCGCCGCCGGTCCGCGAGCGAAGTCCTCTGTCGCGTCCGGTTCACGCGGAGGAGACGATCTCGAACGTGCCCGGCTCGGCGGGGAATCGCGCCATCAGCGGCATGATCTGCGTCCGCACCGCGCCGGTCGTGAGCCCACGCCGGCCGCTGCCGACGTCGGTCCACTCGCACACGACGACCCACGTCGACGGGTCGTCCAGGGCCCGCCCGACCCGGCCCGACACCCACCCGGGGCGGGTCGCCAGCGCGGCGAGTGCGCCCTCGGCCTCGGCCTGGAACTCGACGGGATCGGACACCCCGGGCACCCGGGCGACGAGCAGCATTGCTCCACCTTGGCAGGATGTGGCAATGGCCGCGAAACCACGTCCCCGCAACGCGCATCCGCGGGTGCGCGCGAACGTCCCGCCGGACAAGATCGCCAACCGCGTCGCGACGACGACCGCGCCGGGCCTGCTCTGGCTGAGCCGGATGCCGAAGCTCGTGCTGCCCGCGTTCGTCGCGGTCGCGCTGGTCGGCGGACTGATCGCCGGCGGAATTCTCGGCCTGCTCCTGCTGGTTGTGGTCGTCGGACTGTTGGGGTGGCTGCTCGCCGCGTTCTGGCCGACGCTCCCCAACGCCGGTCGCGCGCTTCGCGTCGCGGCCCTGGCCGCGGTGATCGTCGTGGGAGTGCTCAACCTCTGATGCCTCGGATGCCGGAAGTGGACGAACGATGAGTGACGCCGGAGTCCGGCCGCAGCGCGCGACGCGCCAGCGGGCCGCGGTCGCCGCCGCGCTCGACGCCGTCTCCGACTTCCGCAGCGCGCAGGAACTGCACGACCTGCTCAAGCAGCGTGGGGAGAACGTCGGCCTGACGACGGTGTACCGGACGCTCCAGTCGCTCGCCGAGTCCGGCGAGGTGGACGTGCTCCGCACCGACGACGGTGAGTCGATCTACCGTCGCTGCAGCGACGGGCACCACCACCACCTGGTCTGCCGGGTCTGCGGCCGCGCCGTCGAGGTCGAGGGACCCGCCGTCGAGCGGTGGGCCGACAAGGTCGCGGCCGAGCACGGGTTCACGGACGTCAGCCACACCGTCGAGATCTTCGGCCGCTGTGCCGACTGCTCCGCCACCTGACCCGGCCGTGGGTTATTAATGAGCGTCATGACGTCCCCGAACCCGACCTTCCCCGATCTCGACGAGATCCGCGGCCGGTACGGCCGCATCGCCGCCGACCTCGACCTGCGGGTGGGGCGCGTGCGGACCCTGGACTGGAACTCGATGACGCCGTGCCGCGACTGGAACAGCCGCGACCTGCTCGCCCACGTCGTCGACAACCACCGGCGGGTGCTGGCCGCGCTGAACGACACCCCGCTGGAGGAGGTCACCGACACCGAGGACGTGATTGCCGCCTGGCGTGCCGCGACCGCGGACGTCGCCGCGGCGCTCGCGGAGGACGAGAAGGCCCTGTTCCCGGTGCGCTTCTACGGGGCGGAGTCGGAGTTCGCCACCCTCGTTGGCGGGATGCTCTGCACCGACACCCTGATCCACACCTGGGACCTGTGCCAGGCGGCGGGCCTCGACGACAAGCTCGACGAGGCCGGGGTCGAGGCCGCGTTCGAGCTGCTGAGGAGTTTCGGCGACTCGATCCGCGCCCCGGGCGCCTTCGGCCCCGAGATCCCGGCGCCCCCGGAGGCCACGCTGCAGGACCAGCTGATCCTCTACTCCGGCCGCAAGGTCATCGGGCTCGACTGAGCCGTTCGGCAGCGCAGGCGGCCTGACGCTGCGTCAGGCCGCTTCCGCCGCCGCGGTCTCGCGGACCGTGGTGCGTGGGCTGCGCACGGTCACCACCTCACCCACCCGGGTGGCCCGTCAGGCGGGGATCAGGTCCTCGTGCAGGACGTGCTCGGCCTCGACCTGTCGGCCGCTCTCCCGACGAAGGTCGTCGAGCGCGGCCAGGGCTGCGAGGTAGATGCCCTCGGCGTCGACCGCGAGGACGACCCGCTCGGAGAACTCCCCCGTCGGCGAGGTCACCGTCGCGCACCACCGGACGAACGGCCCGACGCGGTAGTCGACGACCGCGAGCAGCGGTGCGGGCGCGCGCCGGGCGCTGCGGAGAGCACCGCGACCGGCACGGAAGGGGAAGCGGGGACGAGGGAGGACACGCATGGGATCGATCCGTTCGAGGGGCCGCGGCAGGGCGGCGAAGTGGTCGGGGGCGGGCTCAGCGCCAGGAACACAACACGTCGGACACCGCGTGCGTGTGCATCCCGATCAGCGACAGCCGATACGGCTTGTGCGACTGAATGTCGACCAACATGGTTGACATTCAGTCGGAGGTCCGCGGCGCGGTTCAACGCCTTTACGGCCGCCCACAGCGAACGCTCACCCTTCGGGCGCGAGCACCCCGTCCTGGCGCAGGCGGGCACGGGCCGCCGCGATCGCCTCCGGCGTCGACGCGGCCACCCGGCCGGCCTCCTGCAGGCGGGGCAGCACCCCGACCGCGGTCAGCGGCCGGCGGTGCACCGGGCGCAGCCCGGAGAGGTAAACGACGACGCCGCGGCGCTCCAGCGCCCCGATCACGTCGGCGAGGACGATCGCGCCGCTGGCGTCGATCGTCGACACGTGCGACAGACGCAGGATCACGACCGCGACGTCGGCGACGTCGGTCAGCTCCAGCAGGAAGCGATGGGCGCCGGCGAAGAACAGCGGGCCGTCGAGGCGGTAGGCGACGATGTGCTCGGCGAGGAGGGCGTGCTCCTCCTCCGCGGTGTCGGGCGGGAGCTCCTCGGAGAGCGGGACCTCCGCGACCTCGGACGCCCGGACGATCGTCCGCAGTGCGAGAGCCCCGGCGACGAGCAGGCCCAGCAGGACGGCGCGGACGAGGTCGAGCGCGATCGTCACCGCCGCGGTGAGGACCAGCACGACGGCGTCCGGACGTGTCGAGCGCGCGATGGCGCGCACGGACCCGACGCTGACCATCTGCCAGGCGGTCGCGAACAGCACGCCGGCCAGCGCCGCGAGCGGGATCTTCTCGACGATAGGGGCCGCGGCGAGGACGAGGATCGCGAGCACGACCGCGTGGGCGAACGCGGCGAGGCGGGTCGTCGCCCCGGCGCGGACGTTGACGGCGGTGCGCGCGATCGCGCCGGTCGCGGGCACGCCGCCGAAGACCGGCGCGGCCAGGTTCGCCAGGCCCTGGCCGACGAGTTCCCGGTCGGGGTCGTGGCGCTGCGAGACCGTCATGCCGTCGGCGACCGAGGCCGAGAGCAGGGACTCCAGAGCGGCCAGCGCGGCCACCGCGATCGCCGGCGCGATCAGGGCGTCGAGGTCGCCGAGGTCGACGAACCCGAGCGACGGCGCCGACAGCGACCGCGGGATCTCCCCCACCCGCCCGACCTGGAGGTCGGCGGTCTCGGCCACGACCGTCGCGACGGCGACGGCCAGCAGGGCGAGCGGGAGCGTCGGGCGGCGCCGGGTCGCGAGCACGATGCCCGCCGCGACCAGCAGCGCCAGCAGCGGCGAGGCAGCGCCGGGGTCGTCGGCGAACTCCCGGACCGCCCGCCCGGCGGTGACGAGCGCGCTCTCCGCGCTCTCGACGTCGACCCCGAGGGCGGCGGGCACCTGCTGCAACGCGATGACGCAGGCGATGCCCACCGTGAACCCCTCGACCACCGGCGCCGGCACCAGGCTCATGTACCGGCCGGCCCGGGCGACCGCGAGCGCGATCAGCATCAGCCCCGCGAGGACGCCGACGAACAGCACACCCTCGCGGCCGTGCTCGTGCGCGATCGGGACCAGGACGACCGTCATCGCGCCCGTCGGGCCGGACACCTGCAGGTTGGAGCCACCGAAGATCGCCGCCACCGCGCCCGCGACGATCGCCGTCACCAGCCCGGCCTCGGCCCCCAGCCCGGACGCGATGCCGAAGCCGAGCGCCAGCGGCAGCGCCACGACGGCGACGGTCACCCCGGCCTGGAGGTCGCGACGCCAGGACCGGCGCATCGGCGCGACGTCGGCCGCCGACGGGAGCAGCGAGCGCCAGCCGGACACGGCCGCCGGGAGCGGGGCCATCAGCCGGCCGGTATCTCGGGGGCCGTCGGGTCGGTCAGCGCCTCCGTCTGCCCGACGAGCACCTCGGTCAGGATCCGCCGGGCGGCCGCGAGCAGGTCGACCACCTCGACCCCGGCGAGCGAGTAGATGACGGTGGTCCCCTCCCGGCGGGCGGACACGATCCCCGACCGTCGCAGCACCGCGAGCTGCTGCGAGAGCCCCGCGGGCCCGATCTCGATCGCGGCGAGCAGGTCCCGGACCGACGTCGGCCCGGCCGCCAGCAGCTCGAGCACCCGGATCCGCACCGGGTGCCCGAGCATGCGGAAGAACTCCGCCTTCGCCTGGTACAGCGGGAGCGCGCCGGGGGAAGTCATGCCTTCATCATAACTGCATAATTTCAATATTGTGCAACTCTGCAGAACTGGGCGGCCGCCGCTCCGCGGGATGACGTCCCGCAGGAGTGAGTCAGCCGGCGGGCGGGACCGGGTTCGGGGCGGCGCCGCCGTAGCGGCGGTCCCGGGAGGCGTAGAGCTCGATCGCGTGCCAGAGGTGGCGGCGGTCGAAGTCGGGCCAGAGGGTGTCGAGGAAGACCAGTTCGGCGTAGGCGCTCTGCCAGAGGAGGAAGTTCGACGTGCGCTGCTCCCCCGAGCTGCGGACGAACAGGTCGACGTCGGGGAGGTCGGGCTCGTCGAGGTACCGGGCGAAGGTGGTCTCGGTGATCTTGTCCGGCTTCACCGTGCCGGCGGCGACGTCGGCGGCGAGGGCGCGAGCGGCGTCGGCGATCTCGGCACGGCCGCCGTAGTTGACGCAGAACTGCAGCGTGATCTTGTCGTTGCGGGCGGTGCGCCGCTCGGCGTCCTCGAGCTCGGAGATGACCGACCGCCAGAGCTTGGGCCGACGCCCGGCCCAGCGGACGCGGACGCCCATCGCGTCGAGCTCGTCGCGGCGGCGGTGGATGACGTCGCGGTTGAAGCCCATCAGGAAGCGGACCTCGTCGGGCGTCCGCTTCCAGTTCTCGGTCGAGAACGCGTACGCCGAGACGCACTCGACGCCGATCTCGATCGCGCCGCAGATGACGTCGAGCAGTGCGGCCTCGCCGGCCTCGTGGCCCTTGGTCCGGGCCAGGCCTCGTTGCTTGGCCCAGCGGCCGTTGCCGTCCATCACGATCGCGACATGACGGGGGATCAGTTCCTTGGGCAGGTCGGGCGGACGCGCGCCGGACGGATGCGGCGGCGGAGCCGCGTACTGGCGACGGCTCATGCGGACGTGGCCGTCGGTCCCGGGGCAGAGGGCTGGTCGCGCTCGACGTGCCGGAGCGAGCGCAGGCCACGCTCGAGGTGCCACTGCAGGTAAGCGGCGACCAGACCGCTGGCCTCGCGCCGGGCGCGCGGGGCGGCGGACTCGGCGACCTCCCAGTCGCCCGAGAGCAGCGCCCCGAGCAGGACGAGCGTCTCGGCGCCGGGAGCGGCGCAGGCCGGTGGGCGGCAGTCCGCGCAGGTCGCTCCCCCGCCCGGGATCGTGAAGAAGCGGTGCGGGCCCGGGGCCCCGCAGCCGGCGCAGTCGGAGAAGCTCGGCGCGTACCCGGCGATCGCCAGCGACCGGACGAGGAACGCGTCGAGCACCATCACCGGGTCGCGGTCGCTCTCGGCCAGCGCACGGAGGCCGCCGACCAGCAGCTGGTACTGCTGCAGCGCCGGGTCACCCTCGTTCTCGGTGAAGCGCTCCGCGGCCTCGAGCATCGCCTGGCCCGCCGTCCAGCGGGCGTAGTCGCGGGAGAGCTTGCCGCCGAAGGCGTCGACGGTCTCGATCTGCTGGGCGATGTCCAGCGTCCGCCCGGAGTAGCACTGCACGTCCACGTGCGCGAACGGCTCCAGGCGCGCCCCGATCCGCGACGAGGTCCGGCGGACGCCCTTCGCCACGGCGCGGATCCGCCCGTGGCGCCGCGTGAGCAGCGTGACGATGCGGTCGGCCTCCCCCAGCTTCTGGGTGCGCAGGACGACCCCGGTGTCCCGGTAAACGCTCACTCAACCATTCTGCGGTCTGACGTCCCCGAGATGGTGGAGGACGTCGTGCAGCAGATACCGGGCGAACGAGTCCACGGTGAAGACCGCGCCGTCGCTGCGCCGCCCGGTCCGGCTCCACTGCTCCGGGGTGAGGCCGGCGAAGCGGTCCTCGAGCGCGGTGCCCGCCTCCGCCAGCTCGCCCGAGACCGTCGCCGGGTCCTGCTCGCCGTAGCGCTCGGCGACGGCGGTCGCGTCCTGGTCCCAGTTCGCGAACAGCGGGTCGTCGTGGTCGAGCATGAGCACCAGGCGCTGGTCGAAGAGCCGGTAGACGTCCCGGATGTGGCAGGCGTACTCCAGCGGCGACCACACCGTCGGCGCGGGGCGCTCCCGCAGCCCGGTCGGGCGCGCCAGCACCGCCGTCCAGTCCGCCACGTTCGTCCGCAGCGTCGACGCCACCTGCTCCGGGACCACCGTCCCCGCGTCGTAGCCGCACTCCCCGCACGGGGTGTTCAGGACCCAGGTCCAGTCCTTGCCGTCCGGTGGGATCTCAGCCGGCTCGATCTCGGTCATTGCGCCTCCCTGACCATGCACCACAGCGGCGGCGAGTCTCGCAGGGTCACCTCCTGGACGACCACGAATCTCTCGCGCTCGTACAGGCGCTTGTTGGCCTCGGACGTCGCGTCGAGATAGGCGGGGACGCCCTCGGCGTCGCAGCGGTCGAGCATCGGCCGCAGCAGGGCGGTGCCGTACCCGCGACCCTGGGCCTCCGGCCGGACCGCGAGGAAGTTGAGGAACCAGTGCGGCCCGTCGGGGTGGTGGGCGCGGATCAGCGGGCGGAGGTCGGCCATCTTCGTCCCGGCCTCCTCCCCGAGGATCCCGCCGAGGCGGTCGCCGAGGGTCGCTGACACCTCCGCGGGCATCTCCGCACCCGGCGGGACCCAGACCGCGGCGGCGAGTCCGTCTGCCGACCGGTGGATCTCACCCCAGGACAGATGGGCCTCGCACACCGCGGCGAAGAACGCGGGCAGGATCGCTGCCCGGCGCTCGTCGTCCGGGAAGAACCAGCGGAAGATCGGGACCTCGTCGAACGCCGTACTCAGCGTCTCGACGACCGCCGGCAGGTCCCTGACGTCCGAGGATGCGGTCGCTATAACAGCCACTTCGTCGGACGTCACGGGCGGATCAGCGGTTGATGGCCGAGCAGACGGCCTTCAGTGACGCGGTGACGATGTTCGCGTCGATGCCGACGCCCCACTTCACCTGACCGCCGACGGCGCACTCGAGGTACGCGGCCGCGCGGGCGTCGCCGCCGGCGCTCATCGCGTGCTCGTGGTAGTCGAGGACGCGGACGTCGACGCCGATCGAGGACAGCGCGTCGCAGAACGCGGCGATCGGGCCGTTGCCCCGACCGGTCAGCGTCTTGGACTGGCCGTCGACGATGACGTTCACCGAGAGCTCGTCCTGCTCCCCCGCCGCCGAGGACGTGTGGTGCGAGTCCAGCTGGACACCGGTGGCGGCACCGATCTCCGAGGGCTTGAGGTACTCGCCCTCGAACATGCCCCACATCTCCTCGGGGGTCACCTCGCCACCCTCGGTGTCGGTGTGCCGCTGAATCACCGCGGAGAAGTCGATCTGCAGCCGGCGCGGCAGGTCGAGGTTGTACTCGGTCTTCATGATGTAGGCGACGCCGCCCTTGCCGGACTGGCTGTTCACCCGGATCACGGCCTCGTACGTGCGGCCGACGTCCTTCGGGTCGATCGGCAGGTACGGCACGGCCCAGGTCTGCTGCTCCACGGGGATGCCCGCCGCGGCCGCGTCCCGCTCGAGCCACGCGAAGCCCTTGTTGATCGCGTCCTGGTGCGAGCCGGAGAACGCGGTGTAGACCAGGTCGCCGCCGTAGGGGTGACGCTCGTGCACCGGCAGCTGGTTGCAGTACTCGACGGTGCGGCGGATCTCGTCGATGTCGGAGAAGTCGATCATCGGGTCGACGCCCTGGCTGAACAGGTTCAGACCCAGCGTCACCAGGCAGACGTTGCCGGTCCGCTCGCCGTTGCCGAACAGACAACCCTCGATGCGGTCGGCGCCGGCCATGTAGCCGAGCTCCGCGGCCGCGACCGCGGTGCCGCGGTCGTTGTGCGGGTGCAGCGACAGCACGACCGCGTCGCGGTAGGCGAGGTTGCGGTGCATCCACTCGATCGAGTCGGCGTAGATGTTCGGCGTCGCCATCTCGACGGTCGCGGGCAGGTTCACGACGACCTTGTGGTCCGGCGTCGGCTTCCAGACGTCGTTGACGGCGTTGCAGACCTCGACGGCGAAGTCGAGTTCGGTGCCGGTGTAGGACTCCGGCGAGTACTGGAAGTACACGTCGGTGCCGGGGACGGTCTCGGTCAGCTTCTGGCAGATGCGCGCGCCCTGGACGGCGATGTCCTTGATGCCGTCACGGTCGAGGCCGAACACGACGCGGCGCTGCAGCGTCGAGGTCGAGTTGTAGAGGTGGACGATCGCCTGCTTCGAGCCCTTGATGGACTCGAACGTGCGGGTGATCAGTTCCTCGCGCGCCTGCGTCAGGACCTGGATCGTGACGTCGTCCGGGATCAGGTCTTCCTCGATGATCTGCCGGACGAAGTCGAAGTCGGTCTGGCTCGCGGCCGGGAAGCCGACCTCGATCTCCTTGTAACCCATCGAGCAGAGCAGCTCGAACATGCGCCGCTTGCGCTGCGGGCTCATCGGGTCGATCAGCGCCTGGTTGCCGTCCCGCAGGTCGACCGCGCACCAGCGCGGCGCGGAGGTGATGACCTTGTCCGGCCACGTGCGGTCGGTCAGGCCGACGGGCACGTACGCCGGGTAGCGGTGGACGGGCATCCCGCTCGGCTGCTGGGGGTGAAACATTGAAGGCTCCTCATGTCGTCAGGTCGGATCGGGCGCGACCGGCAGGCGCAGCAAAACCCGCGACGAGGGAGCCGGCCCTTACGGGGCCTCGCCGCGGCTGCTAAGGAGGAGGCCCGAGAGGCCGACCCGGCGCAAACGCATGGCGCGAGCGTACATGACGCGGCCGCCCGCACGACAAGTTGCGTGAGCGGCGTTACGCCGAAAGCGGGACATCCCGGTCGAACTCAGAGGCCGAGGTCGCGGCCGATGATCTCCTTCATGATCTCGTTCGAGCCGGCCCAGATCTTCGTGACCCGGGCGTCCATCCAGGCCCGGGCGACGCGGTACTCGCGCATGTAGCCATACCCGCCGTGGAGCTGGACGCAGGCGTCGAGGACCTCGTTCTGCACCTGCGCCGACCACCACTTGATCTTGGCGGCGTCCACGGCGGTCAGCTCGCCCTTGCTGTGGGCGAGCACGCCCTGATCGACATAACACTGCGTCAGCTCGACCTTCGTGGTGAGCTCCGCGAGCAGGAACTTGTTGGACTGGAACGCGCCGATTTGCTGCCCGAACGCCTTGCGGTCCTTGGCGTACTGGACGGTCTCCGCCAGCACCGCCGCGGCGTGCGCGATGTTCGACACGGCCGACCCGATGCGCTCCTGCGGCAGGCGCTCCATCATCGCGACGAAACCCTGCCCGACCTCCCCGAGCCGGTTGGTGTCGGGGACGCGGACGTCGTCGAAGAACAATTCGGCGGTGTCCGCCTCGGGCTGCCCGACCTTGTCGAGCTTGCGGCCCCGAGTGAACCCGGGCATGCCCTCCTCCAGGACGAACAGCGTGATGCCGCGCGCCTTCTTCGCTGGGTCGGTCTGCGCGGCGACCACGACGAGATCCGCCTGGATCCCGTTGGTGATGAAGGTCTTGGAACCGTTGACGATCCAGTCGTCCCCGTCGCGGACCGCGCCGGTCTTCAGCGCCGCGAGGTCGGAGCCGCCGCCGGGCTCGGTCATCCCGATCGCGGTGATGTACTCGCCGGTGGCGAACTTCGGCAGCCAGCGCTCGCGCTGCTCCTCGGTCCCCAGCTCGACCAGATACGGCGCGACGACGTCGAAGTGGATCCCGAAGGAGGACGCCACGGCCATGCCCGCCGCCGCGAGCTCCGCCCCGAGGACGGCGTTGAAGCGGTAGTCGCCGGCGTCCGCGCCGCCGTAACTCTCCGGCACGCCCAGGCCGAGCAGGCCCTGGCGGCCCGCCGCGAGCCAGACGTCCCGGTCGATCAGCCGGTTCTCGCGGAACTTCTCCTCGTTCGGCTCGATCTGCCGGCGGACGAACTCCCGCACGGACTCCCGGAACATCTCGTGGTCGTCGGTGTAGATCGAGCCCAGCATCAAGACCTCCCGGCCAGCGTGTATGGCTTCAGCTCCGGCTCCTGGTCTACCCGCGGATCGGTCGTCAGCCCCGCAAAGATCTGGTTGTAGGCGTCGGCGAGGTTGGTCGCGAATGTGCGCGGGTCGACGCCCGGCATGAGGACCTCGTTGCAGACCGAGGACGGGATCCGCGACGGGTCCGCCGGGCCGGGGTGGTTCAGCGCGTCCATCGCCAGCGCGTAGGCCACCGGGTCGTACGTGCCGATCGCGATGTGCTCGCCGGTGTTGGCCGGGCAGACGTCCTGGAGGGCGACGTTGGTGATGTCGCCGGGGCCGCTCAGCGACGTCGTGCCGGTGTCGTCGAGGTTCGGCTGCACGAACTGGTCGAACCAGGTGTAGATCGCGGTGTACGAGATCCCCTCGAAGGTCTCCTGGTGCGAGTTCATCGCCTGGATGTAGTTCGAGTTGTCGATCTGCTGCCACAGCGACGGCGAGCAGGTCGGCAGGCAGAGCCCGCGGATCAGCGCGCTGCCGTGGTTGGTCGCCGCGAAGGCGATGTAGTCGTCGACCTTGCTGCGCAGGTCCGGCCAGAACCGCAGCGCGAAGCGCGGTTCGGTGCCGCCCTGGCTGTGGCCCATCACCTGCACCTTGCGCTCGGTGATCGCGGAGATTTTCCGGATCGCGTGGACGACGTACTCCGACGCGACCTGGGTGTCGCCGGTCGTGTTGAACGGCAGCGTCACCGCGCAGTACGGCCGGTTCAGCTGGTCGAGGGCCCGGAACCAGTTCCAGGAGTAGTCCTCGCGCGGATTCACCGTCGTCCCGGGGACGAACAGGACGGTCTGCCGGCCCTTCGCCACGTTCCCGGTGCAGGCGAGCGAGGCGTCGAGCTCGGCCGTCGGGACCGAGAGCGCCGGACCCGGCCGGTTCACGGGGGCGAACCGGCTCTCCGCCGCAGCGACCGCCGGACCGGGTGCGGTCGTCAGGACGGCCGCGGCCGACAGGAGGACCGCGAGAAGGCTTCGCTGCATCGGGGGCACCTCGCTACACTTGGTGGCGTTTGTTTCAGTCTGTTACATCTGGCGCAATGTGTAACATCGGTCTCACCGCTGAGGCAAGGGGAACGTGTGACGACGTCCGAGACGCTCGGCGAACGCCTGGCGCGCGAGGGCGACGCTCCGCGCGCGAGCATCGGCACCGCGTTCGACCTCGCCTGCCACTGGTTCATGGCGGGCAAACGCGTCGACATCTCCGCCCTCGCCGGCGAGGTGGGCGTCAGCCGCGTGACGATGCACCGCTGGGTCGGGACGCGGGACGAACTCCTGTCCGAGGTGATGTGGCACCTGACCAACCGCACGCTCGACCGCCTGCTCGCCGAGATCGACGCCGAGGGCATCAGCCCGCGGGCGCCCGAACTCCTCGGCCGCTACATCCGCGCGATCTCGACCAACACGGGCGTCCTGCGCCTGCAGCGCGAGGAACCCGAGACGTTCGTCCGCCTCTGCACCACGAACGCGAGCCCGTTCCAGCGCCGCATGATCGCCAAGGTGACCGAGGTCCTGGCCACCGACCGCGCGGCCGGGCACCTGGGCATCGACCTCGACGACGACGAGCTCGCGTTCGCCGTCGTCCGCCTGCTGGAGGCCTACGCGCACGCCCCCACCCTCACCGGCGAACCCGCCGACCCGGACCGCGCCACCCGCGTCATGAGCGCGCTGCTGCGCTGAACTCTCCCCACCCGCACACACGCCCGCACCGCTCGAAATTCGCTGGCGCCGGACCCACCCGGCACGGTCCCCTGGCTCCATGCACATCGAGCGGTTGGACCCGGCACGGGTTGACGACGTCGTCGCCGTGCTGGCGGCTGCCCACGCCCACGACCTCCCGGACGACCCGCCGTTCGCCCCGGGGTACGAGGGCCGGCGCATCCTGCACCCGACGCCGGACGAACCCACGACCCACTGGGTCGCGGTCGACGGCCCGAGTGGGCGCATCGTGGGGCTGGTCCAGTTGACTACTCCGGAACTGGACAACACCTCCACCGGGATCGTTGATCTGACGGTCCATCCGGAGTTCCGGCGTCGCGGCGTCGGCCGGTTGCTGTGGGACTCCGTGGCGGACCTGGCGCTGGCGTCCGAGCGCAAGCTGCTCATCTTCGAGGCCCGCATGGACTCCGTCGGCGAGGCGTTCGCGCGGTCCCTCGGCGCCGAGCTCGGCCTGTACGACGCCCGGCGTCGTCTCCTCGTCGACAAGGACGTCCGGGCCCGGGCCGTCGACCTCGAGACGTCGTCCCGCCCCCACGCCACGGGCTACGCGGTGCACTCCTTCGTCGGTGCGGCCCCGGAGCGGTTCGCCGCCGGTCTCGCCTACCTCAACGGACGGATGTCCACCGACGCCCCGATGGAGAACCTGCAGTGGGAGCCGGAGGTCTACGACGTCGAGCGACTGCGGGGTCGCGAGGAGGCGGCGCAGCAGCAGGGGCTGGAGGTCTACACGACCGTCGCGGTCGACGAGGAGGGGACGGTCGCGGCCTTCACACACATCGGCCTGGCGCCGGAGATCCCGGAGCACGGATGGCAGTGGAACACGATCGTCGACCCCGACCACCGTGGCCACCGGCTCGGGACCTGGGTCAAGGTCGCGAACCTCGCGCACTTGCTGCGCCGCCGACCCGAGGTGCGAACCCTGCTGACCTGGAACGCCGCGTCGAACACCCACATGATCGCCGTCAACGAGGCGATGGGCTTCCGGCTCTGGGACCACTGGGGCGAGTGGCAGGTCCGGCTCTGACGCGTCAGAACCCCAGCTTCCGCAGCTGCTTGGGGTCGCGCTGCCAGTCCTTGGCGACCCGGACGTGGAGGTCCAGGTAGATCGGGGTGCCGAGCAGGGCCTCGATCTGCCGCCGGGCCGTCGAGCCGACCTCGCGGAGCCGGGCCCCACCCTTGCCGATGACGATCCCCTTCTGGCTGTCGCGCTCGACGTAGACGTCGGCGCGGACGTCGAGCAGCGGCGAGTCCTCGGGCCGGCCCTCGCGGGGCACCATCTCCTCGACGACGACCGCCAAGGAGTGCGGGAGCTCGTCGCGGACACCTTCGAGCGCGGCCTCGCGGATGAGTTCGGCGACCATCCGCTCCTCCGGCGAGTCGGTCAGCTCCCCGTCCGGGTAGAGCGGGGGGCCGGGCGGAAGGTTCTTCATCAGCAGGTCGGCGAGCAGGTCGACCTGCTCCCCCCGGACCGCCGAGACGGGCACGATCTCGGCGAAGTCGATGCCGACCTGCTCGCCGAGGGCGGACACCGCAAGCAGCTGCTCGGCGATCTGTTGCTTGCCGGCGGCGTCGGTCTTCGTGACGATCGCGAACGCCGTCGTGTGCTTCTTCTTCGCCTTCGCGAGCTCGCTCGCGATGTACCGGTCGCCGGGGCCGATCTTCTCGTCGGCCGGGATGCAGATGCCGATCACGTCGACCTCGGCGAGCGTCCCGCGGACGAGGTCGTTGAGCCGCTCGCCCAGCAGCGTCCGCGGTCGGTGGAACCCGGGGGTGTCGACGAGCACGAGCTGGGCGTCCGGGCGGCTGACGATGCCGCGGATCGTGTGCCGCGTCGTCTGGGGGCGGTCGGAGGTGATGGCCACCTTCGCCCCCACCAGGGCGTTGGTCAGGGTCGACTTGCCGGTGTTCGGCCGCCCCACGAAGCACGCGAAGCCGGAGCGGTGATCGGTCATCCGGCGATTCTCCCAGGCTGGGGGCATCATGGAGCCATGGGTGAGCGCCATGAGTGAGACAGGTGGCGACCCGGTCTGCTGGCTCAACCGGGTCTGCCCGGAGTGCGGAGCGCTCCGCGACGTCGACGGCGACGGTGAGCCGGTCACGCCGTGCCACCGCTGCGGGTCGACCGAACCCCCGCCGTAGGTGTCTCAGCCGGTGACGCGGACGACTCCGTCGAGCCCGGCGAGGTGCAGTGGCGGGGTCCCGCCGAGGTCGCTGAGCGCG